>JBBRNM010000056.1:0-13913 GCA_038230295.1 Candidatus Limnocylindrales bacterium
GACCTTCTCCTCGAACGTCAGGTCCGTGTACGGGCCGAAGAAGCCGAGCTGCTCCTCCGAGCGGCGGCCCTCGCTCGCGGCACGGAGCTCCTCGACGAGCGCGAGCGGGTCGATCGTCTCCTGGATGTAGATCGGGACCGCCGGCACCTCGAGGTCGTGGCTGTCCTGCTCGTCCTTGCCCTTCCAGACGAGCTGCGGGTCCAGCGTGGGGTCGCGGGGATAGCGCACGATCGTGGGCCTCTTCTCCTCCGGGCGGGCGAACGACTCGAGCTCGGCAGTCGGGATATTGGCCCGGGTGTCGCCCGGGTGGTTGATGGCGCGGACCGGCGTGGCACGAGCGGGCTTGATCTTGTCAGGCATGCCTTACCATCGGGTCTCCCGTGCGTGGGCGGCGGGCTCGAAGCATCCACGTCCGGACCCGGATGAGCAGGATCGCAACGTAGCCGATCACGACCGTCAACATCAGTGGCGCCGTATGAAGCCGCCACAACTCGGCGTTCATTGCCTGAGCCTGCGCCTCGCACTCGACGGACCGCCCTACGAGGCGCATGCAGCCTAGAAGCAGGTACTGACCGCCTGGATCGAACAAGAGAAGGCTAAATGCGATGACGGTCCAGAGAGCGATCGCACCGGTGAACGCTTTCACCGTTGGCGCCGAGCATCCGGAGTAAGCGCGGGCCAAGTCGCTGACACGATTATCAGGGAGTCATGGTCCGTCAGGCGAGGTTGTCTAGTCCGCTGGCCTTGACGTGCCCACTCCCCTAGCCTAACGTTTCCGATGAAGCGAACTGAGCTCCTTCGGCTCATTTCGGAGGCCGCCCAGGAACACGGGCGATCCTGGACGTTCGTCCGCGAGGGTTCCGCCCACGAGCTCTGGTCGATCGATGGAAGAGTCGTGTCGATCCCTCGGCATCGGGACATCCGACGCCCGACAGCTCGCGCGATCCTGCGGTCTCTGCAGGCGGAGTTCGGAGAGCGATGGTGGGAACGGTGAGGCAGACGTATACGGTCCTCGCGGAGCGAGACGGCACGTGGTGGGCGATCCAGGTGGCGGAGCTGCCGGGTGTGTTCAGCCAGGCACGGGGGTTGCGGAACATCGAGCCGATGGCCCGGGACGCAATCTCGCTGTTGCTCGACGTCGGTCCCAATAGTTTCGACCTGACGATCAAGGAGGTCCTCGATCCCGACGCCGAACGCGCTGTTGCCGATGCGATCCATGCGCGAGCAGAGGCGCTCGAAGGACAGCGGGTGGCCGCGAACAAGTCCCGAGAAGCCGCCCAGACGCTGGCGCGACTGGGCCTCCCGCAACGGGATATCGGCCGTCTGCTCGATCTCTCGCACCAGCGCGTCGCGCAGTTGCTCAGTTCCTCGGCGTCGGGTGCATCTCAAGGGAGCGGCCCCGTGGGGACGTAGCGAGACCTGAGGCTGGCCTTGCCTCATGCTCGAACCTCGGCCGGCTCGACGAACTTGGCACGGATGACGCTCTCCGCGTCCCACGGGTCAGTGATCTCAAGGAACGCCCAGCGGCCGGCGCCGCCCCAGTTGTTCACGGCCTCGACCCAGAGATGCTCCGCCGCCGCGACCTTCGCCTGCTTTTGCTTTCGCACCTCACCGCTGACCTCGAGGATCAATGTCATGAG
Organism: Candidatus Limnocylindrales bacterium; assembly: GCA_038230295.1. Taxonomy (GTDB): domain Bacteria; phylum Chloroflexota; class Limnocylindria; order Limnocylindrales; family CSP1-4; genus UBA5189. The sequence goes on from JBBRNM010000056.1 coordinate 1,641, forward strand.
ATCCTCAGGACCAGACGAGGCGGCATCGCGGATCTGGATGAGGAAGTCCGGCACGTAGTTCGCGGCGCGCCCCTCGAAGGTGTACGGGATCTTGAAGTTCAGGAATTGGTTCTTTGCGTAGCTGACGACTTCCGGTATCGATTCGAGAACGTCGGCGAGCTTCGATTCCCAACCAGAGTCCTGCGGGACCAGGTTGAGGTGGCTCTTGATCGTCTCGTAGCAGGTCTTCGTGGTCTCGAAGACGACGTCGTCGGTCGAGCCGATCGGCTCGTACGGTCGGAGGATCGGCAGGAGGCGCTTCTCGCCGCGCGTGCCAGCCACGATCGCGCGGTGGATCTTGTCGGCGGCGTCGTGGCTGTACTCGGTGAAGAGCAGGAGCTGCGGGAACGCCCCGTCCTTGAGATACGGGATGACGCACTCGTCGATCCAGGCCTTCGTGATCCGGACCAGCTGCGGGAAGAGCCAGGGCCGCTCGGCTCCGTCTTCGCGGAAATGGTTCTCGAGCGTCCGCTTCGCGATCGTGAAGATGACGGTCTGGAGTCGTTGGTCGCCGGGATCGAGCGTATGAGTCGCCATCTCGCCGACGATCGGATCGAGGTCCGTCTTGGTCGCAACCTCCTTCGTCGAGACCGCCAGGATCGATGAGGCATCAAAGGCCGCCTCGAGATGTTCGGTCGGCATCTCATATCGATAGCCGGTGACTCGCGGGAACTCGATCCGGAGAGCGGCCCGCTCGGGCAGAGCCCGGACCGTCAGGACAGGCTTGGGCGACTTCGGGGTCCCCTTCCCCGACACGGAGAGGAAACTGAACGGCACGCCGTAGACCTCGGCGTACTCGGGTTCGAACATCCCGTCAGCGTTGGCTTCGTAGCTCGCTCGCCGAAGTGCGCGGCCGACCACCTGCTCGCAGAGAAGCTGGGTCCCGAATGCCCGGATACCGAGAATGTGGGTGACTGTGTTGGCATCCCAGCCCTCGGTCAGCATCGCCACCGAGACCACGCAGCGAATGTGCTCGCCGAGCCGACCGGGCTTGCCGACGGTGTTGAGGACCTCACGCAGGATGTCTTCGTCGGTGATGTCGTCGGCACTGCGCTCCGGGTAGCGGGTCAGGTACTCGCGCTTGAAGCGCTCGATTTCGGCCGCGGCGGCCTTGCGGAAGGCGGGATCGAGGGCGTCGCCGCGATCGAGCTGGGCCGAGTCGACGAGGATCGTGTTCGGGAAGTCCCGGAAGCGGCCGTCCTGCTCGTTGGAAAAGAGCTCAAGGTTGCCCGGAACGACGGTCTTCGTTCCGTCCGGGAGTTCCTTTTCCCAGCCGGCGATCCAGTCGGCGACGAGCTTCGAGGTCGCCGTGTTCGAGCAGACGACGATGAACACGGGTGGCCGGCCCATGTTCGCGTCTCCCCAGGCGTTGTAGCTGCGCTCGTAGTCCTGGTAGAGGCTGTTCAGCGCGCCTTCGAGCTCCTTCGGGATCACAGGGAGGCCGTCGATCGGCGTGTCCTTAATCCCCTTGCGCGGGAGCCGGTCGCGGACCCGGAGCCATAGGTCGCGGTACATCGGCCCCTCGCCGGTCATCGAGTCGTCGCTGACCGGCACGCGCGGGATCTTCACGATGCCCGACTCGATGGCATCCATGAGCCCAAAGTCGCTAACGACCCACGGGAAAAGCGTGCCTTCCGGATAACCGGAGCCCTTCAGGAAGAACGGAGTGGCGGAAAGGTCGAACACAGCTCGGACGCCGATCTTGTCCTTGACGGCTTGGACGCCTGACAGCCAGACGCTCGCTTCTTCGAGATCCTTGGTCGCCATCGTCCGCTCGTCGGCGTCGATCGCTCCCTCGACGGCTTCTGAGGCCGGTGCCGGGGCGTAGCAGTGATGGGCCTCGTCGTTGATCACGACGATGTTCTTCGCGTTTCCGAACACCCGGCAGACTCGGCGGACCATTTCCGGGGCGGTTTCGCGGAAGCGGCCGTCGTCCTCGCCGCCGGCGAGAACCTTCTTCGTGAGGCTGGCCGCCTCGATCTTCTCGCGGCGAATGAACGCGTGGTAGTTCGTGATCAGGATGGTCGCGGCCTGGAGCCGGTCCAGCTGCTCCGGCGTGACGATGTCCATCGCCCGGTAGAAGTTCTGAGGATCGTTCGGGAGCAGGACCCGCAGGCGATCACGGATCGTGATCCCGGGTGTGATGATCAGGAAGCGGTCTGAGAAGCGCCGATCCTGCTGGTTCGCTTGCTTGTTGAGCGTGTGCCACGCGATGAGCATCGCCATCACGACCGTTTTGCCGGAGCCCGTGGCCATCTTGAACGCGGTCCGGGGAAGCCCGTCGTTGTGGGTCGCGTTCTGCGCGGCGATCTGGTTCCGCGCGTTCGTGTCACCGAGCTTCTCAGCTGCCTCGGTCAGGTAGATCGCCGTCTCGGCCGCCTCGATCTGGCAGAAGAAGAGGCGCCGCTCGCGATCCTCGCGGCTCCAGTACGCGAGGAGCTCCCGCGTGATCGATGTTGTATGCGGGTAGCCCTGGCGACGCCATCGATCGACCGCCTGCCGGATCTCGTTGACGATCTCGTTCGACTGCTGCTTCTTGGGCCCGCCGAACGCGTCGATGGTCAGCTGCGCCGAGTATTTCTTTGGCTGCGCGACCGGCACGAAGAACTCGGAGGAGCGGCGGCTCTCGGTGATTTCACCGGTCGGCCGGCCGTCCGCACCCATATCGAAGTGCCGCTTCGGCTCGACGAAGGGCGAGTTGATGACCGGATTCTCGATCGCGGCAGCGCCCTGGCCGGTCGATCTTTCCGCCACGCTCCCCCTCTGTCGTCGATCCCGTGCAGGGGACGCCTAGGACTATACAGGCGGCCGGGTTCGCTGCGGCCGGGCGTACATTCCGCGGGAAAGCCCAAGAGTCCAGCAGCACATCGTGTCGACGATTGAGGCCCGGCGGACAGTTCGACGCAGGGCTCTCGCCGCGCAACGAGCGTGTCAGTGCGCGGCGGCGGCCCAGGTTGCGGCCACGGCCGCGTCGTACGACTGCGTGTACCCACAGGCCCACGCGAAATGATCGTCGCCGGCGACCAGGTATCGCTCGCCGATCCGCAGGTTCGGGCCGCCGGCCGACGTGATGGCGTTGCCCGTCATGCCCAGCGCGTTCAGGCTGATGCTCGAAGCGGTGGTGCCGCGGTAGGCCTGGTTGACCGTGAAGCTGACCGTCTCCCCGTCGATGGCCGTGACGGTTCCGTCGAATGCGAAGGTACGCGCGACGATCGAGGCGGGTCCGCTGTACGGAGCAACGCAGGATGCCGAGCCGGGCCCGACCCCACCTCCGGGGCCGAGTGACGGCACCCCCCTGCTCACAATCAGCACGAGGGCCAGGGCGGCAACGCCACCGGCTGCGAGGCCGAGGCGAAGAAAGCGGCGTGGAGCGGCCTGCCTGGCCACGGGATCGGTCATGACGTCCTCCATCACCCTCGCGCGGATGCGGGCGAGGCTCGCGGAGGACAGGCGGTCGGGATCGACGGGATCGGACGCTCGGAGCACGTCAAGCGGATCGGGCACGAGATGCTCGTTCACGGTCGCTTCGCTCCGAACAATCGACGGCCGGGTTTCTGGTCCTCTACTCCTCCTGATGTCCGGCTCGACCCGGAACCTTTCGCGAAGGCCTCCGCAAATCGCTTCCGCGCTCGATGGAGGCGAATGGCGACCGCATTGGGCGAGATCCCCAGGACGGCGCCGGCCTCCACGTGGGTGAGGCCATCCCACGCCAGTAATCGCAGCAGCTCCCGGTCATCGGCCGGCAGGCTCTCCAACGTGTCGAGGGCCGGGTTTTCGGAATCGGGGCCGAGCGGCGGGCGGGATTCGCGCTGGAGGCGGATCGTCAGGCGTGATTGTCGCTCCCGGCCTCGGCGCTGATTGGCGATCACTCGCCGCGCGATCGCGAGCAGCCACGGCAGGGCGTCGGAATCGGGCAATCGATCCACGCGGCGCCAGGCGACGACCCACGTGTCGGCAGCCGCATCCTCCGCGTCTGGCGCCGAGGCGACACGCCGGAGGACATAGGCGAGGACCCGCCGTTGGTGCGCCTCGAACGCGGCGTGGAACCGCTGCCGATCATCCATTCCGGGGGAGGACGCTCAAGCCGTGCCGAGAGTTTCCGAGCAGCCTCATGTCGGTTCCGGACAGCCTCAGCCCCGCTTCGGGTCAGCGGTCGGGCCGCGACCTAGGGCTGGGAGCCAGATGCCGATGAGCCCGGGTACGGCGAAGAGCAGTCCGATCGCTGCGATCGCGATCGTCAGGTCGCCGTGGCCGACGAGGAAGCCGGCCGCGACGGCGCCGATCGGGCGGGTCGATTGCATGCTCGTCCGCAGGAGGGCGAAGACGCGGCCACGCATCTCGGGCGGGATCAGGCGCATGCGGATCGTCTGGGCCCATGGCGTGAGCGACGACGAGAGCGCGGCCCAGACGAAGAGTATCGCGCCGAGGGCGATGAACGGCGGCTGGAGGAGCCACAGCAGGCTCACCAGGCCACTGGTGAAGAGGGCCCAGGCGATCGACCGCCCGAGCGGCCAGCGCCAGCTCATGGCACCGACGACGAGGAGGCCGAGGAGATCCCCCGCCGTCAGGACGCTGAGGAGCAGCCCAAAGGTCTCCGAGCCGCCATGGAGAACGTCGCGGACGTACAGCGGAATGACGACCGTGACGATGCCGCCGGCGATGTTGACCGACATATAGAAGAGCGTGATCGCGACGATTGCCGGGGCGCTGAAGATGAATCGGACGGCCGGGCCGAGGCCCCGTGAGGCGGAGGCCGCGGGTTCGGTCGTGTCGTCCGCACCCTCGGAGGCGAGGACCGCCGCTCCCCTCCCCCCTTCGCGCATGAGGAGGAGACAGGCGACGAAGACGAAGTACGTGACGGCGTCGATGGCGAGCACGAACGGCGCGCCGTTGATCGCGATCAGGACGCCCGCGACCCCCGGCCCGATCAGCCCCGAGAGGCCGAACGAGAGGGACTCCATCGCGTTCGCCGTCGTGAGGTCGTCGTCGCCATGGATCAGGCGGGTGACGAGGCTCGGGATCCCGGCGGCGCTCGTCATGAACAGGAGGCCGTAGACCGCGGCGACGACGAAGATGTGAGCCGTCGTGAGGACGCCCAGGGCAGCGGCGATCGGAACGCTCGCCATTGTCAGGCCGCGGATCGCGTTGTCGGCCGCGATGACCTTGCGTGGGTCGAACGCGTCGAGGATCGGGCCCGTCGCGAGGCCGCCGATGATCACCGGCGCCGTGTAGATCGCCGCGAGCCAGCCGACGTCGGCCGCCGTCCCGCCACGTTCGAGCAGCAGCCAGATGAGGGCGACCAGCGACATCCCGTCGCCGAGCGCGGAGATCGTCGCTCCGCCCCAGAGCAGCCCGAAGTCTCGCTGTCGAAGCAGGCGCAGATAGCGACGCATCGGCGCATTGTCGCCCGCCGACTCGTCGGCGGATGTCAGGAATTCGGCGAGGCGACCTTCCGGATCGCGGCACGGATATCCTTCATCAGGAGGACGAGGTGCAGCGGGTCGCTGGGGGAGGGTTCGAACGCCGGATCGATTGCTGGGTAGGGCCCCGCTCGCCGGTCCCGGTCAGTCGGACAGACCGCACTTCTTCCGTAATCGTCACCCCTGGACGCTTAACGCAATTCAGGCCTCGGCGGAATCCGAATCGGGGTGCTCCGGGGCGATCCGGCGACGCTTAGGCAGCCGATTCGTGCTCAGGCCTGGCGATGGCGGCGGACCGGACGCGGCGCGCCGCTCGGGAATCTGTGTTAGCCGTCCCCCGATGACGATTAGCGGAAATGTCGATCGCGGTGCGGCCGACGAGGAAGCCGGCGGCGACCGTGGTTCTCGTACGTCGGCACTCGGGCGCCCCGTTCCGGGATCGGGCGCTGCTCGTGGTGGATCGCGAGGGACTCAGTCCTGAGAGGTAGAGTTCGAGTCGATGGCCGCCCACGACACGTCGCCCGATTCCCTGAAGCAGCAACGCGACGCGTTCCGCCGCATGAGCCCGAGCGAGCGCCTTCGAGCGGCCGCCGAGATGAGCGAGTCGGTTCGAGACCTTGCTGAGGCCGGAATTCGGCGGCGTCACCCCGGCATGTCCGACGCTGAGGTTCGAGCGGCCCTGGTCCGATTGCTGCTGGGGCCGGACTCCCCCGATCGCCTCGATAGATCGTGACCCTGGCGGCGCTCATCCTGAACGTGATCGGTCGCCTGGAGGCCGCCCACATTCCATACATGGTCACCGGATCCGTCGCGAGCTCGTACCACGGTGAACCCCGAGCAACCCGCGACCTCGACATCGTCATCGACCCCGACCGCCCGGCGCTCTCGACGCTCGTTGAGGGGATTCGGAAGGATGGTCTGTACGTGGATTCGGAGGCGGCCGCCACGGCCCTGGCGGAACGGGGTCAATTCAACGCCATCGACTCGGCGACCGGATGGAAGGTGGATTTCCTCATCAGGAAGGACCGGCCCTTCTCCAGGGAGGAGCTGTCGCGCCGGACCGTTGCCGACCTCCTCGGAACCCCTGCGGCAATCGCCACGGTCGAGGACCTCATCATCGCCAAGCTCGAGTGGGCAGCAGCCACCGGGTCGGATCGCCAGCTGGCCGACGTCGCCTCCCTCGTCCAGATCGATCGCGAGAGCCTCGACGTCGACTACATCGATCGGTGGACGGCCGCCCTTGGCCTGCGGGAGGCCTGGCGGGCGCAACGGGACGGCTAGGGCGCGGCGATCTCGTGCCGATTCTGCCGCGCTGCCGGGGTCTTATCATCGACCCTCATGGTCACCGTCTTGCGCGTTGTCGTGTCCGGCCTCGGCCTTGGGTCCCTGTTCGCGGTGACGACCCGCGATGCCCTCGCCCACGGGGTCGTGGCTCGGGAGCCGACGCCGCTGCTCGCACTCACCACGTGGACCCTGGATCCCATGCCATGGATCGCCGCGTTCGTGGCCGGCGGCGGCTACCTGATCGCCGTACGGCGTGTGAACCGGGCGCATGCGCGGGTTCCGGTACTTCGCTGGCGGGTGGCCGCCTGGATCGCTGGCCTCGTGGCCATGCTGGTCGCGCTCGTGTCGGCCGTCAACGCATACGCCGCGGACTTCCTGACCGTGCACATGATCCAACACCTGTTACTGACGATGGTCGTCCCGCCGCTCCTCGCACTGGGCGCTCCGATCACGCTCCTCCTGCGGATTGCCAGCCCGTGGGCACGGCATCGACTCATCCTGCCGGTGCTCCACTCGAGGCTCGTGCGCGTGATCGCCTCGCCGCTTGTCGCGTGGCCGGCCTTTGCCATCGTGATGTGGTTCACGCACTTCAGCCCGCTGTACGAAGCGGCCCTCGAGGATCCGGCGCTGCACGATGCGGAGCACCTGGTCTACCTCGCCTCCGGCCTTCTCTTCTGGTGGCCGATCGTCGGCGCCGATCCGAGCCCGTGGCGCCTCGGATACGGATCGAGGCTCGTGTACGTGGGACTCCAGATGCCGGTCAACGCGGCCGTCGGATTGGCGATCTACTTCTCCGCGACTGTCCTTTACCCCCACTACGCGGCGATACAGCGCTCCTGGGGGCCCGATGCTCGTGCGGACCAACAGATCGGCGGCATCCTGATGTGGGGAGCTGGTGACGTCCTGCTTCTCGCCGCGGTCCCCCTGTTGGTGGCGGCGTGGATGCGTGCGGACGAACGTCGGAGCCACCGGTTCGATGCTCGATTGTCGGCCGCACGGGCGGCCAGCTCAGCGGGCCCCGCAGGCGAGCCCTAGAGGACGTAGAGCGTCGAGAACAGGAACAGCCAGACGACGTCGACGAAGTGCCAGTAGTAGCTGCTCGCCTCCACGGCGGTGTGGTGCTCGGCTGAGACGAGCCCGAGGCGCGCCCGGTTGGCGACGATCGCGATGAGGGCCAGGCCGGCGAGCACGTGTGCCCCGTGGAAGCCCGTGAGGATGTAGAAGGTCGACCCGAAGACGCCGGTGCTGAGACCGAATCCGTTGGTCGCAAACTCGTAGCCCTGGACCGTGACGAAGATGCCGCCAAGCAGGAGCGTCAGGCCGAGCCAGCGCAGGATCATCGAGCGGTTGCCGACTCGGGCGGCACGAACCGCCCACTGCATCGTGACGCTCGACGAAAGCAGCAACAGCGTGTTGATCCCCGGGAGGATCAGATCGGGTCGCTCGACACCGGCCGGTGGCCAGCCGGGGCTCTCGGCGCGTAACACGAAGTAGACGGCGAAGAGCGCTCCGAAGAGCGTCACCTCCGAAAGGATCGCGAGCTTGACGCCGAGCAGCATGTTGCCGCGCGCGGCCGCGGCGTCCGCATTGCCCGAGGCGGTCGCGACGTGGGTCGTCATGGCGCCGACGATCCCTCGACCGGCACGGGGCCCGGCAGGGGGGCCGGCGTCGCCTGGACGTTGCCGTACTGATAGGGCGTGGCCGTCACGGTCGGGATCCGGTCGAAGTTGTCGATCGGGGGCGGTGAGGCGACCCCCCATTCGAGGGTCTGCGCTCGCCAGGGGTTGGGAACCGCCTTCTCGCCTCGCTGCCACGAGCGGGCCATGTTGAACACGAACACCGCCACGGACAGGGCGATGTTGAAGGCGGCGATGCTGATGAACAGGTTTGCCGGCCCGAAGCTGGCCGGGTAGTCCGCTACGCGGCGGCGCATCCCCTCGATCCCGAGAAAGAACATCGGGATGAACGTTGCGTTGAAGGCCAACGTGAACCACCAGAAATGGAGCCGTCCGAGCCGCTCGTCATACATCCGGCCGGTGATCTTGGGGAACCAGTAGTAGGTCCCCGCGAAGAGACCGAAGATCGTTCCGCCGACGATCGTGTAGTGGAAATGGGCCACCACGAAATAGGTATCACTGAGCGTGATGTCGGTCGGGACATCGGCCAGGAAGACACCGGTGATCCCGCCGATCAGGAACGCCCACAGGAAGCCGAAGACCCAGAGCATCGGCACCTTGAAATGGATCCGGCCCATCCAGATCGTCCCGAGCGCGCACAGGAAGACAATCCCGGTCGGGACGGAGATCAGCTCGGTGGTCAGCATGATCGGGATGTGGAAGAACTCCGCCATCCCGCTGACGAACATGTGGTGGGCCCAGACCATGAAGCTCATCACGCCGATGCTGACGAACATCAAGACCGCCAGCGGGTAGGCGAACAGCGGCTTGCGCGCGAAGACAGGGACGATCTCGAGGATCGCGCCCAGGCCCGGCAACGCCATGATGTAGACGGCGGGGTGCGAATAGAACCAGAACAGATGCTGGAACAGGATGACGTCGCCGCCACGGCTCGCCCGGAAGAACGACGTGCCGAGCAACCGGTCGAAGAGCAACATTGTGAACGCCATCGCCACGATCGATGTCGCCACCAGCGCAAGCGCCGCAGTGACGGTGAGTGCCCACACGAAGATCGGCATGCGCATCAGGGACATTCCCGGGGCGCGCATCCGAAAGACCGTGACGAGGAAGTTGATGGCGCTCAGGATTGACGAGACGCCGACCGTCACGAACGCCATCAGGTACGCCTGCTGACCGAGGTTGGCCTGCTGGCTGAGGGGCGGGTACGCGGTCCACCCGGTATCGAAACCGCCGAGCAACGGGTTGATCGCGACCAGCAGGATCGCGAGCGGCAGGAGCCAGTAGCTGAGCGCGTTCGTCTTGGGGAAGGCCATATCGCGGGCACCGACCATGAGCGGGACCAGGTAGTTGCCCAAGCCGCCGACGATCGAGACCAGCGCGACGGTGATCATCATCGCGCCGTGGGTGCTCATGATCGTGTTGTAGAAGTCCTTGCTCGTCGCGATCCCCGGCTGCGCGAGCTCGACGCGCATCAGCATCGCCACGGTTCCCGCGATGAGGAACAGGGCGAACGCGGTGACGAGGTACTGCACGCCGATCACCTTGTGGTCGGTCGTGAACCGGAAGTAGCGGCGCCAGTTGCCAGCCGTTCCATGGGCGGCGTGCTCGTCCTCGACATCGGCCTCGCGACCGGCCGCCCACCGCAGCCAGAACCGGAAGGCGCCGAGGCCGATCAGGAAGCCGAACTGCCCGAGGAGGTACGCGACGGCGAGGACCTGGCCCGCCTCGCCCCCGAGCACGAAGGCCACGAGGCCGCCACCGACGGCGAACCCCAGGATGGCACCGAGGATCCCGCGCGGGAGACCCGGTCCGGCGATGGCGACCTGGCGCCGAACGGCGGTCATGACGGCGTCGGTCCCGGGTCACCCGACGGGTGGGGCGCCGGTGGGTGGCTCAGCCAGGCGTCGAGGGTCGCCTGGTCGGAGACGACCGCGGTGGTCGTCATGCCGGTATGGCCAAGCCCACATAGTTCGGCGCACATGCCGGGATAGGTGCCCGTGTTGGTCGTCGTCACATAGACGTTGGTCGGACGACCAGGGACCGCATCCTGCTTGATCCCGAAGGCCGGCACCCAGAAGGAGTGGATCACGTCGATCGAGGTGATTCTCAGGTGCACCCGGCGACCGACCGGGATGTGCAGCTCATCCGACTTGACGCCCGTCGCCGGATACTCGAAATGCCACTTCCACTGTTCCGCGCTGACGTTCACCTCGAAGTCCGCAGATTGGACGCCGCGGATGTCGATAAGGCCGATGCTGCCGTACACGAACAGGAAGAGCACCAGCACGAGGCTGGCCGCGAGCCAGAGGGCCTGGAACCGGACATGACCGTGGATCGGAGGTCCATCGACCATCTCATCCGTCGTTCGAAACCGAAGCGCGGTGTACGCCAACACCACCACCACGAGCATGAGGATCGGGACGGAGGCAGTGGTGAGCAGCACGAACGCACTGTTCTCGATCGCGGCCTCGCGCGAGGCGATGACCGGGATGATCTGTAGACCCGCCACGAGGATCATGCCGACCAGCGACAAGACGATCCAGGCGGCACCGGCCGCCAATAGATGGCGTCGCGGGGTCACCAGGCGGCCCGATCCTCGGGGCACACGCTCCGGCCCGAGCGCGTTTGGCAGAGCATCAGGTCAGTTGACGGTGAAGTCTGTGTGCATGCCCTTCTGGTAGTGCAGAAGGTCCTCGACGTGCAGGTTGCAGAAGATGACGTAGTGGCCCGGCTGCAGAGTCACCGTCAGAGTCGTCTTGGTGCCGGGCTTGATCTCGGCGGCCTCGCTGGGAACGCCCACCGCCTTCAACTCGGGTGCGTCCTCGGACACCTGGCCGGCGGCGTTCAACGGGAGCTTGTCTGACTGCAGATCCGTCTTGCGGACCACGAACTCGTGTTCCTTGTCACCATCGTTGCTGATGTTGAACGTGATCGTGCCGGCGCTGAGGGTCGTCGAGCTGAGCTTGATCTGCCACTCCTTCAGGTTCGCAGAGATGGCGGTACCTCCCGCGGCCGTCGACGGCGCGGCGGAACCTGTTCCGGCAGTCGACGCGGCAGGCGTCGAGCAACCGGCGAGCAGGCCGGCGATCGCGATGAGCGCCGCGCCTCTTCGGGCGGTTACGAGCATCCTTCTCCTCCTTGGGCCAGCCGCGACCGGCAGCCACGCGCCGGGCCTGTCCCGGCTACCTTGGTTCGTGTAGCATCGGCGCCGCTTGGGTTGCGTTCTATACGCGCAATCAGCCATTCCAGAGGTTCGGATTGACCATCCCGGCCTACACCCCGCCAGCCCTGCCCGAGGTTGCCGCTCCAGTGACGATCCGTAACGAGCGTGTGGCCGACGGTGCCCTTCACTCGTGGCAGGTCCCGATCGCCCACCTGTTCTCGCGATTTCGTGCGGACTCGCGGTTCGTTGAGCTGATGCTCGACGCGGCGGCAATCCCTTTCGTCATCCTCCCCTTCACCCACCCCGCGCTGTCGGCGGAGTTTCTCTTTCATTGCCTCTTCGTCTTGCTGGTCGTGCACGGGTTCCTGTTCGGCGGGCTCGGGACCTTCTTGCGCATCGGGCTCGCATCGATTCCGATCTTCGTCTACGCGGACGCGCGCGCATTCGGTCTCGAGGAGCCAGCACTCGAGTTGACCGAGTGGCCGCTGATGTTCGTCATCGCGGTGCTGGTAGCGTGGATGGCGGCGAGGCGCAACTCGACATCGCAACGCTATGCCTCGCTCTTCCGACGGGCGAGCGAGCGACTGCTCACCGTGGAAGAGGATGAGCGGCGCCGGATCGCCGGCGAGCTCCATGATGGCGTCGGGCAGGTGCTCACGGCGCTGACCCTGACCCTCGATGCGGCTGAGGCGGAGCCCGATCCCACCGTGGCCCGACGGCGGATCGGCTC
>JBBRNM010000057.1:0-13825 GCA_038230295.1 Candidatus Limnocylindrales bacterium
GGACTACCTGCGCTATCGGATCCGCTCGACGGCCTACTTCGGCGAAGCCCTGGACAGCGCCGGAGTGCCGCTCGTCAAGCCGTTCGGCGGGCACGCGATCTATCTCGACGCGAGGGCGCTGCTCCCGCATATTCCGCCGCTGGAGTATCCCGGCCAGGCGCTGGCCGTTGCGCTCTATCGCGAGGGAGGCATCCGGGGCTGCGAGATCGGGACGGTGATGTTCGGCCGGCATCCCGACGGCACGGAGACCCCAGGCCCGATGGACCTCGTCCGGCTCGCGATCCCGCGGCGGACGTACACCCAGAGCCACATCGACTACGCGATCGAGGTCGTCCGCTGGGTGGCCGAACATGCCGCCGCGCTGCGCGGCTTCCGGATCGTCGATTCGCCGCCCGTCCTGCGGCATTTCACCGCCCGGTTCGCGCCGCTCGGTTGACTCTCAGGCGGTTGCGGCGGCCTGCGGGGCGCTCGGGCTTGCCGGCTCGTGGAGCGCCGGACGGCGGTCCTCGACGACGACCGGTTCGAGCTCGTCGGGGTAGGCCGGCAGGCTGAATCCGAACTCGGCGCCACCTTCCTCGAGGGGCTTCGCCCAGATCCGGCCGCCCATCGTCGAAACCAGCTCCCGGCAGACGAAGAGCCCGATACCCGCCCCCGGGGCCGTCGACGCCTGCTGGGCCGCACGGTAGTACAGGTTGAAGAGCTTGTCGGCATCCTCGGGCGCGATCCCCGGGCCGTCGTCCCGAACGAGCACGAGGACCTCGTCGGGGCCGTCCATCACGACGACCTCGACGGTCGCGCCGGAGCCGCTGTACTTCGCGGCGTTGGACAGCAGGTTCCGCATGATCTGGGCGAGGTACTCCTCATCGGCGGCGACCATCTGGACCGGTCCATGGACGGTCAGCTTGATCGTGACCTCCGGCCAGAGGCCGCGCTCGCGGTCGACGAGCTGCTTGAGCAGCCGCTCGATGAGGACCGGCCTTGGCCCGCCGAAGTCGGCGCCCTGCTCGACCCGGGCCATCGCCACGAGGTTCTCGATCATCCGCTGGAGGCGCTCGGATTCGGCGGCGATGTTCGTCAGGAGCTCGGCCCGCGTCTCCTCGTCGAGGCGCGAGCCCCTGCCGAGGAGCAGCTGGGTCCCGCCGTAGATCGACGTGACCGGGGTCCGAAGCTCGTGCGAGAGCACGCCGAGGAATCGCTCCCGGATCTGGTCGGCCTCGTGGCGCCAGGAGACATCCGAGATCACCGCGAGCTGGAATGGGCGGCCATCGAGCTGGAACTCGGTCCGGGCGATCTCGGCAGGAAAGCGCGTGCCGTCGCTCCGGCGGCCGGTGGTCTCGGCCCGGACGACCGGTCGTTCCATCGACGGGGCTGCGACGACCACGTCGCGATGCAGCACGACCAGCTCGGCCAGCGGCATCCCGACGAGCTTCGCCGTGGGGGCGCCGAAGAGCTCACCCGCCTGGCGGGTCGCCCACGTGACACGGTCGGTTTCGTCGAGGGCCAGGATCGCGTTCGGCTCGGCCTCGAGCAGGGCCCGGAAGCGGGCCTCGCTGACCTTGATCGCCGCGGATTCCTCGAGCGCCCGTTTTGTCTCGCCGAGACCGATGAGGACGTGCTCGCGATCGACCGCCCGAGCGGTGAGCGACCCGAGCATCTGGAGGAGCGCCACGTCGTCCTCGACGAAGAGGGGCCGGCCCTCGACCTGGGCGACGAGCTGCTCGCTCACGGCCCCATCGCCCCGGATCGAGACCTCCACCGTCGAGGTCGTCCGGGCCGGCCGCGTCGAGCCACCCGACCGCGCGGCGTTCTCGCCGTAGTCGCTCGCCGGCTCGCCCACCGTCGCCAGGGCGAGGCCGCCCGGCTCGGACAGGATCGAGACGGTCCGGGCGCCGAGGATCTCGCGCGCCGTCGACGCGAGCTGGCTCCAGAGGCGCCCTCCGTCGGTGCCGGCCGGCGGGGCGACGAGATTTCGCACGAGGTTGAATGCGAGGGAGCGATACGCGTAGCGGCGAAGGCCTGCGGGCGGGACGAACGCGGCGAGGTAGCCCGCCCCCGCGAGGACCGCGAGCAGGCGGGAGGCTGCCTGGGCGAACGGCGACGATGGGCCGCCGTTCGCGAGCGCCGAGGCGATGCCGGCGATCAGGATCGTTCCACCGAACAGGCCGGTGGCCACGGCCGCGAGCGCGAGGCGGACCCGCGCAATCCCATATCGCCGCCGGCTGTCGACCGCGAAGCGCGTAGCGCTCGCCATCTCGGCGAAGAAGAAGTAGCCGACCGCCGGGATCAGCGAGATCGGCTGTCCCGGCGCAAGCAGGATCGCGGCGATGGAAAGGACGGCCCCGAGCAGCACGATCCGCGAGGCGGTCACGGAGACCGGCTGGATCTGGTCGATCAGCCGGAGAATGAGATACGGCTGGGCGAACAGGATCGCGATCAGGGCTGGCCTCAGGATCGGGGCCAGAGCCGGCGCGATGGCGTTGACGAAGCCCAGCAGGAAAAGGCTGACGAAGCTCCCGAAGACGGCGACCACGCTGAGCTGCAGCGAATCGCGATGCCGGAGATAGCGCCACACGGACACCGCGAACAGCGCGACGAACGCCAGCTGGAGGAGGACGGTCGTCGGATCCAAGGTGGGCGCACTTCTCCGGGACGAGGCTCGACGGGCGTCGCCGAGCCACTCGGTGGCTGACATGATGCCGAATTGACCTTCGGCGCGAATCACAGGCGCATTACAACTCGACCCTCCCCTTGTCGGCGAACCGGTCGTGATGCGGGCGGGCCCAAGGGCCGTTCTCGGGGCTGCTGGTACGCTCCGCGCATGTGTCGAAGCATCCGAACCCTGCGCGTCGCCGACGTTCCCGCGACCACCGGCGAGATCGAGGCGGCCGCCCGTCAGTACGTTCGCAAGGTCAGCGGCTTTCGGACGCCGTCGGCCCGGAACGCCGACGCGTTCGACGCCGCCATCGCCGAGATCGCGGCAACCTCCGAGAAGCTCCTGGTGGCCGTCGGCGCGGACGTCGAGGAGGGCCCGGATCGGCGGCCGCTCGTCGCCTCCGGCGCGCGCCATCGCCACCCCGACGAGCACCAGCACCCGGCGGAGCACCAGCACCCGGCGATGTGAGCACCGCCGAAGAGCCGCGGGTCCGCGTTCGGTCGGAGCTCGATCCGGCGCTCCCTGCCCGCCACGTCACGAGCACGAAGGTCGTGGCCATCCGCGGCACCGAGCTCGAGGTTCGCGACGATCTCGTCGTCGGCGAGGAGCCGCTCGAGATCCGGGCGGCGGGCCCGCGCCAGGATCCGGTCAGCGTTGCCGTGACGATGCGCACGCCGGGCTACGAGGACGAGCTCGCGATCGGCTTCCTCACGAGCGAAGGCCTCATCCGCGGCAACGAGGTCCTGGCCGTGAAATACGGCGATCCCGGCGTCATGGCCGAGCCGGACGACAGCGTCCTGGTCCGGCTGGCGCGGCGGTTCGACCCCGCCACGGTCGCCCAGCGGAACTTCGTGGCGACCGCGTCCTGCGGGATCTGCGGGAAGGCTTCGATCGATGACGTCGCCGTTCGTTGCGAGCCTTTGCCGCGCGGCCTGCCGGTCGTCGCCCGATCGGTGATCCTGTCGCTGCCCGACCGGCTGCGCGAGGCCCAGGCGGCGTTCGATCGGACCGGCGGCCTGCATGCGGCTGGGCTCTTCGAAACCGACGGCCGGCTCGTCGCGGTCCGCGAGGACGTCGGCCGCCACAACGCGCTCGACAAGGTGATCGGCTCGCGCGTCCGGGCCCGAGAGCTGCCGCTGTGGGACCGGATCCTCATCGTCTCGGGTCGGGTGAGCTTCGAGATCGTCCAGAAGGCCGCCGTCGCTGGCGTCGCGGTGGTCTGCGCCGTCTCCGCCCCGTCCGATCTGGCCGTTCGCCTCGCCGATCGCCTCGGGGTCACGCTGATCGGCTTCCTGCGCGGCGACGGGTTCAACGTCTACAGCCACGATGGTCGCGTCGACCTGCGCGACCTGCTGAGGTAGCTGCACTGTCCCGGCTCGATGATGCGCCGCACGTCGAGGCCGACGACCGGGCCACGTGGCGCGCCTGGCTGGAGGCGAATCATGCAACGTCGACCGGCGCCTGGCTCGTGACCTGGCGCTCCCGCTCCGGCCGGGCCGGTCTCGACTACGAAGCGGCGGTCGAGGAGGCGCTCTGCTTTGGCTGGGTCGACAGCACGGCCGGCCGCATCGACGACGATCGGGGCCGGCTCTACTTCGCGCCGCGGAAGTCCCGGAGCGCCTGGGCGGTGACGAACAAGACGCGGGTCGAGCGCCTGATCGCGGCCGGCTCGATGGCGCCTGCCGGCCTGGCCGCCATCGAGCGGGCGAAGGCGAATGGGTCCTGGGAAGTGCTCGACTCCGCGCCGCCGAGCACTTCGCGGCCTTCCCGCCCTCGGCGCAGAAGATGGCGCTCACGTGGGTCGCGCTTGCCGGACGACCCGACACGCGAGCGACACGGGTCAGGCAGATCGCGGAGGCGGCTGCCCGCAACGAGCGCGCTCGGGGCTGAGAGGCGATCCAGGGGCCCGGCCTCCGCGACGGGCCTCTAGTTCCACCGGGTATGGAGGGCCGCCCCGACCCGCTTGTTCCACCCCGTATGCAGCATTGCATGCAAACGTGGCCGAGCGAGCTTGCCCACCCGCTCAAATCGCGATCTCGGCGAAGGGGCAAGCACACTCACGGTGGTTCGAATGCAGTACTGCATAACCGGGCGATGAGCCAGGCCGGCTGCGCCCCGGGGTCAGCGGCGTGGCCGCTCGGCGTTCGTGAACTCGAAGCCGAAGCGGCCCTTGATGCACAGGTGGCCCTCGGTCACCGACGAATCCATCGGCGAGGTGACCTTCACGATCGTGTTGTCCTGGGCATGCAACGTCACGGCGCAGCCGACGCCGCAATACGGACAGATCGTGTCGGTCCGGGTCTGGGCGGCCTCGTCCCACGTGCCCGCGTCGCGCATGTCGTGCTCGCTCTTGAACATCAGCGCGCCGGTCGGGCAGACGCCAATGCAGTTGCCGCAATAGACGCAGGCCGAATCGGGCAAGGGCGCGTTCCACTCGGTGGAGATCCGGGCATCGAAGCCGCGGCCGGCAACCGCGATCGCGAACGTGTTCTGGGCGTCCTCACCGCAGGCCTCGACGCACTTGTAGCAGAGGATGCACTTCGAGTAATCGCGAACGTAGAGGTTGTTGTCGACCTTGACCGGCTGGCCGACGGTCGCCGCCTGGGCAGCCTCGCCGCCTTTTGCCGGGTGATGGTGGCCCGCCTCGCGACCGTCACGCGCATCGGCGGGCGCGGGCGGCGAGGGCGCTCCGAACCGACCCGGGTCCGCGCCGTACCGGTCCATGTAGCGGGCGACCTCGCCCGTTGGCTCGCTCGGACCCGTGAGAGACAGGTCGACTGACGAGCCGAGGAGCTCCAGGACGACCTTGCGCGAGTGCTGGACGCGCTCTGACTCGGTCTGGATCTCCATGCCCGGCTCGACCTTGCGCGAGCAGGCCGGCACGAGCACGCGCGAGCCGGCGACCTCGACGACGCAGACCCGGCACACGTTCACCGGCGCCAGGTTCTCGAGGTAGCAGAGGGTCGGGATGTCGAGGCCCTGGGCGCGGCAGGCCTCGAGGATGGTCGCGCCGGCCGGGATCGTCACCTCGACCCCGTCGATCGTGACCGTGACGGGCGCGGGGGCCTCGACCGGCGGCGCCTCGGGCGTCCGCGTCGCACGGGCCGGCGGCGTCGTGAAGACGGTCGCGAGGTCCGGCGGCATGACGTACGTCGTCGACGCGTGGCCGACCGGCTCGCGATCGAGGCTCATATCGCGACGAGCTCCGGCTGGCGGAAGACCGACTCGATCGCCGACGAAGCCGTCTGGCCGAGGCCGCAGATGCTCGCGTCGCGCATCGCTCGGCCGATGTCGGCAAGGAGCACCAGCTCCTCCTCGCGGCTGCGGACACCGACGCCGTCCGCGAGGCGGGCCAGGAGCTCCTCCTGGCGGACGGTTCCGACGCGGCAGGGCACGCACTGGCCGCACGACTCGTCGCGGAAGAAGGCCGCGATCCGGCGCAGCGTGCCCACGAGATCGGCGGTCTCGTCGAACACCATCACGACGCCCGAACCGAGGCTCGCGGCAATCGCCCGCGTTCCCTCGAACGTGAGCGGCGTGTCGAGGACGTCCGGACCGACGAATACCCCTGCCGCCCCGCCCAGGAGGATCGCCCGAATCGCGCGCCCACCTGGAACCCCGCCGCCGAGCTCGAGGAGCTGGCCGAGTGTCGTCCCGAATGGGACCTCGTACACGCCCGGTCGTCCGACGTGGCCGGAAAGGCAGAAGAGCTTGTGGCCGGTCGAGCCTTCGGTGCCGATCGTCGCGAAGCGCGCGCCCCCGCCGGGACCCGCCTCGAGGATCGAGAGCACGTTCACGAGCGTCTCGACGTTGTTGATCGCGGTCGGCTTGCCGAACAGGCCGAACTCGACGGGGAAGGGCGGCTTGTTCCGTGGCTCGCCGCGCTTGCCCTCGATGGACTCGAAGAGGGCCGTCTCCTCACCGCAGATGTAGGCGCCCGCGCCGCGCCGGATCTCGATGTCGAAGGCGAAGTCGGAGCCCGCGACGTGCTCGCCGAGGTAGCCTGCCGCCCGGGCGGTGTCGATCGCGGTCTGCAGCCGCGCTTCGGCCAACGGGTACTCGCCGCGGATGTAGAGATAGCCCTTGGCAGCGCCGGTCGCGAACCCCTCGATCGTCATGGCCTCGATGAGCGCGAACGGGTCGTGCTCCATGAGCACCCGATCCTTGAACGTCCCGGGCTCCGACTCGTCGGCGTTGCAGACGACGTAATGCGGCTGCTCCGGTCGCGCCGCGACCGCGGCCCACTTCCGACCCGTGGGAAAGGCCGCGCCGCCGCGGCCCATCAGCCTCGAGTCGGTGACCTCCCTGATCGTGGCCTCCGGACCCATGGCCAGCGCCTGTTCGAGCGCCTGGTACCCACGGTTCGCGCGGTAGTCGTCCAGGGAGGCAGGATCGACGATGCCGACCCGGCGCAGCAGGACGAGCTGAGGCTCGCCCATCTGCGGTACGGAGGCGTACGCCGCGTCTCGATCGGGTCCGGGCTGGGCGGACCCCACGGGTCCCGAGCCGCTGGCTGTCGCGCGTTCGAGCCGCGCGACCACGCCAGCGGCATCGATTGGCGCCGCGAGCTCGCGAATCGGCGTCTCGCCGGCGATCGTGAACATGGCCGCGGGGGCCAGCTCGCAGAGACCGAGGCACGGGCTTCGGAGCCACGTCATGCGACCGTCTGGCGAAGCCTCCCCGGCAGGGCCGAGCGAGCGCACCAGGTCCGTGCAGACGGCCTCGGCGCCGGCCAGCCGGCACGCGATGTCGTCGCACACATGCGCCACGGCCGGGGGCCGAGGCCTCGTGGCGAACAGCGCGTAGAACGTCGCGACGCCATAGGCCTCCGCGGGCGGCACGGAGAGTCGCTTGCAGACGTAGTTCAGGCCGGGCTGGCTGATCTGCCCGACGCGATCCTGGAGCGCATGGAGGGCGGGGAGCAGCAGGTCTCGCCGGCTGCGCGCTTCGTGGCCGCCGCGAGCGACGTGGCCCTCGGTCGCCGGAGTTCGATCGCCGCCGCTCCAGCCCGATGTCGCCGGCCCCAGGACTGCGTCGACCGCGGCCCGCTCCGCCGGCGACGCCAGCGGCCCGATGACGTGCAGATCCATCGCCGCAGAGTGTAGCCGCGGCCCTCGGCTGAATCGAAACGGCCCCTGGGAACCCAGGGGCCGTTTCGCTGAATCGACGGCGAGACTAGCTCGCGATCGCCTCGGCGGCGCGGACGTTCGTGGCGCGCGGGCCCTTGGGGCTCGCCTCGATCTCGAAGTCCACCTTCTCGCCGCCGTTGAGGCGGTCGAAGTCCAGGGACGCCTGGAGCGAATTGCGATGGAAGAAGTACTCCTTGCCGTCTTCGGCGCTGATGAAGCCGAAGCCGCGGTCGGAGATGACCTTCTTGACGGTGCCGGTGGTCACGTTGACCCCTTTCGATCCCGAACAAATCAGCAGACGCACGGTCTGTTCGAGAAGAGTCGACCACGCGGAGCGCCGCCGCGCATGTGCGGCAACGGCAGCAGTCTACCCCCGATCGACGTCGAACGGCGCTCAGGCCGGAACGGCCGTCGGGAGCTTCTCGATCCGGATCGCGGTGGCTTTGAACTCGGCGGTGCCGGACTTCGGGTCGGTCGCGTCGATCGTGAGGAGGTTCGTCGCGACGTCGTCCTGGAAGTGCAGCGTCATGAACGTCAGGCCGGGCCGGAGCGACGGGTCGATCCGGATCGGCGTCTCGACCGAGCCCCGGCGCGAGACAACTCGGACCCGCTCGGCGTCAATGAGCCCGAGCCGCTCGGCGTCCTCAGGTGAGATGTCGAGCGACTCGCCACGTCTGAGCGGCGACGTGTAGCCGCTCGACTGGACGCCGGTGTTGTACGAATCGAGTCGCCGACCGGTCGTGAGGCGGATCGGGAAATCGGCGTCGAGCTTGTCGACCGGCGGGTCGTGGTCAACCGGCACGAACGGCGCCCGCAGGCCGGGCACGGGGTTCTCCCATAGGCGCGAATGCAGGAACAGCTCGCCGGGGTGGTTGTCGTCCCAGCACGGCCACTGGATCCCATCGAGCGCTTCGAGGCGGGCGTAGCTCATCCCGGCGTGCACCGGTGACAGCCGACGAACCTCGTTCCAGGCCGCCTCGCCGGTCGCCTCGCCCCAGTCGTGGCCCATCCGGCGCGCGAGCTCGTAGATGATCCAGAGGTCCTCGCGCGCCTCGCCGGGCGGGTCGATCGCCTTCCGGACGCGCTGGACCCGGCGCTCGGAGTTCGTCACGGTCCCCTCCGATTCGGCCCACGCGGCGGCCGCCGGCAGAACGACATCCGCGAGCTTCGCCGTCGCGGTCAGGAACAGGTCCTGGACGACGAGGAACTCGAGTCCTTCGAAGAGCCGGATCGCCCGGTGCTGGTCCGCCTCGGACTGAACCGGGTTCTCGCCGATCACGTAGGCCGCGGTGAGGTCGCCGCGGTCCATCGCATCGAGCATCTGGGAGAGGTGCCAGCCGCGCTTCGGCGGGACCGTGACGCCCCAGGCTTCGTCGAAGCGGGCCCGCAGCTCGTCGTTCTCGACGTACTGGAAGCCCGGCAGTCGATCGGGGATCGCTCCCATGTCACCGCCGCCCTGGACGTTGTTCTGGCCGCGCAGCGGATTGAGGCCGCTGCCGTACCGCCCGACGTGGCCGGTGAGCAGGGCGAGGTTGATGAGGGCCAGGACGTTGTCGACCGCGTTGTGGTGCTCGGTGATCCCCAGGGTCCAGCAGATGAGCGCCCGAGGTGCGCTCGCGTAGGCGTGCGCCAGCTCGCGGATCGCGTCGGCCGGGACGCCGGTCTCCTGCTCGGCGTATTCGAGCGTGTAGGTCTCGACCTTGGTCTTGTAGGCCTCGAAATCGGCCGTCGCCCGCTCGATGAACTCGATGTTCGCGAGCCCGGCGGCGATAATCTCGCGCCCCACCGCGTTCGCCAGGGCGATATCGCTGCCGACATCGAGCCCGAGCCAGACGTCCGCCCACTCGGCCGACGAGGTCCGGCGCGGATCGACCGCGTACAGCCGCGCCCCGCGGCGGACGCCGCGCAGGAGGTGGTGGAAGAAGATCGGGTGCGTCTCCCGGGCGTTGCTGCCCCAGAGCACGATCAGGTCGGTCTCTTCCGCCTCACGATATGAGCTGGTTCCACCGCCAGCGCCGAACACGGTCGCCAGACCGGCGACAGAGGGCGCGTGTCAGGTGCGGTTGCAGCTGTCGATATTGTTGCTGCCCAGAACCACTCGGGAGAACTTCTGCGCCGCGAAGTTGACCTCGTTGGTCGCCTTCGAGCAGCTGAACATCCCGATGGGCGGTCGCTCGGCGCCCGGCCGCGAGGCCAGCGCCGCCGACAACCCTGAGACGGTCCGATCGAGCGCCTCGTCCCAGGTCGCGGGACGGAGCTCGCCGCCCTTCGTGTCGCGCACGAGGGGCTGGGTCAGGCGAACGTACGACTTCGGCAAGGGCTTCCATGCCTCCGTGGTGACGCGGCGCGAACGGCCGCGGCGGTTCGTCGCCGGCCAAGTTGCCGGCCCGCCGAGTCTACCGCCGCCGGACCGGCCCAGGGTTGGCCACACCGGCCCGGGGCCGCCGCGATCCCACATCGGGCCGCGCGGGCCATGTCGAGTTTGACCTCCCCGCTAATCGTCCTCCCTGGACGACTAACGGCAATCCTTGCCTCCTGCGGCGCATCGACCGGCCTCGCGAAGCCCGACCGGCCCCGCCACCGAGCACGGGCGGCAGCGACTCGAGGTCGTCGGACGCGACGCGTGGCGGATACAACTGGGTTAGCCGTCCGGGGGTGACGAATAGCGTAGAAAGCCAAGCCGGCGACCGTGCCGTGCACCCGGCGCTGGACGGCTTGGACCGGTCACTACCTAGGCGAGGCGCCAGAACGGCCCGAGCAGCCCCAGGCCGTCGAGGATCGCCTGGTTCTGGGCCAGCGTGCGGGGCTGCCAATCGGGAGCCAGCCGATCGCTCCACCAGGCCTGTGCCAGCTTGGCAAGCTTCGTGATTGGGATGGTGGCGCCGGGCGGGCGTCCGGCGAGCCAAGTGTCGACGTGTGCTTCCGACCGGAAGAGCAGCATCGCGCCTCAGGTGAAGCCGATGTCCTTCCACCACTCGACGGCCGGCACGAGGACGTGGAAGACGAGGTCCGTTCGATCCGGCAGGCCGGCCCGAACGTCGATGTCGAGCGGCTCGTGGCAGTCGGGGCACTCGGTCCTGAAATGGCTGTCGACGTGGAGGGCCGCGCCAATGCCCAAGGCGTCCCAGGCGCAGTTCGCGAACCACGATCGGCCGGCGGCCTCGACCTGGAATGAGGTCGGCCGAGCTGCGAACGGGTTGGCCATCCGAATCTCGCCCTCGGCATCGAGCACGAGGGCGTGCGCGTCGTGGAGGCGGTGCCAGCCGGAACGCACCTCGGCCTCCGTCAGCCCCGTCTCGGCGGCCATCTCCGCTGCGGCGGGGGCGCGACCGAGCTCGACGAACTGTGCGTACGTCGCGTTCCGGAGCCTGACGTCGGCGGGATCCATGAGCCGATAGTAGGGATGGCTTGCAAGAGATACCGGCGCGAGGCGGTCGATAGCCCCAGTTCAGGAAGCCGACGGCGGACGCCAGCCCGGCGAGGGCGTACCTCCACAGCCACGCCGCCGCGGGCGCTGCGAGGACTGGCACTCGCGAGTGGAGCCAGTTGCTTCGCGTGCCCGCGACGGCCTAGGTTGGTCGCTCAGCGACGGCGAATGTCAAGCGACACGCCCGACCCTAGCCGCTGCCGCTCGCGCGGATCGAGCCGAGCGGAATGGACTCGGAGAGCTTGATCCGAAGCCCTCGGACGACGCCCAGGGCCACGCATGAGCCCAGCCCTGCGTGGACTTCAAGATGTAGCTCGTACTCGGAGCCGGATGGCCGAAAGGAGAGCGCCGCGTCGTCATCGCACGCTCCGCCAACCCAGGTGACGATGCGGGCGCGCGGATCAGCCGAGTCCTGCTGAACGGTAACCTCGAGTGAGGCCCGGGGGTCAGGCAGCGCGGGCTCGATCCCGGTCACGAGCTCCGTCTCGTCGCCAAGAGCGACTGGCAACGGATACGCACCATCGGGGTTCGACAAGGTCGTGCGAAACAGTCGGCCCGCTGGTGGAAGGCATGCCCCGACGACGATGGCCAAAACGAGGCCGGTCGCGAATGCCCTCATCGCTCGCGGCGACGTCACGTGAGCTCAACTCCGGGGGTGCTGCTCGCCGCGACGTGGCCGACGAGCCAGTGATCCACGGCCTTCGCATCGAGAGCGCGAAGCAGGGCGTCGAGGCCGGTCGGATCGACGGCGGCGAGCAGGCCGCCTGACGTCTGGGGGTCGTGCGCCAGGACGACCAGTTCGGGCGGCACATCGAGGCCGAGAATCAACGCCGGCAGGACGTAGCGGCGATTGTGGCCGGCCCCGGTCGTCTCGACCCCGACGCGGGCGAGATCGAGGGTGCCGTCCAGCGCCGGAAGCCCCGCGGCGTCGAAGACAAAGCGCGTTCCAGAGGCGCGAGCCATCTCCAGGGCGTGGCCGAGCAGGCCGAAGCCCGTCACGTCCGTCGCCCCCCGGACGCCGACCTCGACGAGGATCTCGGCCGCGGCCCGGTTCAACGCGCGCATTTGATCGATAGCGGCGTCCAGGTCCGCGGCGCCCGTCCGGCCCTGGCGCTGGCCGCTGACCAGCAGTCCGGTTCCCAGACGCTTCGTCAGCAGGAGCACGTCCCCCGGCTTCGCGCCGCCCTTTCGAAGCAGCCGATCCGGGTGCGCGACTCCGATGACCGCCAGGCCGTACTTCGGCTCGGGGTCGCGGATCGTGTGGCCGCCGGCGAGGATCCCACCGGCCTCGCGAACCTTCGACGACGCGCCTTCGAGGATGGCCCGGAACGCGCCTGGTGGCAGGTTCTCCGGGATCGCCGCGACCGAGAGCGCGAACAACACCCGCCCGCCCATCGCGAAGACATCGGACAAGGCATTCGCGGCCGCGATCTCGCCATAGGTGAACGGGTCGTCCACGATCGGCGGGAAGAAGTCGAGCGTCCCGATGACCGCGAGGTCCGGCGCGACGAGATGAACCGCCGCGTCGTCGGGCGGATCGAGGCCCGCAATGAGCCCGGCGGCACGATCACCGGTATCTCCACCTGGGGCCACCCCGAGGCCGGCGAGCGCTTCGGCGAGTGCGTCGGCGCCGAGCTTTGCCGCGCAGCCACCGCATTCGGTCAGCTCGGTCAGGCGAATCGGCGACACGGCCAGGTCGGTCACGCGGCGATCATAGGTCTCGAGTCCGAACGGTAGCGGAGGGTCCAGTGGCGACAAAACGGATCGGTCGGGCGGCGGTGAGCGACGTCTCGCTCGAGGTCGGCGGTGCCGACCCGGTCGAGGCGTTTGTCGTCGAGCCGGCCGGGATTCGGGTCAGGGCGGGCGTCCTCTTCCTCCACTGGCTGGGCGAGCATCACAACGACCGGACCCAGTTCCTGACCGAGGCCGTCGCTCTCGCCGAGCTCGGCGTGCGCTCGATTCTGCCCGCAGGCCGGCTGCCCTGGCTCGTGCCGCCGACGGACGCCGACACCGACGCCGCGAACATCGAGCTCGAGGGGCGACGGCTCGATCGCGCCTTCGCCGAGCTCGCGGCGCCGCTCGGCAAGAAGGTTCCACTCGCGATCGTCGGGCACGACTTCGGCGCGATGCACGGCATCCTGCTGGCGGGGCGGCAGACGCCGACGCGCCTAGAGGCGCCGGTCGTCATCGCGGCGCCACCACGTTGGGCCGACTGGTTCCTGCCGTTCTGGCCCATCGCGGGCGACCCGATGGACTACCGCCGACGACTCGCGCCCTTCGATCCCACCGCCGCGCTGCCGGGCACGACGGCGGAGCTGCTCTTCCAGTTCAGCACGCGAGACTTCTACCTCGCCCCGATGAGCGGTCGCGAGCTGGCGCGAGCAGCCGGCCGGGACGTCACGTTCGAGTCATACGAAGCCGACCACGCGATGCGCAGCGCTCGAGCACGTGCCAGTCGCGCGGCCTTTCTGCGGAGGACCCTGAAGCTCGATTGATCGCCCCGAGCAAGCGCTTGGGGCCTCCGGCGGAGCCGACAGGGTAGCCCGAGGCCGGAGCGTGCCGCCGTACCATCGATCCGGGAGCGGTGGGGTCCCGGTGGGCTCCCTCGTCTTCAAA
>JBBRNM010000058.1:0-13379 GCA_038230295.1 Candidatus Limnocylindrales bacterium
GAGGAGGGAGGCGGCTGTCTTATTTCCGATTGGCGGAGCGTCCCCCGACATCTCGCCTGCCTTGGCGCAAGCCCTGCAACACGACCATGTTGACTCGTCTAGGGAAGGGACATAGGCATGACTGACAACAGGCTCTTCCGGTCGTACCGCTACCTGATCTACGACAAGCTCGGGTTTGGCATGGACGCCTACGGGGTCCTGATGGAAGGGCTGGACATCAACAACGCCTTGCTCACGGAGCAGGATGACACCCCCGAAACGACCAGCTCCTAGGACAACTCCAAGGCCGCCAGCTCCGCCAACCGTCGCCGGTACGCGATCGACGCCCGATTGGGCCCGGCGATATGCAACTCCTGCGAGAGGTCGACCGGCAGTTCTTCCGGCCGCTGCGACTCCGCGATCGGGCGGTCCTGGTCCAGGATCAGCGCCTGGAAGGCCTCGGCGTCCGTCACGAGCCGCTCGCGCGGCACCCGCGACTTCGACCGCGTGCCTGGCACGTTCCCGATTCGGATGCTCGCATTGCGGCGCGCCGCGCGTCGCCATTCGAGGCAACGCGCGGCGCTTGAGCGGGTGGGGGAGCGGGATCAGGTCCTGATGCGGACGCCGAGCCCGGTCTCGCAGCCGGCGTCGCCGCCGTGGACCGTGAAGCCGACCGCGGCGTCGATGTCGTCGACCGAAATCGGACCGGCGCCGGCGTCGGGCAGCTTCGAGGCGCCGAGCTGGATGGTCATCGTGGAGCCGTCGATGCTGATGCCCGCCGTGGGCGTGCTGGTGACGGCGACCAGGCAGAAGTCATTCGGTGCGGTTGCGCCGCCGGCGAGCTGGACGGTGTGCAGGTGCCACGCGTCCGGCCGCTGGTTCGAGTCTCGCCCGAGGGTCGGGTGGATGGTTGCGACCAGGGCGGTGCCGGTGTTGAGATCGGCCCACGCGATACCCACGATCACGTTGCCGGTGATGAAGCCGTCCGGCTGCTTCGGGATGGAGCCGTTCGTCGTCGCGGTCAATCGGACGCCGTTCTGGCCCTGGGCGGACGCAGACCAGTCCGAGACCGCGAGGTAGGCCGGCCCGGCCTGGCTGGCGGCCACGACGGCCGCGAGCGCGAGATTCGCCGCGACGGCTGCGATGGCCCCGCGGACGGCAGAACGCTTGATCCCGTGTGGCATTTGATGGTCCTCCAAGTGCTGCGGTTGATGGGACGACGATCGATCCCGCCACGACGCGTCGAAAGTGCGGAGGACCACAGTTCTTGCTCGCGCGGGACCGTCAGAGGCGGCGCGCGAGCTCCGTGCGCGACTCGATGCCGAGCTTGGCGTACACCTTCGACAGGTTCGACTCGACCGCCCGGACGCTCACGAACAGCTCGGCCGCGACCTCCTTGTTCGAGCGCCCTTCGGCGACGAGCCGGGCGACTCGCAGCTCCGTTTCCGACAGGCCCTCGATCGAGGTCCGCCCACCGATGCGGGCCCGCTCCGCCGTCGCCTTCGCCACCCACAGGTGGGCACCCAGCGCGTCGAACCCCTCGATCGCGGTTGACAGCGTCGTGCGGGCCGCGCCGCGCCGCTTGGCGCGCCGCTGGACCTCGCCGAGGACGAGCAGGGATCGCGCGCGCTCGAACGGGTGACGAAGCGCATCGAAGGCCGCGACCGATCGCTCCCCAGCCTGGATTGCGCCCTCGACCTCGCCGCGTGCGGCGAACACCAAGGCCCGGCAGCGGTCCGCGGTGGCGACCATCGGGGGGCGCTGGAGCTGCGTGCCGCGCTGTGCGACCTCGGAGGCGAGATTCGCCGCTCGCTCCACCTCCCCGAGCTGCACGAGGGCCTCGATCGCGTCACCGATGAACGCGATCCGTTTCGGCCCCTCGATCGCGTGTCCCACCACGTACGTGCGCAGCGAGCGCACGGCCGCCTCGGCGTCGCCGAGCGACAGGTCGAGGAACGCGAGCACCTGCCGGGCGTAGCGCTCGTACCCGACGTCGCCGACATCCTCGGTGAGCGCGATGGCCCGCTCGGTGATCGATCGAGCCCGCGCGGGGTCACCGCGCGACGCCTCAACGAGCGCGAGGAGGGCGGTGTTCGCGCCCGGCGACTAGCCTCCGCAGCAGGTGCCGAGGATGGTGCGCGTATCGTCGCCGCGAGGCAAGATGCTCCGTCGTCGTTGCGCGTCCGACCGCCAGCGAAAGCAGAGCGAGGACCGCACGACGGCAACATCGTGATCCCAGGGATACCTCGCGGTCACCAGAGGATCGCGCAGCTCGCAGCTCAGCGAGACGGAACGCTCGCCGGCAGAGGCGTCGCGAGCGCCTCCTCGATCGCCGTCTCGATGTCCATGGCCCGCCCGGCCGCGACCTCACGATCGAACTCGACGGGTGGGAGCTGCTGCCGCCCGACGACGAGTGGTTCGAGTGCGCCGCCGATCCACGGCGAGAGCCCTCCCCCGAGCTCCTCCTTGATACGCGCCGCGGTCGCACCCAGACGGACGGCGCGAGGCACATCGCCCGCCCAGATCGCCACCTCCCCGAGGCGCTCGAGCCCGTAGGCGATCCCGATCCGCAGATCGAGCGCCCGCCATGTCTCGAGAACCGCGCGGTAGTCGGCCATACCTTCGGCCATCTCGCCCATCAGCAGCTTGATCCGGGCCAGGTAGATGCGAGAGAACAGCGCGAAGAACTGATCGCCGGCCTTACCAGAGAGATCGATCGAGCGCTCGATCGACGCCCGCGCATCGGGCAGACGCCCGAGCGCAGATTCTGCCGTCGCTCGGCCTCCGAACGCCCGACCCTCCCACACGATGTCGCCCACCTCCCGGGCGAGTTCGAGAAACTCCTCGATCAGCTCGAGGGCACCGAGCGGGTCGAGCTCGATCGTGGAGAAGGCAACGATGCTCAATGCCACGACGAGCCCGCGGCGATCACCGAGGCGCCGGTAGGCGTCGACGCTCACGGTACCCATCCGGCGTCCTGTCGCGTGGTCGCCGAGCCACTGCGCGTTGAAGCCCGCTGTCGCGGCCGCTGCTGCGAGCTCGGATCCATCGAAAGCCGCCGCGCGGTCAACCAGCCCGACGAGGATCCGTTGTCCCTCGGCGCTGTGGTTGCGCTGGAGCCAGAACGGGCCGAGCGCCGCTGCGATCGCAAGGGAGGCTTCGATATCGCCGTGCGCCTCCGCCCGTTCGATCGCGGCCCGGAAGTTATCGAGGTCGGCCTCGATGCGGTCGAACCATGAGCCCGCCGCGGGCCCCTCGGAGGCTGCCCGCGCCTCCTGGGCGAATGCCCGGAAGAACTCGACCTGCCGCCCGATGATCTCGTCTGCCTCGGCACTCGCCGCGAGCCGCTCACTCGCGAACTCGCCGATCGTGGCGAGCATCGTGAAGCGAGGCATCTCCCCCACCGGCAGCGCCTGGATCAGGCTCTGGTCAGCCAGCCGCTCGAGCGCCGTGTCGACGGCGCCCACCGACGGATCGCCGGCCACGGCTTCGGCCGCCTCGTACGTCCATCCGCCGACGAAGACCGCCAACCGACGAAACAGGGTGCGTCCCGCGTCGTCGAGGAGATCGTGGCTCCAGGCGATCGTCTCACGGAGGCTCTGTTGGCGACGCGGAGCCGTCGCCGGACCGACCGCGAGAGCATCGAGACGGTGGGCCAGACGGTCGCGAATTGCGGTGAGCGAGAGCAGGCGGACTCGCGCAGCGGCGAGCTCGATCGCGAGCGGGAGTCCGTCGAGTCGCCTGGCGATGTCAGCGATGACGACGAGGTCGGGTGCAGTCGGCAGGAACTCGGGGCGTATGAGCCGAACCCGGTCAACGAACAGTCGGATGGCGTCGGACCCCTCGAGCGTGACGGCATCCGACCCCGCAGCCGGAACCGTAAGCGGCGGCACGCCGAATTCCTGCTCGCCTGCAACATGGAGTGGCGCGCGGCTGGTGGCGAGGACGCGGATCCGGGGCGCGTCCGCGAGCAGTCCATCGACGGCATTCGCGGCGCCCTCGATCTGTTCGAGGTTGTCGAGGACGAGCAGGACCTCGCGCTCGTGCAACCAGTCGCGCAGAACGTCGGCGATCGAACGATCGCGGTCCTCAGGCAGCCCGACTGCCGCGGCGATGGCGGCCGGAATCAGCGCGCCGTCGCTGGTCGCGGCGAGCGCGACAAAGAAGGCTCCCTCGGCGGCTCGATCGGCGACCTGGGCGGCCGCCCGAACGGCCAGCCTCGTCTTCCCAGTCCCGCCAGGTCCGGTGAGCGTGACGAGCCGGCGGTCGAGCAGGAGCTCGCCGATCGCCGCCAGCTCCTCGGTACGCCCGATGAAGGTCGTCGACTCGGGCGGGAGGTGGGCGGGACGGACGTCGAGCGCGCGAAGGGGCGGGAACGACACCGGCAGCCGCGCTACCTCGAGTTGGTGCAGCCGCTCCGGTTGCGGGATGTCCTTCAGCCGGTAGGCGCCCAGGGTTCGGACGCGCACGCCCTCCGGAAGCTTGTCGGCCACGAGCGCATGCGTCGCGTCCGACATGAGGACTTGCCCGCCGTGGGCAGCCGCCATGATGCGAGCGGCGCGAGCGATCTCCGGATACCCCGCATCATCGACGGTCCTGTCGGCAGTGTGGAGACCCATTCGCGCGCGGATCGGATCGCCCGCCCAGGCAAACACGTGGAGGCCGCGCTGCGCCGCCACCGCCGCGACAACGGCGCTCGCCGCGTCGGGGAAGGTCGCGAAGAACGAATCGCCCGCCGTCGAAGAGACCGTCCCGAGGTTTGCCGAAATCGCCTCGCGAATAATCCGGTCGTGCTCTCCGAGCTGGGCGCTGAACGTCGGGCCCAGCTGGTTCGCCAGCCTCGTGCTGCCCTCGATGTCCGTGAACAGGAAGGTCACGGTCCCGGTCGGCAGATCGCCTTGCGCCGTTGTCATCCGCTGCGACCCTCCGGTCTCGACGTCAGCGTGTCGGCTTGACCGTTCTCACGCCTGAGAGTCTACGCGCGGCTCTTCTCGAGACGAGTCGAGATAGCGAACAGCCCTTGAGCGCGTCAAGTCCTACCTGCGTCTCGGCTTCGGGAACCTTCACTCGATGGACATGGCTGCCCAAAGAAAGGAGTTACGGGGACTGCTGGACCCGATCGGCACAGGCAACTTTGCAGCGCACGTCAGAGGGCCGGGGTCCGAATCTCTCGACAACTACGCCTACCTTGAGTGCTAAGGTCGGCCGGGTGGTCATCGAGGTCGACGTCGCGATCGTCGGAGCCAGAGTGGGCGGCTCGGTTACGGGCGCGCTCCTCGGTGAGGCGGGGCATCGCGTCATGGTGGTCGATGCCGCGACGTTCCCCAGCGACACGATCTCTACTCACTTCTTCCGAGGCGCCGGCTTGGGGTCGGTCCTCGTGCGGCTGGGACTGCTCGACGCGGTGCTCGGCCTTGGCTCCCCTCCCCTCATCTGCCAGTACGACTTCAACGGCTCGGACCCGACCCCTCGGATCGGGGCGCCGCAGGATCCAGGTGACCTTGGATATTGCCTATCCGTCCGCCGCGGGCCGCTCGATCAGCTGCTCGTCGAGAGGGCTCGAACGACTGCAGGCGTCGACGTCTGGGAGGGAGCGAGGGCTCGCTCGCTACTCTGGGACGATGAGCGAGTGAGCGGGTTGATCGTCGAATACGATGGCGTGAGCGAGGAGATCCGGGCACAGTTTGTCATCGGCGCCGATGGACGGTCCTCCGCCATAGCTCGATGGCTTGACGCGCCCGTCGAGCGGCGAGAAACGGCGACGCGTGCGATGTACTACCGGTACGTCCGGGGCTTTCGCGGACCTGACGGCTCACGGGACGGCCCGGAATTCTCGCTCCAGGGCGACGAGCTGGTGTATGCATTCCCAAGCGACGACGACCTGACATGCATCGCGGTGTCCGTCAACCTCGATGTCTTCCCGACGTTCCGACGAGGACCGGAGGCGATGTTCAACGAGCGGATCGGCGCACATCCCGGACTGGCGACGCGCTACGCCGCAGCGGTACCTCACGGCCGGATGCTGGGCTCGGGGCCCAAGGACGCGCTCGTCAGGACGCCTGCTGGCCCTGGTTGGGCGCTCGTCGGTGACGCCTCGCTCAACCAAGACCCCTGGACGGGCCTGGGTATGGACAACGCCGGGATCCACGCGGTCTTCCTCGCCGACGCTGTCGATGCCTGGCTGTCTGGCCGAACGACCGAGGACGCAGCGCTCACTCGCTATCGTGATCGTCGCGACGAGCACGCGATGCCGGGCTTCATTGAGACCGCCGAGTTGGGGCGTGACCTATCGGTGATGGCAGGCGACTGACTCTGGTCGCCGACCGTGGCCGCCTGTCGCCACAAGCCCATAGGTCATTGTCCGGGAGGATCTCCGCGGACTGCGCGCGCAGCGCCTGATACTCGCGGAAGAATGTGGCCGCCAGATCCTTGCGGACGATGTAGTTCACGGTGTAGCCAATTCGAGCCGATGTCGACCAATCGGGGTGAAGTCGACGGCGGATGAGCACGTCTGCTCGGCACGAAGGCAAGATCGTGTGGGACCCGAGGGTACGTGAGGTCATAGCCGCCTCGGTGCGGTCACCACAGCAGCCGCTGGGGGTTACGGACTGTGACGCCAAGTCCCGGAAACGCCAATCCACTATCTGTGAGCTGCGCCACAGCACCAGCTCTCTAGGGCGAGTGACACTCAGTGTCGCCCAACTCACCGGGGCCGCTGGAGATAAGTCCATGAACCGGAACTCAATCCTCATCGCGGGCCTTGCCGCGAGCCTCGCCGCCACGGCGCACTCTCCCGTGCGACTACGATCGGCGTGACCATGCTCGAGATCGAGACTCCGTTTCCGGTCCTCGCCGCCGCAGGGCTGCCTGACCTGACCGCGGCAGAGATGGCCGAGGTCGATCGGCTGGCCGTCGAGCGCTTCGGGATCGACCTCAACCAGATGGTCGAGCAGGCGGGTTCGCACCTCGCCGAGCTCGTCCGCGTCGAACTTGGCGGCGACCTCCGGGGTGGGTCGGTCGTCGTCGCGGTCGGTCCCGGCAACAACGGCGCGGGAAGCCTCGCGGCGTCCCGCCACCTCGCCAACCGGGGCGCCTCGGTCCGGGTAGTCCTTGCCCGACCGGTCGTCCGCCTCACGCCGGCGGCTCGGCACCAGCTCGAGACCCTCCTCGAGATGGCGGTCGAGTGCTGCGTCGCGGTCTACGACATCGCCGACGAGGAGCTCGACGTTGTCCTCGCGGGCGCCGAC
Source organism: Candidatus Limnocylindrales bacterium (assembly GCA_038230295.1). GTDB lineage: Bacteria > Chloroflexota > Limnocylindria > Limnocylindrales > CSP1-4 > UBA5189. The sequence continues at coordinate 7,227 of JBBRNM010000058.1, forward strand.
GTCATCGTCGATGCCGTCCTCGGGTACGGCGGTCGGGGCGAACCGCGCGGCGAGGTCGGCTGGCTCATCGCCCGGATCGCCCAAGCTGGCGTCCCGATCATCAGCCTCGACATGCCGTCTGGATTGGACGCCGACAGCGGCGAGGTCGCGGGGATCGCTGTGACTGCTGCCGCGACGCTGACGCTCGGGCTACAGAAGCCAAGCCTCCTGACGGCGGCCGGCCGGGAGCACGCGGGACGGCTCTACCTCGCCGACATCGGCCTGCCAGCTGCCCTCTACACCCGCCTCGGCATCGACGTCGGGGCGCCCTTTGCCAGCCGCCGGGTCGTCCGGCTCGATCTCGACGCGAGCCTATGACGGCGAGCCCCAGCGGTCGCTCGCTGACCGAGAAGCTGAGCCTCTTGCGGGGGGTCGGCCAGCGCCTGGCACGTAAGCTCGGCGACCTCGCGGAGCGGTTCGGCCTCGCGACACCGCGCGGCACCCTCATCCAGGCTCGCCTCACCCAGCAGGAGCTGGCCGAGATGGTCGGCACGACCCGCGAGACGCTCGCCCATACCATCGCCGACCTTCGACGACGTGGCCTGCTCGATACCGCCCATCACCAGGTGGTCATCCGCGACGCTGAGCGGCTCGCCGAGTTCGCCGCCGGGGACGAGCTCGCGTGAACCTGCGACTCGACCCATCAATCCTGACGTCGCGAGCAAAGCGCTCGGATCATCGCCTGCTGGTCATCGATTCATACCGGACGTGGTGCTGCGGCACCTGGGTTGGTGACTTGACGGTCGAGTGGCGAGCCTCGCCGCCCGGAGGCAGCTTCGTCGCAGTGGCGCCGGTCGAAGGCGTGGCGGTGTTTGTCCGGGAACGCCTGGTGCGGCTCCTGGACGCGGCCGGCGCCACGGTTGCCCGGAGCCGGTTGCCGTTCTCCGCCGGGCTCAGGATCGAGCTTGACCGAGCGGAGCTGTGGATCGACTACCTCGACCGGCCGCTCGCCTGGGTCCCACCCGGCGGCTCGCGCCCGTCGCCGTGAAACTGAGACAACGGGTCCGGCGCGACCGCGGGGGCGGGTGCCGGGCGACCGCTCAAGAGCCCGAGGTTCGAGACGATGAACGGGATCACGTAGTTCGCGGCAACCTTCGCCGCGAAGGCGAGGCTCATCGCACCCGCAAAGATCGCGTCTGACTGATTTACGAGCGTCAGGATCGTCCCGACGACGAGGGCGACCAGGACGGTGCTGCGAAGGTGCGCCGGGCGGAGGCAATAGGCCAGGGCCGCCGCGATGCCGTCTAGGGCGGTCTCGCCCCCGGTCGGCGTCCGAACGCCCCTCGTGCCGTCTGGATTCATAGGCGCACGGTAGCGTCGTCCGTTAGTGAGATGGCTCACATCAGCGGCAGGCGGATCGGGCGGACAATACGGATATGGATCTGCTTCGATCGCTCGGCGGCGCGAAGACCGCCTGTCCACACATCCCTGAGGCGGTCGCCGAACCGTCCGGCGCCGCCTGCGAGGAGTGCGGCAGCGGCTTCAACCTCCGGCTGTGCGCCACCTGTGGCCATGTCGGCTGCTGCGAGTCGCAGGCGGGCGATGCCCGACGCCATGCCCTGACCCAGGGCCACGCGGTCATCCTCTCGATGCCCGTCGGCCAAGGCTTCACCTGGTGCTACGAGGAGCGGGCCTATGTCGGCTGAGCGGGTGCTGGCCGACGCCCACGCTGCGGCGCGGACGATCGATGGCCGTTTTCTGGCCTGGGCCGCCGTGTGGTCGGTCGCGTCACTCGTCATCTTCGGTGTCCTCAACGCGATCATCCCGACGCCGTTCTTCGTGAGGCCCATTGCACCCGAGCCGTTCGCGATCTTCGTGTGGCTCGCATCCGCCCCGCTCATGGGTGTCGTCGCGGCGACCTACCTCGCGCCGGCCCGACCGACCACCTCGGCCGCCGTACCACTCGCCGAGGTCGGCGGAGAGGTCAGCGGAGGGCGAGGAAGCAGTCGACGTCGATGCGGCCGTTGCCGGCGACAACCACCCTGATCGTGTGCGAGGCCAGCGTGGAGAAGTGGCGTGACCAGAGGACGCGCCGGTAGAGCGTCGTGGAACTGTACTCGCTGATCGTCGCAACGAGGACCCCATCGACGTAGATCCGTGCCGAGCTGCGAGTGCTGCTCGTCGGCGCCGCGAACGCGAAGTCTCGAGCGGTCGCCGTGAACGTCGCCGACTTCCCCGCCGTGTAGGCGTAGCGGGTATAGCCGCCCGAATTCGATGCATTATAGGCCGATGTCGACCACGTCCCCCCGTACACGATCGCCGTCGCACTCTCCTGATAACGGTAGACCTTGAACGTCGGCCCGTAGACGAGCGCGCTGACGTTGCCGTTGAAGTCCGTGACTCGAACCCGGTAGCGGTAGGAGTGGCCGACGTAGAGGCTCGTCGAGATCGCCGTGGTCGTCGGCGTGGCCAGCGTGATCGCCGTCCAGGCACCGCCGTCCACCTGCCGCCAGAGCTCGTAGTTGACGACCCCGGTCCCCGGATCGGTCGCGCTCCAGGCGATCCGAATGGCAACAGTAGAGGTCCCGAGGGTCCGCGAGGTGTAGATCGACTCGGCCGGCGCCCTGACCACCGGCGCCGTCGTGTCCTTCGCGACCGTGAGCGCGACGGTGGCGGTGTCCTGCAGCGCCCCGCCTGAGTCCCGGACGGTGTAGGTGAACTGGTCTGTCCCGTAGTACAGCGTCGTCGGCTTGTAGGTCAGGCCCGTCCCGCCGCCCGTGATCGCGACGCTGCCGTGGCTGCCCTGGGTGACGCTCACGATCGTGAGGGTCTCGGGCGCATCCGGCAGATACGTGTCGTTGGCGAGGACGTTGAGGGCCGTCGCGGCCGCATTCTCCGGAACGACGAAGGTGGTGTCGTTGACGGCGTTCGGCGGATCGTCGACCGGGATGATGTGGACGCGCACGGTGGCGGTGGCGGAGAGGATCCCATCGCTCGCTGAGTAGGTGAAGCTGTCGTCGCCGTTCTTGTTGGCGGTGGGCGTATAGGTGAAGCCGCCGGAGCTCGTGACGCTGACGCTCCCGAGCGTCGGATCACTGGCCTTGCTTGCCGTCAGCGGGTCCGAGTCGGCGTCGGTGTCGTTCGCCAGGAGGCCGCAGGGCGACGCCGAGCCGACCGTCAGCGGGGTGTCCTCGTACACGGTGTAGCGGCCGCCCGACACGCCGTTGCTGCAGGAGACGCCCGGGTCGTCGACCGCGACGGGCGCGTTGTCGACGATGATCGAGACGGTGGCCGTGGGCGAGGAGCCGTCGGGGACGTTGTCGACGGTGTAGGTGAAGCTGTCGAGGCCGTGGTAGCCGATCGTCGGCGTGTAGAGGACGTCCGCGGTGCAATGCGCCGGGACGGACGCATCGCACGACATCGATCCGCTCGTGCTGTCTAAGCCGCCGTGAGAGGGTCCGGACCGGACGGTGTACGTGAGCGCGCCGCCGTCGTGGCTACCGCTCAGCGTGATCGTGATCGGCGTGCCCGGGGTCGCCTGGACCGACTTGCCATCGGCGATCGGCGTCGCGGCGAAGACGTCGCCCGTCAGCAACATGAATCCAGACGCCTGTTCCATCTCCCAGACCTGCGAGAAGATGGCGTATTGAACGTTGGAGATGACCTGGTAGTGGGTGTGAGATCCCTCGGCCGTGCCCGAGAACGACGTGATCGGTCCCCCGCTATCACCCGGGTTCCTCGTGTATGAGGCGCGACGCATCCGCACGAGGTTGACCCCAAGGTACGTAAAGTTGACATTCGTCGACGTGATCGTTCCGCACTTCGTTCCTGAGATGGCGCCATGGTTGCAGACCGTGTCACCCACTCCATCTGCGTCGTGGCCTTCCTTGGCGGTCACGTTGAAGACATGACAGATCGTGCACGTCGGCCCGTCGTCGATGAAGCTGTTGGACGCATTAGCTGCCGAGATCGGTATGACTTGAACGTCTGCCGCCGAGTTGTTGGCGAAGTAGTTCGCGCTCGTGGTGCCGATGAGCGTCCCAGTCTGGCTCCCTTGGTGCCACGTGTTGTTCTGACAGTGGCCTGCTGTCCACAAGGCGTATACATACGAGGTCGTAAACTTGCGTACGACGAAACCGCTTGTGCAGTAGTTACCGTTTGTCGCCGGATAGATCGTGAGGCCGCCCCTCCATGGCGGTCCGCAGTTGCCTGATGGTGGATTCTGCGATCGGGTGCAACTGTCACCGCCGACGGGGCCGGCTGGGACGAGGCGCACCGTATCCGCGCCGTACCTCGCGTCCGCAGCGGCGGTCGCGGCGTCGGTCACGGTGCTCACGTCGATCTCGACCGCGTTCTCGGGGAGCATCGTCGCCCCGGAATAGTAGGTCGTGCCGAGCGAGTCGAAGAACTCCGCGTCCTTGGACACCTCATCGAGGACCGCGTCGAGCTCACCCTCGGTATGTTTGACCCTGGTGGCAACCACGGCAACGTCAGCTGGAGCCAACGCGAGGATTGCGGACTGCATGGCTATAGCGTCGGAAGTTACGGCGACGTTCAGCTGGAGGGAGATTCCGGCTGGCAGATCCGGTGGGTACGTCAACCACATCCCGCCCCAGGTCGCCGCATGGGCAGATCCGTACTCGCGAACTTTTGCGAGCTCGGAAGGGATAGCCGAGCGCCGAACCATAAGTTTCTCTTCTGATGCAGTGAGGGGAACACCGAAAAGGACCGAGGGTTGCGTCGAGGCTTCGAGGCTCGCGATGTAGCTGCGATCAGTCGAGAGCCCGAATTCAGTCCGAAAGCGCAGGGCTTCGGTCGATCCCTGATCTTCGGCGCTCGTCGCTCGGGGTCCAGGCGTGCCCAGCCCAGCGATCAAAACGAGTGAGCACACGGCGACCAGACGGAGGCGACCACCATAGCTCATCTGCCTGCGCGGTGACCTCGCCGCTGTCGGCTGGAACGACCCGTTAGACGCAAGACGGGTCGGGCACGCTCGACCACTGGTGATGGCCGATTGAGCCGACCGCGGCGAACGCCCGATGGTTGACCAGCGCCACGCCGGCGGCATCACGAATCGTCGTCGTGCCGGTCAGGTTCATGAGCACGCCGTCGCCGAAGTCAATGCACTGTTGTTCCGGGAAGGTCGTCGGCCCCGAGGTGGCGTGCGCGGCGAACCTGACGGCGAAGGTTTTCGTAACCACCGTGTCGGCATTCGTACAGCTGTCGAAGGTGTCCTCGACGCCCGTCACCCGCGCTCCCGCCGTTGCACTCCCGAGCTTGGGCCCGACGATGAAGCGCACGGACGACTCGCCGAAGAAGGAGATGGAACGAAAGCCCGGCTGGCCATCCTGGTCGCCGCCGCGGCAAATGCCGTCGTCGATCTCGGCGGAGTAGGACGCGTCGAGAACCGACGTTCCGGCCACGGTGTCGCGATCCGCGCGCAGGTCCCAGCTGTATGAGACACCGTTGACCGTTTGGCTGAACCCTAGGTCCGCAAATGTCTCGTTCCCGTTCGGCGCACCGAAGGTATTAGCCGATGCGACCGACGCAAAGACCAGTAAGGAGATCGAAGCGAGGGTGGGTCCGAGCGCGATGCACCTGGGCATGGCCGTCCCTTTCCATGGCGGAGCCGGCTGCCCGGCAAATCGCCGAGCGTGGCCGTGTACGCCTATCCTGCGCCGCCAAAGGAACTGGCACCAGCGAATTGTCCACTAAGTCAGCCTCCACCATCCCGCGTACCTAGCAGCGGAAGTGGAGGGCAGACGTGAACCTCATCAACCTAAACGGCCTGGCGCTCATCGGACCCGGATCGGAGTGGTTCTGGTCGATGCTCCAGTTCGTGATCGTGGCCATCACCCTGTACGCGATCTTCCGGCAGGTGCGCCTGCAGGCGAGCGCGGCCGCGATCGAGCAGGTCGAAGCCTTGTATCGGGAATGGAACTCGGAGCGGATGGCTCGCAACCGCCTCATCGTCCTCGAGGCGCTTCGCGACGGAGTTGACCCGGCGAATATCCCGCGTTCCGCCTCGGGGGACTTAGCCCGGATCCACCGATGAGCCGCGGCTGACGGCTCGATGACGATCGCGGCCGGGCGAATGACGCAGATCTTGGTCATGACCGGGCCTGACCAGGTCGAATGCGGGCGGACGGCGGCCGATCCGGCCCGGCGAGACGC
>JBBRNM010000059.1:0-13114 GCA_038230295.1 Candidatus Limnocylindrales bacterium
CGCGCTGCGCCGCGTTCAGCCGATGGCGCCGACCGCGAGCAGCATCAGGGTCAACACATAGAGGTGCCCGAGCGCGCTCCAGACGATCGAGCCGGTCCGCCAGTCGAGCCACGCGAAAATCGTTCCGCCGATGAACGTGGACCATAGCTCCAGCTCGGGCTTGCCGATGTGGGCAAAGATGAATGGGACCTGGACGACCACGATCGCGAGGGGCCCGATCCGGCGCAGCAGCGCGAACATGAGGAAGCCGCGCAGCAGGAATTCGGCCGGGAAGAGCTCGAGGGCATTCGAGACGACCGCGTTCGCGAGGCCACCCGCCGGACTGCCGTAGTAGCCGTTGAACTGGGGCACGCGGGCGAGCGCGAGGATGATCGGGGTCATGATCGCGGCGCCGATCAGGAGCAGGCCGAGTCCCCAGCGCCACTCGCCGAGCTGGAGGCCGTAGCGCACGGGCCGGTCGCGAAAGCCGACGAGCACGACCGCTAGCGGCACGATCCCGAACAGGGCAAACCGTTCGAGGGCCTGGAAGCGGGTCGCCTCGGGCGAGTGGCCGAGCGCCAGGATGTCCGCCGGAAAGAGCGTCCGCGTGAAATCGAGGAGCATCACGAACGTCACGACGAAGAGCGCCACCGAGGCGCGGACCGGCAGGTCGAGCCCGGCGATTCGGATCTCGGCCCGGTCGCCGTCGTCCGGTGAATAGACGGGTCCCGAGGTCGCTCGCGAGATCAGTCCGGCAGCCTTCGCGTCCTTGGGCATGCGAGGTCGAGCGGTCAGGATTGCTCGGTCACGGAGCCAATGAGGCCACCGGCCCACGCCCCGAGCCAGGTGCCGGCAAACCCGAACCCGATCGCGAAGAGGATCAACAGGCTGCCGGTGACGCCGGTGCTGCTGTTCGCGGTGATGTGCTGGCCCAGCGTGACGCCCGATGCGAACCCGATCACCAGGCCGATGACCCCGCCGACGATCCCGGCGACCGTCGTACGCCGGATGCCGATCGTCCAGCGAGTCTCGTGTCTGGCCCGCCAGATCCGGACGACGCCGCCGATTGTCGCCAGGGTCCCGCCGCCGACCGTTATCCAGAAACCCGGCAGCAGGTAGCCGTGGCCGCCCTGGGTCCACAGGCTGTCGATGTACGCCTGGATGGTCTCGCCCGCGACGCGCAGGTCGATCACCGAGATGATCCCGATCACGGCGGGCGCGGCCACGAGGACTGCGAGGCGGCTACTCCACGCCCGCTCGCTCCAGGCGATGGCGAACAGGAGCAGCGCAAGCTCGAGGATGATCCCGCCGTCATTCGCCCGCTCGAACGAGGACATGTCGAACCAGCCTCGGACTGGCAGCCAGAGCTCGACCCAGCTCAGGGCCGAGCCCACGAGGAGAAGGACGGCCGCGGCAACGAGCGTGAGCCGAGTCGGTTCCTTGAAGGCCGCGTGGAGGCCCCGACCCCTCTGGGCGGTCGGCGTGAAACGGCTCAGGCGCGTCGTGGGTTCAGCGTGGTCCATCGCGGTCACCCTACTGCATTGGCTTCGGGATGCTCGAAGGCCCCGGCCCACGACGTCGCGCCGCCGCGGGCGACGAGGCGCACGTCCCGGCCCGCGGCGTCCAGCAGGCTCGCGGCGATCGCGGCGCGGGAGCCGGACTTGCACAGGACCGTCACGCGCTCGCCGGCCGGGACCTCGGCAAGTCGTGCCGGCAGGTCGGCGACGAAGATCCGCTGCGCGCCCGGGATCGCGCCGTCGTCCTGCCATTCGATGGGCTGGCGGACGTCGAGCACGATCTCGGAGGTCCGGCCTCCGTTGCCGGCGGTGGCTGCCTCGGCGTTGACCTCGACCATCGTCGTGACCTCGTACGTCGAGATGTCCCGACCATCGGCCTGCCAGGCCTCGATGCCCCCGGCCAGCGTTCCCAGGACGCGCTCGTAGCCGATCCGCAGGAGCTGGGTCGTTGCCTCCTCGGCGGTCTCGCGGAACGGTTCCGGCAGGACCATCAGGATCGGCGCGGCGAACGGCACCAGCCAGCCCACGTAGGCGGCGAAGGAATCGTCGAGCTCGATATTGAGCGAGCCCGGGATGTGCCCCGCCGCGAAGGCCAGCCGGTCCCGGCCGTCGACGATCGTGGTCCCGGTGCCGACCTTTACGGCGAAGCTCGCGGGGTCGAGCTCCGGCGGTTCGCGATAGGCCCCGAGGATGCGCGGGCCCTGCCGATTCAGGGCCGCCATGTGGGAGTAATAGGCCGGCACGCGGCCGAGACTGCCGAGAAGCCGTTCGCGGAATCCGGCTGCGTCATCGTCGATGCGCGCGAAGGTGGGATTGCCCAGGCGCTCCTCGCCCACGGTGGTCGTCTGGCCCGCGGCGACTGGACCGGCGCTGCAGAAGCTGCCCGCGCCATGCGTCGGCAGGATCTGGACACCATCGGGAAGCTCGGCGAGGCGCCGCAGGCTGCGCTGCTGGTCGAGGGTGAGAGCCGCCGAGAGCGCAGGACCGAGGAGATCCGTCCGACCGACGGAGCCGACCAGGAGACTGCCGCCGGTGAACGCGGCGAGGGGCGTGGGGCCGGTCGCGGCGCCGGTTCCGTTGCCGCCTGCTGCGTCGGCGTGGTCCGTTCTGCCGCCCGCTGCGTCGGCGGCGGTCACGAGCCAGGCGAGGTGCTCCGGCGTATGCCCGGGTGTGGCCATGGCCGTCAAGGAATACCCCCCGAGCTCCACCGAATCGCCCTCGTCGGCCGGTCGATGCGGGAACTCATAGCCACCGCGCGCCGGCGCGATGATCTCGGCCCCCGTGGCGGCCCGGACCTCCAGCGCGCCCGAGAGGTAGTCGTTGTGGACATGCGTCTCGAGGACCCCGACGATCCGGACCCCCCGCCGCTCCGCCGCGGCGACGAACCGCCAGGCGTCGCGCTGGGGATCCACGAGGACCGCCTCGCGACCGCTTGCGAGGAGGTACGAGGTGTCGCCGAGCCCCCGGGTGACGAACAGCTCCAGCTCCATCCGGGCCATCGTGCCACGCGGGCCCCGGACGGCGCTCGTACCATGACCCGATGGCGAAGATCGGCTACGCGGCCTCGCTCGAGCAGTTCCATCCGACCGACCTCCTCGACTGGTGTACCCAGGCCGAGGCCGCCGGGTTCAGCGCCGGTTTCATGGTCTCCGAGCACTTCCATCCATGGACCCCGCACCAGGGCCAAAGTGCCTTCGCCTGGGCGTTCATGGGCGCTCTCGGGCTCAGGACCTCGCTGCCGTTCGGGACCGGCGTCACGTGTCCGAGCTTCCGGTACCACCCGGCCGTGGTCGCTCATGCCGCCGCGACGCTCGGGGCGATGTTCCCGGGCCGCTTCTGGCTCGGCCTTGGCGCCGGTGAGGCGCTCAACGAGCACATCCTCGGTGGCCAGTGGCCCGAGATCGGGATCCGCTCGGCAATGCTGTTCGAGGCCATCGAGATCATCACCAAGCTGTTCAGCGGGGAGGTCGTTCGGCACCGCGGCCCGCACTTCAAGCTCGAGAGCGCGCGCCTGTACACGCGGCCGGAGCAGCCGGTCCCGATTTATGTCGCCACCGCCGGACCGATCAACGCGAAGCGGACCGGCCGCATGGCGGACGGCATGATCACCGTCGGTGCCGCAGACGCGAAGCTGAACGAGCTCTGGGAGAACTTCGACGTCGGCGCGCGCGAGGCGGGCAAGGACCCGTCAAAGGCCCCCAAGATCCTGCAGCTCCACTTCAGCTGGGCGCGTACCGAGGAACAGGCCCTCGAAAACGCGATGGTCGAGTGGCCGAACGGTGGCATGGCCTTCCCGAAGCAGGACGTCCGGAACCCCGAGGACTTCGCGGCGATGGCGAAGCTCGTCCGGCCCGAGAACTTCGAGAACCGGATGCTCATCAGCGCGGACCTCGGCCGGCATATCGAGAACATCCAGCACTACGTCGACCTGGGCTTCGATGAGGTCCACATCCACAACGTCGGCGTCGACCAGGCCGAGTTCATCGACGTCTTCGGCAAGGAGGTCCTGCCGCACCTCAAGCTCGGCTGACTCGCCCGACGCCCTTGGCCCCGGGCCTGATATCACCCAGGACGATGAACTTGACCCAGTCGACCAGCGAAATGCCGGTTCTATCGCGCCAGGTGATCGAATGGGCCATTCGATCGGCGTGGATGATCGTTTTGACCCGTCTGGGAACCGAAAAGGTAAGACTCATCGCTCAGGGTGATAACGCGGTGCGTCCGAGTCAGTGCCAGAGCGGTGTTGCTCGGGCCACGCGGCGCGCTCGCCGAGTGGCGGCAAGAAACTCGCGCAGGTGGCGCCGCGACTCGATGTGGCTCGTCTCGCCCGCGTAGATCGTCCGGATCGGGATCCAGCTGATGGGCCACTGCTCGCGGAGGCAGACCGCGATCATCTCGACCTCGAAGGCGAAGCCGTCCTCGCGGCTGTCGAGCATCGCGTTCATCAGCCGCCGCCCGACGAGCCGATAGCCGGACTGGTTGTCGGGGATCCAGCGACCGAGCGCGGCGGAAAGGGTCACCATCCCGAGCAAGTTCGCGAGCCGTCGAACCGGCGGCATCGACGAGAAGCTCCGCTGGCCGACGATCAGCTCTGTCGGGTCGCCGGCGACCGTGCGGTGGGAATACACCCCGATGAACCCCGGGATCTCGCCCGGATCGTGCTGGCCGTCCCCGTCGAGTGTCACGACCGCTTCGATGCCCTGCTCGATCGCCCAGCGAAACCCCGCGCGCAGCGCCGCCCCCTTGCCCTGGTTCGGCGATTGGGTGACGACGGTCGCCCCGGCCGCGGCGGCCGCGCTCGCCGTGTCGTCCGTCGAGCCGTCATCGACGACCAGGACCGGCAGGCTGCGAAGCGCCGCAGTGACGACCGCGCCGATCCGCGCCGACTCGTTGTGAGCCGGTACCAGGACCAGAAACGACGATGTCGCCATTGCAGCATCCTACGGGGGCCGTATGCTTCGGTCTCCCGATCCGAGGCCAGAAGATGGCGAGCCGCTTCCAGCGCCCCCTCGCCGCCCTCGCGCTGAGCGCCGCTGTTGCCGGCCTGCTGATCGCAGCCGAACCCTCCCTGCCGGCCCTCACGGCCGGTCCGGTGGACGTCGTGGCTCGTGAGGTCGCCGTCTCGATCGATCGCGTCACGGTCGTGCCGCTGCCCATCGCCGCCTCGGATGTCGCGCTTCATTGGGACGGCAACCCCGACGCCAGGATCCAGATCGCCTTTGCCGATGCGACGGGCCAGTTCGGTCAGGACGTCCCGATCGACCGCGACGAGGCCGGCGAGGTTCGCGGCGGCAGCGAGACCTACGGCGACGTCATCTGGTCCGCCGGCGCGCGCCTCGTCCGGGTCACATCTGATCGACCGATCGGCCGCCTGACGGTGGTCGCGTTCCAGGCGGATGGCCCGGCGCGCCAGGTGCTGGCGAGCGGGCCGGTCGTCGCGGCCGCGGTCGGCCAGCCGAGCATCATCACGCGAGCGGGCTGGGGTGCCAACGAGGCGCTGCGCTTCGATGCCGCCGGTCACGAGATGTGGCCGCCGAGTTATTCGCCGATCCAGCAGTTCTTCGTCCACCACACGGACGGGCGGAACGACGATCCCAATCCGGCGGCGACCGTCCGCTCGATCTACTACTACCACGCGATCACCCAGGGCTGGGGTGACATCGGCTACAACTTCCTGATCGATTCGAGCGGCCGCATCTACGAGGGCCGTCACGCGCGGGCCTACGCACCCGGCGAGATACCGACCTCCGAGGACCTCGCGGGGAACGGCGTCCGCCCGGCCCAGGCCAAGGGGTTCAACGAGGGCTCGACCGGGATCGCGATGCTCGGTACGTTCAGCACCCAGCTGCCGACCGTCGCCGCGCGGACCTCACTCGAGAAGCTGATCGCCTGGATCGCGGACCGTCACGCGCTGAACCCGACGGCCTCCCATACGTACGTGAACCCCGTCCTCGGCACCTCGAAATGGCTGCCGACGATCGCCGGCCACCGTGACGTGAACCAGACCGACTGTCCCGGAGCGGCGTTGTATGCCTACCTGCCGACGATCCGGAAAGATGTCGCCGCGCGAATCGCAGCAACGACCGGACCGACCCACGACACGACGGCGCCGACGGTGGGGTCGCTGACGCCGCTCGCGACCACGCCGACCGGCGCGTCGAAGATCTCGTTCGGGCTGATCTTCAGCGAGCCGGTCACGGGCCTTTCCACGGCCGACTTCGCAGTGAGCGGGACCTCTCCCGGGTGGGCCGTCAGTGGCCTCAGCGGCCGCGGCGCGACCTACACCGTGACCGTGGCATCGAGTGCGCCCACCGAGGGGACCGTCGTGGTGACGCTGCCTGCGGGGAAGGTCTCAGACCTCGCGGGTCACGCCGGACCGGCCGCGCCGAAGGAAGCGACGGCGCAGTTCGCCCCGGATACGACGCCGCCGTCGGTCGTGCTGTACGCGACGAAGATGGCCTCGAAGACGACTGCGTGGAACTATGTCGTCACCGTCACCTTCAGCGAGCCGGTCGTCGGGCTGACCGCCGCCAAGCTGACCGTAGGCGGCACGTCGTTTGCCGCGTCGCAGTGGACCATCGATCCGGTCGTGGGGCAGGGGGCCCACTACGGCTTCTCGATCCATCACGATAACCCGCCGAACGGCACGCTCACCCTCGCGATCACGGCAGGCAAGACGACCGACATGGCGGGAAACCCGAATCTCGCCTCCCCGGTGGTGACGATCTACGTCGATCGGGCAGCGCCAAAGACGACCGCGCCGATCGTTCGCCTGCGCTCTGGCGGCACCCTCGGCAGCAGCGAGCCGGTCACGATCAGCTGGGGCGGCACCGACACCGGCGGCTCCGGGATCCGGAGCTACGACCTCGCCCGAAGCATCAACGGCGGCGCCTTCCAGACCATCTACGTAGGGCTCACCAGCCCGGTTGCATCGCTCTCGATCGCGCCGGGCGCCGCGTACCGGTTCGAGGCGCGCGCCCGAGACCGGGCCGGGAACGTGGGTGCGTGGGCCGCTGGGCCAACGGTTCGGGCCGCCGTGTACGAGAACTCGAGCGGCTCAATCGTCTATCACGGGGCCTGGGCGCTCGCGAGCGCGTCGGGCTTCTCGGGCGGCTCGGTGCGCTACGCGACGACCGCGGGGGCAACGGCGAGCCTGACGACGAGCGCGCGCAGCCTGGCCTTCGTCACGACGATCGCCTCGTCACGTGGCTCCGTCTGGATCTATATCGATGGTTACTACCGCGCCACGATCAGCCTCGCCGGCCCCACGGCGTACCGGCGCATCGCCTACTCGACCGGCTGGGCTTCGCTCGGCACGCACAGCATCAAGATCGTGGTGGTCGGAACGGTCGGACACCCGCGGGTCGACCTCGATGCCTTCGAGGTCGTGCGATGACCCTGTCACCCTCCTGACAGCCGGATCGGGCATTGAGGCCCACGCGCGACACACTCCGACCCGCACGCTCGATCGGTGCACGTGATCGGGGTCCGATTCGAAACGGCGCACGCGGCGCAGGTCGCGCTGCGAGCCCTCCGCTCGCGTTTCGCGATCGCTGATGTCGATGCGGAGATCCGGCCGCTCGGCTCCACCCGGTATGACGCCCCGACCTCCGACCTGATCCTCGCCGCGAGATTCAGGCCCGGGCTCGGGCCTCAGGTCATCGTCATCCTGGAACGCCTCGGCGGCACGGTCGTGGTGCGCGCGGCCGAGCCGCCGGCTTTCTCAGCTCGGGTCAGTACCTGAGCTTGGAGAGATCCGTGCCGCCGAACCGGTCCAGGTCGACGCAGCCCGAGATCCCGGCCACCGTGCCGCAGCTCGAGTACTGCCAGATCGTCCATGCATGGCCGCTCCAATTGGCGGCGGGCGTCGCTGGCGATTTGGCGTCCCAGTGGGCGACCCAGACGACGCGGTAGCCGTTGTCGGCGAACCAGCGCGTGTTGCTCATGTAGCTCTGCCAGAACCCCGGGGTCGTGTAGATGATCGGCTTGACACCGAGGCGGGCGTACACGCGCCGAAGCCACGTCTTGACCCAGGTCTGGAGGGCGGCGGTACCCAGGATCTGACCCGACTCGATGTCGAGGGCCGGGACGAGCATCCCGTGGCGCAGCCCGGCCACGGCGACGAAATGGTCGGCTTCGCGGGTCGCGTCGCCGGCGGTCGGATCGGGATGGGCGAAGTGGTAGGCCGTGAAGGACAGCCCGGCGGCCATGGCGCCAGCCCGGTTGCGAGCGTAGGCGTCGTCGGTGTAGAGCCGGCCCTCCGTCGCCTTCGCAATCACGAATCGCTTGCCCGAGGACCGGACCCTCGCAAAGTCAATCCGGCCGTTCCAGCGCGAGATGTCGATGCCGTAGACCGGGCCAGTCGGCGCCGTGGTCGTCGTTGAGTGGAACAGGGCGCTCGCGGCGTACACCACCCGGAGCCCGAACAGCGAGCTGACACTCCGCCCCCCGATTGCCGTGATCGCGAGCCAGGACGCTCCCGAGACGGATTTCCCGCAGGTGGTCATGTATGCCCCGCCCGATACCTTCCCGCTGACCGTCACGAGCGTGTTCGTGGCGATGACGGTCTTGCGCGTCGACAGCGTGGTCGGCATGACGCGGACGTTGACGGCGCAGTTGGCGGCCCATCGCGACGTCGCGGCGTCGGCAATACCGACCCCGGCGGGGATCAGGGTCACGAGGAGCACGGCCAGGGCGATGGGGACGGCCAGCCGGCTGAGGAAGGGCATGACCGGCAGGCTACGTGTGCGGTCCGGTGCTGTCTGCGGTACTCCAGTCATGGCCCAGATCGGCCATAGGCGTTACCGGGATCCGCGTCTCCGGGCGGACAGGAGGAGCCCGCCACCGATCACGATGATGAGGCCGATCCCGACGACGAGGAGCGCGACGGTGGACGGTGAAGGGGTGAATCCGGTCGGGTTCGGCAAAGCCTGCGAATCCGTGGCGCCTGGAGTCGCCGTTGGCGATTCGATCGATGGGGCAGCTGTCGAAGACGGGCTTGGCGCGATCGATGGTTCGAGGGTTGGGCTGGGCGTGGGCTTCACCGTCGGGCTGGGCGGCGGGGCGGTCGGCGGGGCGGTCGGCGGGGGTGATCCGGTCGACGCCGGCCCGACGTAGGCCGTCGTGAAGTTCGCCCAGAGGAAGGCCCGGGTGGTCAGCCCGGATGCGTGGATCCTGGCCGCGAGCTCCCGGCCTACATACCGGTAGTGCCACGGCTCGTAGGCGTAGCAGACGGTCGAAAGCTTGTTCCTCGGGTAGCTGAGGACCCAGCCGTAATGCCAGGCGTTCGCCTTCATCCACGCGCCGGCAGGGGTCGTTGCCCAGTCCACGCCGTTCCACGGCGCGCCTCCCGGCTCGCTCTTGAAGTCGATTGCCAGGCCCAGCTGGTGCTCGGAGTGGCCCGGCCGGGCCGAGACCTTGAGCGCGTTCGCGTAGCCGAGAGCGTTCACCCAGCCCTGGAAGGTGATCTTCTGCTGGGCATAGCTGCGGTAGGCGCTCGCGACCGCGATTGGTGCTCCGGCCGTGCGCGCCGCGTCGGCCATCGCCCGCAGGTCGTCGAGGACGATCGCGCGGATGGTCCCACCACCCGGCAGCCCGGCCGTGGCCGTCGGGACGAGGTCCGGCGGGATATAGGTGCCGGGCACCCGCAGGATCGGATCGACGAGGGTTTCCTTCCAGTCCACGTATCGCCGGGGCGAGGTGAGGATGTCGTCGTAGCGACACGCCGGCAGCGGGCCCATCGCTCGGACGGACGTGACCGCGCCGCCATGGACGATCGGTACGGCCAGCGCGAGGCAGGCGAGCGCAAGGGCAGCGCGCAGGTGGAGGCGGTGCATCGCGGGGCAGCGTAGGGGCCGCCGCGCCGCGAGACAAGCACCGGAGCGACGGATCGTCGCCCGTACAATCGGCTCACGAGTCCACGCGCCGGCAGGTTGACCCCGAAAACTTGGCAGATACTCTGACAGCAAGGAGGGTTCATCGAATGGAGCACCCGAACGCAACCACGATCCGCAAGATGGGCGAGGCCATGCAGGCCGGGGACATGGAGACCCTCGAGGGCGCCATCGCCGACGACGTCGTATGGCATGAGATCGGCGGCGAGACAAAGCGGGGCAAGGCTGCCCTTCGCGCGGAAGACGCCAGCGCCGACTACGACATCACGTTCAAGCTGCATGACGTCGTGGCCAACGACGACCACACGATCGCCCTCGGCGAGGCGACCGCCACCCGAGGCGACCAGTCGTTCACCTATCGAACCGCCGAGATCTATCACATGAAGGACGGCAAGATCGCCGAGCGCTGGGCGTTCTCGGACGATACGAAGGCGATCACGGACTTCTTCGGTAGCTGACCCAGGGCCTACGAAGGGGCCACGACCCGCGAAGCGGCGGCGCTAGTCTCGGCTGCCGCGCGCGTCACGAAGGCACCGCAGGATCGCGTCGGCGGATCGGTCGATGTCGGCCTCGGTCGTCTTCCAACTGCTCACCGAGACCCGCACGGCTGCGCGAGGTCGTGCGCGCGGCGGAGGGTCGGATCCTCGGTCATCGGCTGGCCACAGGGCTATTCGATCACCACGCCCGGCGGCAGCTCCTCGCCGGGCGGATATCGAGGATCCAGGGCGTCGAGCACGTCGGCCACGATGTCCGCGACCACGAGATCGCGGAACCACTTGTGGTTCGCCGGGATCACGTACCAGGGCGCGACCTCGGTCGAGCATTTCCGCAGGGCGTCTTCGAAGGCGGCGGTGTAGTCGTCCCAGCGCGCGCGCTCCCCGAGGTCGCCGACCTTGAACTTCCAGCGCTTCGTCGGATCGTCGTAACGGTCCTTCATCCGCGCGAGCTGCTCGTCGCGGTCGATGTGGAGGAAGAACTTCAGGATCGTCGTCCCCTCACGGGACAGCATCTCCTCGAAGGCGTTGATCTGGTCGAAGCGCCGGGACCAGACGTCTTTCGAGACGAGGTTGTGGACGCGCTCCACCAGCACGCTCTCGTAGTGCGACCGGTTGAAGATGACGATGTCGCCGTCGCCCGGGACGGTTTCGTGGATCCGCCACAGGTAGTCGTGCGCGAGCTCGACGGCCGATGGGACGCCGAAACCCGCCACACGGCAGCCCTGGGGGTTGAACCCCGACATGACGTGGTTGATCGTGCCGTCCTTGCCCGACGCATCGATGCCCTGGAGGACGATCAGGATCCGATGCTTTCGCTCGGCGAAGATCCGTTCCTGGAGCGACGCGAGTCGCTTGAGGTCGGCGGCGACCTTCGGGAGTGAGTTGGGCTTCGACAGGCCGAGGGTCTCGTCAGGGTCCACGTCGGAGAGTTGCACGGCGTCGCCGGGTCGGACGATGAATCGTTTGCGCATCGAGGTCGTGCCGTCGCTCGATCCGTGGCTCACCCGACCATTGTGCCCACCCGAGCCGGCGCGTGTCGGTGCCGAGGCAACGCGACAGGCTGCGCGATGGCTCTTGACACGAGTCATATATTCACGAGATGACTCGTATCGCGACGGAAAAGCGAGAGGGCCCACGAGGGTCGCGGCCGTACAGCAGCGGGCTCCGCGAGCAACAGGCCGCGGACACCAAGGTGCGCATCCTGGATGCCGCGATGCGGGTGATGGCGCGGGGCATCGCCAGCGTGTCGATCCCAGCCGTCGCGCGCGAGGCCGGGGTGTCCATCCCGACGATCTACCGCCACTTCCGAACGAAGGCCGACCTGCTCGCCGCCATCTACCCGCACGTCGAGCACCGGGCCGGCTTCGCCCAGATCGTCCCCCCGAGCTCGATGGCCGAGCTGCGCGATGGGGTGCGCTCGATCTTCGAGCGCCTCGAGTCGTTCGACGACCTCACCCGCGCGGCGATGGCCAGCCCGGCGGCCGACGAGGCGCGCCGGCTGAACATGCCGGATCGGCTCACGCTGACTCGAAGGTTCGCCGACTCCATCGCGCCTGCATCGTCGGAGCCCGACCGTGATCGGATCGCCCGCCTGCTCGTGGTCCTCACGGCCTCGGCTTCCCTGCGGATGTGGCGAGATCACCTGGGTTCGTCGGTCGACCAAGCCGCGGACGACGTCGACTGGCTGGTCCGCGCCGCGATCGCCGCCGTCACGCCGAGGGATGCGACATGACCGCTGCCATCCTGCGGAGCCTGCGCGACGTGCGATTCGCCGATGCTGCGGACGTCGGGGGGAAGGCCGCCAGCCTCGGCGAGCTGCTCGCCTCGGGATTCGCGGTCCCGGATGGATTCGTCCTGACGTCGGGCGCCATCGACATGCCCGCGGCGGCTCGCGAATCGCTGCTGCGGGAAGGCGCCCGGGATCTCGGCGGCGGAACCTTCGCGGTCCGATCGAGCGGGATCTCCGAGGACGGCGCCGAGCAGTCCTTCGCCGGCATGTACGAATCGGTCCTCGACGTACCGGCGGAAGGCGTGGCCGCGGCGGCCGATCGTGTGCTCGCGAGCGCACATGATGTCCGCGTCGCCCAGTACGGGCAGGCTCCTGGCGGCGGCATCGCCGTTATCGTCCAGCACATGGTCGCCCCGACCGCGGCCGGAGTCGCCCTGACCGCCGATCCGATCAATGGTGATCGGCACTTCGTTGTTGTCGCCGCGGTCCGCGGCACAGCCGATCGGCTGGTCTCCGGCTCAGCCCTCGGCGACGAGTGGGTCGTTCGCGACGGCACGGCGACCGCGCGTCGCCGGCCCGAGCACTCCATCGACCAGCGTCAGGCCGCACAGATCGCCGCGGCGGCCCGCCGGATCGCCGATGGCCGCGGCTCGCCCCAGGACATCGAGTGGGCGATCGACGCCGGCGGTGCCCTGTGGATCGTCCAGGCACGGCCGATGACGGCCCTGCCGCCGGACGTCTCCTGGGAGTCGTCCGCCCCCGGCACATTCACTCGCGCGCTCCGGTTCGGCGAGTGGATCTCGGAGCCTGTGACGCCGCTCTTCGAGTCCTGGCTCCTTTCGGCCATGGAGGACGGTCTCCATCAACAGCTCCGCACGTGGATCGGGCAGCACGCGCCCCGACCCCATCACGTGGTCGTCAACGGCTGGTACTTCTACTCGCTGAATTGGCTGTCCCCAGGCGCCATGGCGCGCAGCATGCCGGGCATCCTGTGGCATC
>JBBRNM010000060.1:0-12441 GCA_038230295.1 Candidatus Limnocylindrales bacterium
AGATGCGCGAGATGTTCACGCAGACCATTGGGGCGCTGGCCGAGGCCGTGGACAAGCGGGATCCATTTACCAGCAAGCACTCGCAGCGGGTGCGGCTCATCTCGGTGGACATCGGGCGGGAGCTCCGGGTGTCGGCAGCGGAGCTCGAGGCGCTCGAGTGGGGCGGGTTGCTTCACGACGTTGGCAAGATCGGCGTGCCGGACAGCGTCCTGCTGAAGCAGGGCAAGCTCACCCGGGACGAGCGAATCATCATGAATGCCCATCCCGTGCTCGGCGCGCAGATCATTGGGCCGGTCGAGCGGCTCGCAGCCGAGCTGCCGGTCATCCGGCATCACCACGAGTGGTACAACGGCTCCGGCTACCCGGATCGCCTGATGGGCGACGAGATCCCGCGGCTGGCCCGCATCCTGCACGTCGCCGACGCCTTCGAGGCGATGACCGCCGATCGGCCGTACCGCAAGGCGCTCTCGCAGGACCAGGCCCTCGCGGAGCTGCGCAAGTTTGCCGGCGTCCAGTTCGACCCCGAGGTCGTCGATGCCTTCGTTCGGACCTCTTGGGCGGACGAGGCCCGCGACGCGAGCGACGCCGGCGACCTGCGGCCGATCCCCCTGCTGGCGCAACATGCCGCGCGTGCCGCCCACCCGTTCGACGCCCCCGCACCCGGCTCCCCTGCCGCCGATCTCGCCTGATCGTGTGACCCCGGCGGCCGACCGGTGCTGATCGGCAGCCTCGTCCTCGGCCTCGTTCTCGGGCTTCTCGCCGGCGGCAGCATCGAGAACCTGGCCAGCGTCCGGCTGCGCCTCGTCCAGGCGGTCTTCATCGGCCTGTTCCTGCGCTACGCGACCCAATTCGCGCTCGAGCTCGGCAGCGGGCCCGCCGACACGCTTCGCCTGCCCCTCTTCACGGCCGGGTTCCTCTTCCTCCTTTCAGGGCTCTGGGCGAACCGCGAGCAGCCGGGCCTGGTCCTCGCGTTCGTCGGCATCCTGCTGAACGCCGTCGCGATGATCACGAACGGCGGCTACATGCCGGTCTGGCAGCCGAGCATCATCGCGGCCGGGCTCCCGGTGTCCGAGGTCGGGTCGGCGTTCCACAAGATCGTCGGTGACGTCTCCGCCAGCGGGATCACCGGCAGCTTCCTCGCCCAGGCTGGACCGCTCGGCGACATCATCCCGATCCCCGTGCCGGGACTCCGCAATGTCGCGAGCATCGGCGATGTCTTCCTGGCCACGGGCCTCGCGTTCTTCCTGTTCGCGACCACGGTCCGCACGCCGCGCGAGCTGGCGGAGATCGGCGAGGCCGAAATTCGGCGACGGATCGGCCTGGAACCCGACCAGGAGTTCGTCGACGAGTCGCTGGTCGCGTTCCTCGACGCAGGATCGCTCGTGCCGGCCGACGCGCTGCAGCGGCCGCTCGTGCTTGGTGGTTCGTCACTCGGATCCGAGGGGACGTACCAACCCGGCCTAAGACGAGTCCCCTTCCCGGCGGTCCCGCCGATCCTCGAGCGCGTCCGGCGCCACCCGTACGTCCGGCTCGCACTCGACAGCTCGTTTTCGGCGCTGTGGACCGGCCAGCTCATCAGCCTCCTCGGCGACCGCGTCCACCAGGTCGCGCTCGCGTTCCTCGTCCTCCGAGCGACCGAATCGCCGATCGCGGTCGGGGCCGTGTTCCTCGTCGCGACCCTGCCGAACCTGCTCTTCGGCCCGATCGCCGGCACGCTCGTCGATCGTTGGGACCATCGCGAGGTCATGATCGTCAGCGACCTGCTTCGCGCCGGCGTCGTGCTCCTGATCCCGATCGCGGCCGTGACGAATCTCGCTCTCGTGTACCCCCTCGTGTTCCTCGTCACCACGATCTCGATCTTCTTCCGCCCGGCCAAGGGCGCGATCCTGCCGCGGCTCGTGGATTCCGAGGACCTCGTCGCGGCGAACTCGGCCCTGTGGGTCGGCGAGACCTTCGCCGACATCGGCGGATACGTGATCGCTGGGCTGTTCGTTGCGCTCCTCGGAAGCCAGCTGCCGCTCGCGTTCTGGGTCGACTCGGTGACCTACGTCGCGTCGGCGATCCTGATCGCCTCGATCGTCGTCGCACCGGCCGCGCGTCGTGTGCCCGAGGCGCTCGAGGCCGTCGAGGCCGCGGCGGCGGAGGGCGCCGCGCAGGTCGCCACGGGCCTCCGCGGCTTCAGGAACGAGCTCGGCGAGGGCTGGCGGTTCCTCCGCACCGAGCCAGTCCTGCTGGCGAACACCCTCCAGTCGACCGCCGGCCAGTTCATGATCGGGATCCTGCTCGCGCTGATGCCCGTGTACGCGGCGACCGCGCTTCGGGGAAGCAGCTTCGACGATGCGACGGCGTACTCCTTCCTCGAGGGCGCGATCGGCGCCGGCAATCTCGTCGGCGGCTTCGTGATCGGGCTCATCGGATCGCGCCTCGCCCTGGGGCGGATGGTGATCCTGGGCTACGTGCTCACGGGCGCAGCGGTCGCGGGGCTCGCGCTGACCGGCAACCTCACCCTCGCGATGGGGCTGGCCTTCGGGGCGGGCGTCGGCAATCTCGCGTTCGTCATTCCGAGCCAGACGCTGTTCCAGCGGCGGACGCCGCCCGAGCTCATGGGTCGAGTCCTCGGCCTGCGGTTCTCGCTCGTGTTCGGCGCGATGACCCTGGCGATGGGGGTCGGTGGCGTCCTCGGCCAGGTGTTCGGGGCAGGCCCGGTGATCGGGATCTTCGGCGTCGTGACGATCGTCGCGGGGCTCGCGGGGCTGCTGGTGCCCGCGGTTCGCGAGGCGTGATCCTTCGCGTACACTGCCCCGGCGGCCCGCAGGGGCCGTCTTCCATGGAGATGCGGCGCCCCAGATGACCGACCCGAAGGACCCCTCACAGCTCGAACCCGACGTTCCGGAGCCCGCCGCGGCCGCCCCGGAGCCGGTTGCGCCGGCCCCCGAGCTCGACGCGGCCCTCGACGCGGACCTGGGCAACGCCGGTCGCGAGGCAGGCGGCGAGGCCGCCGAGGACCTCGACGCGAGCGAGCTCGAAGCTGCTGCGAGCGCGGCCGAGAGTGAGGTCGAGTCGGACGAGGCTCGCGCAACGATGGACTCCGAGATCGCCGCGGCGGACGCTGCCGGCGCGGAGGCCGAGGACCAGACGATCGAGGGCGACGAAACCGCCGTCATCGAGGCACCGCCGGCCCTGGCGCCGGGCACCGGGAACCTCGAGCGACCCGTCGCGCGGCCCGGCCACCGCGCGCTGCGCGGTCCCAAGCCGCCTCGGACGGTCTTCGCGGTGGACCCGTCACTCCGGATCAGGGACTCGGTCTCGGCGGCGTTCGTCGTCGGCACTGTCCTCGTCTTCGTGCTGATCCTCGCGAACGCGCTCGCGTTCGGCCATGCCGGCGCGTTCACGCCGCTCCCGACAGCAGCCCCGATCGCAACCCCGGCCCCGACCCCGAGCCCCGGACCGTCGTCGAGCCCCAGCGCCTCCGGCAGCCCCGGCGCGTCGGGCAGCCCGGCCGCCTCGCCCTCGACGACGCCGGCGTCGGCGCCATCGGGGTCCCCCGCCGCAACCTGACCCTCGCTCCTCGGGGCCGATTGGGGTTGACGCGTCCTCGATTCCCGCGGGCGATCGCTGATTCCGGCGAGCGTATCCTCGCCGCTATGGACGATCCGTCCAGCCAGGCGTCCAGTCCGGAGTCCAGCAAGGCCCGCGCCTCGATGGTGGCGCGCCAGCTCGTGCAACGCGGCATCGAAGACGCCCGGGTCCTCGACGTGATGGGTCGCGTCCCGCGCGAGGCCTTCGTGCCCGGGACACCCGAGTCCGTGGCCTACGACGACCGGGCGCTCCCGATCGACGAGGGCCAGACGATCAGCCAGCCCTACATCGTGGCCCGGATGACCGAGCTGCTGGGTGTCGAACCGGGCGATCGGGTCCTCGAGATCGGCACCGGATCTGGGTATCAGGCCGCGGTGCTCGCGATGCTCGGCGCGCGGGTCGTGACGATCGAGCGGCACGAGGCCCTGGCGCGCGGCGCAATACAGCGACTCCTGCATCTCGGCATCGAGGGCGTCGAGGTCCTGGTCGGCGATGGCAGCGGGGGTGACCCGTCCGGCGCGCCGTGGGACGGCATCCTCGTCGCCGCCGGAGCCCCCACGGTGCCCGACGTGCTGCGCGAGCAGCTCGCGGTCGGTGCTCGCCTCGTGATCCCGGTCGGGCCGCGGGACCAGCAGGAGCTGGTCGTGATCGAGCGTCGCTCGCCCACGGAATGGCGCGAGTGGTCCGACGGCGCGGTCGTCTTCGTGCCGCTGGTCGGCGAAGCCGGCTGGCGCGAGTAACCGGCACCTGAGCCTCGATATACTCGGCCGGCCATGGCCCATGTCTTCGTCGCGCCGCATCCCGACGACGTCGCCCTCTCGTGCGGCGGGCTGATTGCAAGCCTGCGCGAGCTCGGCCAGAACGTGACGATCCTCACGGTGTTCTCCGGCGCCGGCTCGAACGGCAACCTCAGCGGCTACCAGCGCGAGGCGCTCGGGTTCGGGACGAAGACGCTCTGGCCGGCGAGCGAGGCATTCAACCGGGCCAGCATCGCGGCCGACTTCCCGGTCGATGACGGCACCGGTGCGGCCCCGGCCTGGGCCGCGACCGAGGACCGCCTCGATGCCACGCAGGAGGACGCCGATGCGTCGGCGAAGCGGTTCTGGCAGCGCTCCTCGTGGTACCGCCGGGCGAGCATTCGAAACAAGCCGCTGGCCGGCCAGGTCCTCATCGACGATCTGCCAACGCAGGGCGCGATCTTCACCGACGATGTCGTCGAGGCGGCCAGCGCGGGCGACCTCGTGGCCCGGCGACGGGTCGAGGACGAGCGCTACGCCTACTTCGCCGAGGCCTCGATCGTGTTCCTGGACCTGCCCGACGCGGTGTTCCGCGGCTACGAGGGCGACGACGAGCTTCTCGGCGTGCCGCGCGAGGAAGACATCGATCCCCACCAGATCCTGCGACGCGAGATCGAGCGGCTCGAGCCCCAGAACGTGTATTTCCCGCTGGGTGTCGGGAACCACGTCGACCACCAGCTGTGCCGCGAGACTGGCCTCGGGCTCCTTGCCGAATCTCGCCGCTGGGTCATGCCCGGACCCGAATGGGCCGGCAACGTCGTGTTCTACGAGGACTTCCCGTATGCGTGGTGGCGGGGCTTCGAGAGCCTCGACGACCTGCCGGATGGTGCCCTCGAGACGCTCCCGCGAGAAGTGCTCCTGACCCCGCGGTACTCGGACATCACGGACCAGCTCGAGCGCAAGGTCCGCGGGATCGAGTTATACGAAAGCCAGCTCGACCGGCTCTTCGGTGGCGAGAAGCAGATGGCCGGCGCGGTCCGCCAGCAGGCCGCCCGGATCGCCGCCTCCGGGAGCGTCAACGGCGCCGCCGAGCGGTACTGGCACAGCTACCTGCCGTAGAAGCCTGTCGATAAGCCGTGGCGAAGACGGACGTTGAATAATCGGATGCGTCGGGCACCATGGGTGAGCGTGTCGCATTTTGGGGTGGCAACGGGGCCGGTGGACAGGCCGTGGGAGGGACAGGCGTGACTCGAATGCTTGCGCTGAGTTACCGGATTCGGCCATTCCGCTGGGTCCTGGGGAAGATGCGATGGCCGCGTCCGAACGATTTTGACCGGATGACAAGGCGCGACCTCGACGCCCTCACCGAAGCGATCGGCTTCGATGCCGAGATCGCGGCGTCCCTCGCCGAGTTGCACGGAGGGTCGGATCATCCACGGCGAACCAAGCCCGGCGTACGCGCGGCGCAAAGCGACGTTGAGAAACCGCGAAGTGCGCCAGTCGCTTGAGAGGGCTGAGGCTCGGATCGTCGCCAATCCGGGCGACATGCGCGGGCGACATGTCACCGATGACGGCAGAGCAATCTGGGACAGAAACGAGCCCGGGCTTTTGTTTGCCTACGAAGAGACCGACTCGACAACCCTGACCTGGCTTGCCTGGTTCGACCTCTGGGAGCGCGGCGAATAGTCGCTAGCAGGCGCCCGAGCCGCGCGCGAGGACCGTGTCGGAGCGAGCCCAGATCGAGCCATCGACGTCGCCATAGATGCAAGCCCACGCGGGGGCTGCGCTGAGGGCAGCCTCCAGCGCGTGCTGATCCGGGCGCTCGACGACGACGAAGTCGGGGTCGTAGCGCTCGAGGATGGCGATGGCGTCGGGGCTGCCGCGGGCGACCTGATCGACGTCATTCCAGAGATCGGTCGGGAAGAGCTCGATGCGCGAGTCGACCGCGACGAGCTCGCCGGGGACGGCGAACTCGAGCCACGAGCCCCAGACCTGTGGATTCCACGCGGTCGCGGCATGGGAGTTGAGGTTCTCGTAGAGCGCGAGCCGCTGCGTGATCCCCTGCGGCGCGAATGAGACCACGCCGATCGGCACAGCGGCGGGCCCGAGCGGTCGCCAGAGCGGTAACAGTGCGATGCCGGCGAGGACGAGGATGCCGGCCACGACCGCATTGAGGCGCGATCGACGGACGACCCGCGGGGCCTGGCCGGGCGCCTCGCCGGGCGAACCGGGCGTCTCGGGCCGACCGAGGAACCCCGAGCAGACGAACACGGCGACGAGCGGCCACCAGGCGAGGCCTCGGCCGGTCAGCGCGCCCAGGACCCCGAACACCGCGAGGGTCAGGAGCGCTGGCCACGGCGGCAGTGCCGGCTGTCGGGCGGCACGGCGTCGCCGCGCGCGCCACGCGATGAGGGCCACGACGACGACGACCGACAGCCAGAACAGGATCCCGGGCGCGTCGGTCAGCCCGGGCGGGCGCCATTCGCTGACGCCCGAGCCGATCGTCGGATTCGTCGCGAGGTTGACCACGTACGACCAGACTCCGAGTCCGAGGGGATTGACGAGTGTCGCCAGGGCCGAGACCGCCGCGACGGCAAGCATCGTGTGCCGGCCGAGGGAGCCGCGGCGGCCTGCGCGGGCGGGGCGCGACGTGCCCAGGTCGGGCGACGAGCCGCGCAGGTCGGGTGACGAGCCGCGCAGGTCGGTGAACCAGGCCAGACCTGCCAGCACGATCACGAGCGGGAAGCTGCCGTGCAGGTTGGCCCAAAAGAGCGCGAAGAGCGGGAGCAGCCAGACCCGGCCCGGATGCCGGTCGCGATCGGCGAGCACGAGCAGCGCCGCGGCGAAGAGCACCATCGCGAACAGCTGGGGCCGAAGCGCCAGCGTCGGGGCCGCAATGACAAACGCGCCGAGCACGACGAGGGCCGCGCCGCGCATCGGGAGCTGCGGCGCTCGCCTCCGAACCACGAACAGCAGCAAGCCGAACGTCGCCCCAACGAGGACCGCTCTGAGGATCGCGAGACCGTTCCAGCCGGCGGCTCGATAGACCGCAGCCAGCAGGCCCTGGGCGCCCCACTGCTGGTCGGGCCAGATCGTTCCGGCGATGGTGAACGTGTAGCTGTCCGTGTGCGGGATGCCGGCGCCGTCGAGGACCGACCCTCCGGCCCGCAGCTGATACGCGAGATCCACCGCCGGCATCGCGGCGACGAGGGCCGCGAGAACCGGCAGGGCGATCGCGAGAAAGGCCCAGAGGTCGGACAGGCTCGGGCGGAGAATCCGATCCGCCATCATGGGAGCGCGACCGTGCGGTGCGTTGTCGCGACGCGAGAGTTCCGCAGTCACGGGAGCGCCGTCGTGGCGTGCGAGTCCGAAATCACCGGAGCGCCGTCGCGGCGCTCGGGGCCGCCGGTGTCGCGGGCGACATCCGCGAGCGGTCCAGCCAGCGAGATGCCGGGGTCGGGCCCATGATCCGCGGCAGCAGCGGGATGATCGCGATGAGCATCGCGAAGCCGTTGATCCAGAGGACCGGCAGGGCGATCGCGGAGGCGAGCGGCACCGTCCAGCGCCGGTCCGTGCGCGCGCCCCACACCACGATCGCCGCCGCCACGACGAGTCGGATCGGCAGTGGGATCGGAACGGTGAATGCGGGGCCTGGCGCACCCGACGCCGCGCGCAGGACGTCGACCCACTGCCACCACAGCACCGGCGCGATCGCGAACGAAACGAGGGCGACGATCGTCGTCGCGGCGAGGGCGATGCCGAGCGAGCGCCACTCCCGCCGAACCGCGAACCACAGGAGCCCGATGCCCGGCGTGATCTTCGTCAGCAGCACGAACGACCATGTCCACGGCCAGCGGAATCCCAACAGGATCGCGGCCGCGAGGAGCAGGTGGATGTTGCCGACGGTGAGGTCGACGAAGACGGGCACGAGCAGGAGCGCGAACGCGGTCCACAGGCCGGCCTGCCAGACGATCGCGACGATCAGGAGCAGCGTCCAGCCCGCGATGAACCATTCCCACGGGAGGGCGTGGATCGGCCACAGGATCTGGGTGAAGGCGGGTGAGTAGAAGTAGGCGTCGGCGGCGGCCGGCGCGGTCACGCCGTTGTACGGATGAAGCGGGTCGGCGCTCCAGTAGCTGTGGGCGTCGACACCGGTCTGGGTGAGCGCCAGGAGGTGGGCGACCGCGAGCGCCACGCAGGCGAGAATCGCGCCGTCGCGGGCGGGTCGGAGGAGCCTCGTCCGGATCGGGAAGATACCGACGCTCACGGCGGCATCCTACGGGCTGGCCGGGCGCTCGGGTCGGCGTATCAGGTCACTTCCCCTCACCTACTACCGCCCGTAATCCGCGGCGACGAGATCGCGCGACTTTCCGCCATTTCCGAGCTCTCGCTGATAGGCGGCGAGCTTCAGCAGGCTGAAGGCCCCGCAGACCCGCTCGAAGGGCGTCCCCCATTACGGGGACTGATGACTGGCGAAATTCCGAGGCAGCAGGGAGCCTGGTCGCCCCTGCGAGCCCGAAGAGGCCCCCAATCGCGATTGCGAGCCGGTCACACTCGGCCCTCGGACGGCCCGGCACGGACGGTCGTCCTACGGCCGGCGCCTTGCCGGCGATCGCCCGATCTGCTCCTAGCCGGGTTCGGCGGGGACGAGGGCGGGGCGCCTCGACGATCGGCTGTGCACGAGCCACGCGCGGGCCGGCGTCCAGCCCATTTCGCGCCGGAGCGGGATGATCGCGATCAGGATCGTGAAAACGTTGACCCACAGGATCGGCATCGAAAGCAGGACCCCGATCGGGACCGTCCAGCGCCGGTTCGTGCGGGCGCCCCAGGCGATGATCGCGACGCCGACCGGCAGCCGCAGCCAGATCGGGATCGCGAGGTAGTCGCCCTCGATCGTCTGGCGATCCGTGATGCTGCGGCGCAGGAGGTCGAACCATTCGCGCCACGCCTCCGGCGCGAACACCGCCGAGAGCGCGGCGATGCCGACTGTCGCCGCGATCGCGATGGCGAGATTCCGCCACTCCTTGCGAGCCAGGAACCACACGAGTCCGACCCCCGGCGCGACCTTCGTGAGCAGCGGAAAGGCCCACGCGGCGGGGTACCGGAACCCGACGACGATCGCGGCCGCGATGAAGATGTCGATCTGGCCGAGGTACAGCTCGAGCGCGACCGCCACCGAGAACAGCACCGGAAACGCCCAGCGGCCGACCAGCCAGACGTAGACGGCGATCATCATCAGCGTCCAGGTGGCCGCGAAGATCGGCCACGGGAAGGCCGTCAGCGGATTGATGATTTGGGCGAAGGCGGGCGCGTACAGGTAGGCGCCGATCAGGAACGGGTTCGAGCCCGTGTAGCTGATCGCGTCATGGGTCGCCCAATACGCGTGGAGGTCGAGGATCGGCAACGTCCACGGGTTCGCGTCGAACAGCCGCAGCAGCACCAGTGCGCCGGCGACGCCGAGGAAGGCGTCGAAGCCGAGGCGCGTCTTCATGAGGGTCACGGTCCTGGCCGGGAGTCGGGCGAGGGCGTGCTCGATGCGGTCGTTCACGGGCATTTAGGGTACGACGAGAGGGGTTGAGCGCAGCCTCTCGAATCTGGCTGAATGTTGCAAATCCTTCACGGGCGCATGTCGCCCGGGCGGGTCGCGAGCGAGCCGGGCGGGCGGCCGACCCGCGAGCTCCCAGCCGCTTCAGCCGGCCTTGCGGCCCTCGCCTGCGATGGCCTCGTCGTAGATCGTCTCGATCGCACGAACCATCAGCTCCACGCAGAAGCGCTCGTACACGAGGTCGTGGCCGGCGCGGGCGAGCGTGTCGGCGAACGGATGGTCCGTGAGCAGCCGCGCGATCGCGTCGCCGAGCGCGGACGCGTCGTGGGGCGGCACGAGCATGCCGGTCTCGCCGGTCTCGATCATCTCCGGGATCCCGCCCACGTTCGAGGCGACGACAGGCCGCGACAGGGCCATCGCCTCGAGGATCGAGAGGCCCTGGGCCTCGCGGTAGGAGGGCAGCACGGCGACGTCGAGCGCGGCGGTCACCGACGGGATGTCGTCGCGGCGGCCCGTGAAGGTGACGTGCCCCGTGATCCCGAGGTCGGCCGCCTGACCTTCCAGCGCCTCGCGGCGGCTGCCCTCACCCACGATCAACAGGTGCGCGTTCGGCACTCGAGCGAGAACGCTCGGCCATGCGTCGAGCAGCGTCGGATGGCCCTTCTCGGGCTCGAGGCGGGCGACGACGCCGACGATCTGGGCGCCCTCGGGAATCCCGTACTCCTCGTGGAGCGTGCAGCACGCTTCCTGGTCGACATAGCGCTGGAGGTCGACGCCGTTGTAGATGAGGGCGACCGGCGCGCCGACCCGACCTTCGTCCTCGATCTTGCGAACGATCGCCTTCGAGACGGCGATGAGCTGGTCGATCTTCGGGGTGAGGCGACGCAGCAGCGACCGGTCCTCGTCGGAGCGGATCCGGCTCGAATGCACGGTGCTGACGACGTATGGCCGGCGCCGGCCGCGCGCCGCGAGCCGCCAGGCGGCCTGTGTCCCGACGACCTCGGCGCGGTACATGTGGTTGTGGACGACGTCGGCCTTGACCGCGGCCAGATGCGCCGCGACGGCCTCGATGGCGCGCTCGTCGTCGGGCTCGTCGATGACGCAGACGGGGATGCCGGTCCGCTCGAGCCGCCGGATCGCGCTGCCCGACGTCAGCGAGACGACCGAGACGTCGTAGCGCTCGCGGTCGATGCGGGTCACGAGGTTGTAAAGGTGCTCCTGGGCGCCGCCGTTCGAGCCGGTCGCGAGCAGCTCCACGACGCGGATGCGCGTGCGGCCGCCCGGCAGCGGCAGCCGGACGATGGGCTGGAAGCACGGGTCGAGCCCGACCGACGGCGAGGGCGCTGGCTCGAGCGGGGTGATCGCCATCAGCCGGCCGTCCGGCGGACGAGCAGGCGCTGGATCGGCTCGTCGACCGCGCCCCACTCGTACTTGTAGGGCTCGTCGCCGCGCAGGAAGTCGAAACGACGCTTGCCGGTGTCGATGGCCCGCTGGATCAGCCGCTCGACCATCACCACCCCGGCCGACAGCGCTCGCGCGTCGGGCGAGAGACCGGCGTTGTAGTAGAGGATCGCGTCGTCGGTCTCGAAATAGACCGAGGCTCCAATCCGCCGATCGTCGATCGTCAGGAAGCTCAACCGGAGCGGCCCGTCCGCGCCGAACAGCTCGAACAGCCGTCGGAACATGACCCGGCTCTCGGCGCCACCTGGCGTGTCGGGGAACAGCCCGTCGGCACCCCATTTCGCCTGGTGGAAGTCGATGAAGGCCTCGAGATCGACCAGCGGGTCCGGCGAGTCGACGAGGGCGACCGTGCCGACGGCCTCGGCCCGCCGGACCTTGCGCCGGATCTCGTGGCGCTCCTTCTTGCCAAGCGTGGCAAGGAAGGTGTCGATGTCGCCGCCCTCGGGGAGGGTCGCGACCGGGCAGACGTCCTCGGGCTCGAAGTTGAGGGTCCAGCCCTCGGCGATCTCGCGCGCGCCGAAGGCGCGGAGGAGGGCCGGGCCGGCGGGGTCGGCGGAGCGAAGGCGGCGAAGGTCGATGACGTCCCAGGGCGAGGGATGCGCCGCGTTCTCGGGCCCTTCGGCGCTCATTGCTTCGGCGAAAGCGTCCGCGACGTCGGGCAGGTCGTCGGGCGCCGCGAGGATCGTGGCGTAGTCGGCGTGGTACGAGGCCCCGAGATAGATGGCCTTCGCGGTCGGTTCAACCGGCGTGAGGTCGAGCGTCTGTCCGTGGCGGATCGACGTGTGGGTCTCGGCATCGCGAGCCTCGACGACGTGGCGGTGCATGAGCGGGACGATCGCGATGGGCTCGGGGGACGCGTCCGCGCCGGAACTAGTGTCCGCAGCGCCAGAGCCCGCGCCCGCTGTGGAGCCCGCACCCGTACCGTCCGGGCCCGGATCGAAGACGACCATCGTCTCTTCGTGTGCATCGGCGCCGTAGGCGTCCCACCAGGCTCGATGGAAGGCCCAGGCGGAGAACGGCGTGGCCCACGGATTCAGCGCCGCGAGTCGGTCCCAGGTCTCGCGTGGGATCTCGGCAAACGGTCGCAGCTCGGCCCGAAGGCGTCGGCGCTCAGCCACG
>JBBRNM010000061.1:0-12041 GCA_038230295.1 Candidatus Limnocylindrales bacterium
CGACGTAGATCGTCGACCTCGAAGCCGGCCACCTCATCGAGCCAGCGCGGCAATGCGTTGTCACCGGGCAGGTCCGGCAGATCGCCGAGCGCCGCGGTCTGTCCGACCGCCACCACGTCGGCCGAGTAGCGATTGTTGACCAGTGCCCGGCGCTCGCCCGATGCCGCAGCCGCCAGGAACGCGTCGAGGTCGGCTCTACGGGCCAGGGGAATCGCGCCCGATCCGAGGAGGACGAGGCCTTCGTGCGGTCGGATTCCCTCGGCGACGAGCGCTCGAACCCGAGCCCCGAACGGCGCCCCATCCGCCCGCCCGCCGGCGATCTCGACGTCGGAGGCGCCCGCGTGGAGGAAGCCCAGCAGGAGCCGCTCGGCGTTCGCTGCCCGAGCGGCGGCCAGCCGTATCTCGAGCGGTCCCGATCTCGAGTCGGCCTCGGCGTGCAGAATCCTGACCGCGACGCGATTCACGGGGTCAATCTAACGGCGCAGGAACGGAGGCGAACGAGTGGCTCGTCAGGCACGGGCGTATGTCGGGCTCGGCGCGAACGTCGGCGACGCCGAAACGACGCTCCGCGCCGCCGTCCAGGCGCTGGCCGCACTGCCAGGCGTTCGTCTGGCCGGCGTCTCTCGGCTCTACGCCACGGCACCCGTGGGCGTCGTCGACCAGCCTGAATTCCGGAACGCCGTCGTCGCGGTCGACGGGCCCGTCGGTCCGGACGCGGCGACGGGCGCCACGGCCCTCCTCGTGGCGCTCAAGAACCTCGAGCGCGCCTTCGGCCGGAAGCAGCGTGAGCGGTGGGGTCCGCGCGAGCTCGACCTGGACCTGTTGATCTTCGGTCGTGCTCGCCTCTCGATCGCCCGGCCGGCGGCCGGCCAATCGGTGGACGCTCCGATCGATCCGGGCAAGTCGGCGACGCTGCTCGAGGTCCCGCATCCACTCGCCCACGAGCGGCTCTTCGTCCTCGCTCCGCTGGCCGATCTCGCACTGGGGCTCGTCCCGCCCGGCTGGCACGAGACCGTCGAGACGGCCCGCGATCGTGCCCGCGCCGTTGAGGGCCCGACGGCCGTCCGCCCGATCGGCGAGTGGAGTGCCGCCGCGAAGGACTGGATCTCGGCACGGGAGCGCGTGTCCCGGTAAGGTCGGGTCGAAGATCGAGACACGTCGCTGGAGGTCCTTCATGGCAGGTCCGGACGTCGCCGCCTGGCCGAAGAAGATCGGCGCCATCACCCTGTTCGCCGAGGATCTCCCCGCGACCAAGGCGTTCTACCAGGCGGTCTTCGGGCTGCCGGTCTACTTCGAGGACGCCGAATCGGCCGTCTTCAACTTCGGCAACACGCTCGTCAATCTCCTGAAGGCCTCGGCCGCCGGGGAGCTGATCGAGCCGGCCGTGGTGGGCGGCCCAGGCGCCGGCTCCCGGTTCCAGCTCACCGTCGATGTCGACGACGTGGACGCCGTTTGTGCCGAGCTCGAGAGGCGCGGCGTCGCGCTCCTGAACGGCCCGATCGACCGACCCTGGGGCGTCCGAACGGCCTGCTTCCGCGACCCGGCTGGCCACGTCTGGGAGATCGCGAAGTAGCTGCCCGGCCCAGGCTCCACGCGACTACCCGCCCGCGCCACTCAACTGCGGCGGGACGATTCGAGCGTCCCGAGAAGGCCAGATGCTGCCATCGATGAGGGTGCGAGCGCCGATGGGTTCGTCGAGCTGCAGCGTGAAGGCCGCAGTCTGACCGGTTCCACAACCGGGACCTCCGGGCGCGGCGAGGGAGGCGGTTAGTGCGATGAGGATGGAATCCACGCCGTACCGGATGACCGGTTTGCCAAGCCGCCTCGCAAGCGTGCCCGGACACAGGTCGCGGGCAAGCACGTGGAGCTCCCGAGTACCGGGCGTAGGAGGATTCGCGGGATCGATGGACCATGCGATCGTCGAAAGGCCGGTCTCCACGTACTGCATCTGGCAATCGCCGTAGCCCTTTAGCCCCCAGGATCCGTCCCCCCTGAGCTCGATTACGACATAGTCATACGGTCCCGAGGAGGTTCTGCCGAGAAATTCGGCGGCCGTTGTTGAGCGGTACACGCTCCACCAGTGTGTCGGCTCCAGGCCGAGCTGCGGCGCGAGGGATCGCAACGGAGCTACGGCTGGATCGGCGCTTTGCTCGGCATTTGCCGGGCCCGACAACGACTCGATGTCGAAGCGCTCTCCGTTCCCGCAGTAATACGTGAGGCCGGCCGCGAGGTCAGCGCTCGACGGCAATGGAGTTTGCATCTCGGTCGCGGAGATCACATGGATCCCGATTGTCGCCTTGAGCTTGTACTCGGGTCCGCTGCAGCCTTGGGGGTCGGTTTCGAAGTCCGCCCAGGCTGTGAGCTCCCAATCACCGGGCGGTAGGCGGTACTGCGGGTCGGCGAAGAAGCTCGCATAGAACGATGCGCTCGGCAGGTCGGCGTCGTAGCCGCCATCCTTCCGCAGCGATGCAGTCAGCGCAAAGCCCTTCCCGATCGACTTGATTGAGCATGCATCGTCATAGACCACCCCCAAGTGACGGCTGCCGTTCAACTCGTTGAGCTCGAACCCGAGTGGCCCGCCGATCGATCCGCTCATGGCTGACGGTCCGCTGCCGAGATACTCCAGGCGAGAAATCCCGGTGATGGACTCACTCGACGTCCACGTCGTCTTTGGGAGGTCGAAGGAGAGACGGAACGCGCCGAGCGTCATCTCGGCGTGCGATGACAGGGCCGTGGGCTCGGGACTCGGCGCGAGCTCCACGGGATCCACGCGGGCGAGGACTGAACCGGCGTTCGGGGCCTCGCAATCGATGCTGCAGGTGCCGCCCTGGGTGTGCGCCGGAGCGATGAGGTAGAGCCCGCGCCGCGGCTCTGCCAACGGCGGGGAAGCCTGAATCACCGGGTCCGAGGCGAAGTCCGCGTAGGCCGCGTTCTGAACGAGCAGGCCGCCGGGCGGTGGCGAGCCGAGGCCCTCTGACCATTCGAAGGGCGCCGGCGTCAGCCACGACCAGCCCCCGCACGTGAAGTCCGTAAGGAGGGGCGGAATCGTGGCAATCAGCGGGCACGCGCGCGTACTGACCTGCGTCTCGAGCCAAGCGTCGACGACGAAGGCGATGGGCACGGTCCGTTCCGGCGTCGGTTGGAGCCGTTGGTTGAGGATTTCCGTGCGGTACTCCGCCACCGTCATCGAGACCCCAGAGGACGACGGCGATCCGACCTGCGCAATGAGCTGGACGGCGAAGGGCGCGACGATGCGGAGGGCGAACGGGGCGCGCGCCAGGGAAAAGTCAAGCTCGCCCACGTCGACGCCGATGACACGACCGTTTGCGGTACCCAGGATGCTGTACTCCGTGGCGCAGGCGGAAGCAGAGCATTGAGACGGGGTCAGCAGGATCTGGACATCGGCGATGACGACCCGACCGATGTCCGCGGTCGCTCCCGAACCGCCCACGACCTCCTCGAGCTGCTTCTCGGTCAGCACCTGGACGGTATCTGCCGTGATCGACGGCGAGGATGCCCCGATCGACGAAGCCGTGGCTGGAGATTGACCGGGGCTCGAATCACCAGGTCCCGGATGGCGCGGGCCGCCGCCCGATAGCAGGCCGGTCCATGCAAGTGCGGCGATGACCAAGAGCGCCCCGAGCGTCGCCTGGACCCGGACGCCCGATCGCAGGACGCTCAGCCACGAGGCGGCGGCCCCCCCGAACCGGTGTCGTGCCTGCGCTTCGGCCCCGATTCGTGATCGAATCTCGTCGGCGAGTCGCTTGGAACGAACTATCTGCTGAGCTTCGGTTCCTTTGATCGACCGTCGGGCCAGGTGTGCCGCCAGCTGCGGCTCTTCGAGCGGGATCATCGCGGCTGCTCGATCGTCATCGCGCGCTCCAGCGCCCGCCGCGCTCGATGGAGCCTCGACTTGACCGTCCCGACCGGGATTCCAAGTCGATCGGCGATCTCGGCGAGGCCGAGCTCATCGCGATGGTGGAACACAAGGACCGCACGCTCGTGGACCGTTAGTCGCTCGAACGCACGATCGAAGGCATCCGTGTCGGCCGTCGCGTCGCCGAACTGGGCGGCGCCCCGAGGAAGATGCCCACCGGCGGTTTCAATGCCGTCAGTGGAGATTTCGCGAACGCCGCGTCGTTGTCTCAGAATCAACCGGGATGCATTGACTGTGATCCGGCCGAGCCAGGCGTCGAAGCGATCGGGATCGCGCAGGCTCGGAAGCTTCCGCCAGGCGAGCAGAAACGTCTCCTGGGTCGCGTCCTCTGCGTCGGCTTCGTGGCCGAGGATGGCGAGCGACGTTCGAAACACGACATCGACCTTTCGGCGCACGAGGGCATCGAAAGCCGCTCGGTCGCCCTGGCGAGCGCCCTCAACGAGCTCTCGCTCCAAGCGTCCTCCTCCCTCGATGTGCCTCTACCTGATTCGATGCGTTCGCGAGTGCTTCGGTTCGCGCCAATTCTCGAGACGCCTGGCAAGTCTCACATGCCGCGTGACTTCGGAGCATCGTTCGTTGGATGCGTCGCAGTGTCTGCCTCCGGCCCGTTTGCGCGATCATGCCCAGATGACCGAACAGCCCAGCTCGATTCGCCCGCTCTATGCCGATTGGGAGCTCTACAACCACCAGCTCATCGAGGGCATCCGGCCGCTGACGCCCGAGCAGCTCGCCCTGCGTCCCGCCTCCGAGCGCTGGCCGATGTGGGCGACGGTCGGCCACACCGCCGGCGTCCGGGTCTACTGGTTCTGCGAGGTCTTCGGCGAGCCCGGGAAGGAGCTCACGCCGTTCGCCGGGATGGCCGACGGCCTCGGCTGGGAAGACGACGAAGATCACCCGCGTGACGCTGATGAGCTCGTCGGGGCGCTCGAGACGACGTGGCGGATCGTCAATGGCGTCCTCGATCGATGGACGCCCGAGATGCTGGCCGAGCCGTTCGAGTGCGAGGTCGGCGGCCACACACGCATCCTGTCGAGGCGTGCGTTGCTGATGCGCTTCATCACCCACGAGGCCTATCACTGCGGCGAGCTGTCGCAGACGCTCGGCATCCACGGGCTGACGCAAATCGATCTCTGGCCACCGGGATCCCTCGAATGGCGCCAGCCCGACTCCTGACCTTCTCGGCCGAGCGACCGCTCGAGCCGGGCCGCTACCGGCGCGAAGGCTTCGAGCAGGCGCTCACGTTCGAGGTCCCCGACGGCTGGTTCGCCGTCCAGGACGTCCCGGGCTTCTTCGACCTCGAACAGTCGGTCGGGACGCTCGACGTCATTGCCGTCCAGTTCGCTCGACCTTCCGATCTCACGAGCGCGGCCACGGCGCGCGACACGATCCGCTCACGGGAGGCGCTCGTCGTTGGCGAATCCATCGAGGTCTATGTCGGCGGCCTTCCGGGTGTCCGATTCGTGGTCGAGGCCGCCGATCCGGACATCGAGGCGCAGCGCTTCGTACCGGTCCTCGAGATCGCGCTCGGTCCGATCTCGATCGCGTCCGGACGACGGCTCGAGGTGCGGCTCATTGATACGGACTCGGGCCTCCTGGCGGTGCTGCTCGGTGGGTCCGTCCGGTACTGGGATGCGGCGCGAACGGCCGCCGAACAGATACTCGCCTCGATCGAGTTCGGCTGATCGTCCCCGACGGGTTTACGCCAGCCCTAGGTTCGGTAGAGCCTCACGAAGGCATCGACGTCGACGCTCGGATGCCCGGCGGTGCCGAGCCCAACGACCTTGATCGTGTGCGTGCCGTTCGCGGTCCAGTTGAACCAGTAGACGACCTGCTTCCACGATGCGGCGGCCGCGTTCAGGTTGACCGTCGCCTTGTAGGCACCGTCGACGTAGACCTTTGCCGCGCCTCGGGTCGGGCCGGTGGTGGCGATCCAGGCGATGCTCGACCCGACGAAGGTGTAGCTCGCGGACGCTCCCGCTGCCGTCGTCGAGCGGAGGCTACCGCCGAGCCCGGAGCTCGCTGCGCTCGTCGACCACCACCCCGCCCAGCCGATCGCCGAGCTCGTCTGGTCTGTCAACAGCGGCTTGAACGACGCACCGTACGACCAGCCGCTCGTGTTGCCGGCGCGGTCCGTCGCCTTGACGACGTACCGGTAGGTGGTGCCGAACGTGAGCCGCTGGTTGATCGATGTCGAGCCAACGGATGGCAGGCTGACACTGGCCCAGGCTCCGCCTGCGGTGGAGCGCTCGACGACGTACGACGCGATGCCGCTCGCGTCGCTCGCCGACCAGCGGCTCTGGACGGGGATCGAGGTGTCGCCCGCGGTCGTTCGGCCGTACAGCAACGGCTGGGGCGCGGCGAGCGTCGGCGCTTTCGTGTCGGCGGCGCCACCGGCGACGGTGCTCGTCAGCGTGCCCAGGTTGCCCGCGATCGAGTGGTAGAAGAGCGGGCCGGTCGACGTCGACGTCGGATCGGCTTCATTGGTCGTGCCGGGCGTCCGCGTCGACGCGTACGTTGTCACGTGGCCCTGGTAGTCGTAGGCGTGGTGGAACATCGAATCGAGCGACTGCGACGGCCCGAACAGATAGTCGATGTAGTGGTGGGCGTTGTAGTAATCGGTCGCCAGGACCGCGTCGGCGCCTGCGGCGAGGAAGCCGGACGCATAGTTGTCGATGCGCTTCTCGGCGACGCTCAGCGTGTCGACGGACCCGGCCGAGTTGCCGGCCGCGTAGCAGGCGTGGTTGAAGATCACGATCGCGTGGGGCGCCAGGTGGATGTAGTTCCGGATGTACGACTCGCCGTAGTAGAGCGCGTTGCTGTCACCCGCATTGGCGGTCGCGTTGAGCCCGAACCCGTCCTGGTGGGTGGGATCGAGCGTCGTCGAGGTTGGCGTCGGCGTGCCGGAGCCGTGGCCGAGGTAGACGACCACCGAGGCGCCCTGCATCGCCTGGCTGACCGCGGCCCAGGTCGCGTTCGGGCTGTAGATCCGAAGGACGTTCGACGTGTACTTCAGGGCCGTGGTGTAGAACAGGTTGGCGTCGGTCCGATACGCCGAAGTCGTACCCTCCGTCGGGCCGACGATGATCACGACCTTCGTCGTCGACGTGGCCGATGTCGTGGCCGGCTGGCTCAGGCCCCCGATCACGAGCGCCAATGCGGCCATGGCCGCCGCGAGCATTCGCAATGTGCGTCTCCTCGGTATTCCCGGCC
Source organism: Candidatus Limnocylindrales bacterium (assembly GCA_038230295.1). Classification (GTDB taxonomy): domain Bacteria; phylum Chloroflexota; class Limnocylindria; order Limnocylindrales; family CSP1-4; genus UBA5189. The sequence continues at coordinate 7,148 of JBBRNM010000061.1, forward strand.
CGCTGCCGGGCACCGGTCGCCGACATCGTTCCCCCGGCGCACGCCAACCATCACCCACACCGGCGTTCCGCTCTACGGCTTGATCGTTCGAGATCGTGTGGTCCTTTTGGCCCACGGAGGCGCCGTCGACTCGCGGTGGGCTAGGGCCGCAGGATCCTCGGTCGGATCGGCGTCTCCTCGACCCCACCGCGGGTCCGCTCAACCCGAAACGCTCGCGTTTCCGGGAGCACCGCGACAACCTCCGCCAGCTCCCGGCCGGCGAACAGCAACCCGACGCTGTCGTCGGCGGCGTAGCCGTCGGGGAGGGAGCCGGAGCCAACGAGCTCCTCGTAGCGCGGCCGGCGCAGGGATTCGCTGTCGTAGTGAGGGCAGAAGCTGCCTTTCAGGAAGCGCAGCCCGTCCCGGAGGGCCCCGATCTCCGGCCCAAAGGAATCGGTCGTCCCGGCCTCGAACCAGCAGACCGCGCCGGCAGATGGGCCCGCGAGGATCACCCCGTTCTCCCAGGCGTCCTTCAGGGCGCGATCGACGCCGTGGGTTCGCCAGACCGCGAGCATGTTCGCGGTGTTCCCGCCGCCGACGTAGATGACGTCCTGCTCGCCGAGGAATGCCCCGATGTCGTCGACCCGGCGATCGAAGAGCCCGAGGTGGGAGGCCTCCGAACGGCGAGCGAAGAACGCGTAGAACGAGGCGATGTACTCGAAGTTGTCGCCGCTCGCCGTCCCGATGAAGCAAATCCGCGGCCGCTCCAGCCCGGTGAGATCCAGCAGGTACTGGTGGAGGGCGCCGTCGTTCGAGGACGCCAGCAGCGAGGCGCCGCCCAGCGCCAGGATGCGTGGCCCTGCATTCACGATGGACTGTCCGGCATGGGCGTCGGCCCCGAGCCTAGAGCCGCACGCTCGGCGGCCGGTCCCGGTCGAACATGTGGACGGTGTCGACGAATCGGACGGTCTTGGTCTGGTAAGCCATGACAAGCGAGTGCGTTCGAGCCCCGCCGCCGAAGAACCGGACGCCTTCGAGCAGGTCCCCGGCCGTGACGCCGGTCGCCGCGAATACAAGGTTCTCGCCCGACGCGAGGTCCTCGGTGTGGTAGATCCGGCTCTCGTCGCCGTGGCCCATCCGCGCCCCGCGCTCGCGCTCCTCGTCGTTGCGGTACCGGAAGCGGGCCTGGATCTCGCCTCCGAGGCAGCGCAGCGCGGCGGCGGTGATCACGCCCTCGGGCGCACCACCGAGGCCCATGACCGCGTGCACGCCCGTCCCCTGGACGGCGCAGCTGATCGCGGCCGAGAGGTCGCCGTCCGAGATGAGCTTGATCCGGGCCCCGGTGGCGCGGACCTCGGCGATCAACGCCTCGTGGCGCGGTCGATCGAGGATAACGACGGCGATGTCGCCGACCTTCCGGCCGAGGATCTCGGCGATTCTGTTCACGGTCACCGTCGGGGCGTCCCGGATGTCGACGTGGCCCGCCGCTAGCGGTCCGACGCAGAGCTTCTCGAGATACGTGTCCGGCGCGTGGACGAGGCCGCCCTTCTCCGACGCGGCAAGGACGGTGATCGCATTCGGTGATCCGGTCGCGACGAGGTTCGTGCCCTCGAGCGGATCGACCGCGATGTCGATCTCTGGGGCCGTCTCGGTCCGAACCCCGACCTCTTCGCCGATATAGAGCATCGGCGCTTCGTCCCGCTCGCCCTCGCCGATGACGATCGTGCCGTGCATCTCGATCTCGTCCATGGCGCTGCGCATGGCCTCGGTCGCGAGCCGATCGGCCTCCATCCGGTCCCCGCGCCCCATCAGCCGCGCCGACGCGATCGCGGCCATCTCGGTCACATGGACCATCTCGAGGGCGAGCAACTTTTCCATGGGCTACTTCCTTTTCTCGAGGCCTGAAGGACTCATCAGTGCCGGAAGTGGCGGCGGCCGGTGAAGACCATCGCGAGGTGGTGGCGATCCGCAACTTCGATGGCCATCTCGTCGCGGATCGAGCCGCCGGGCTGGATGATCGCGGTGACCCCGGCCTGGGCGGCCAGCATGATCCCGTCCGGGAACGGGAAGTAGGCGTCGCTCGCCAGCACCGACAGGCGGGCTCGATCACCGGCCCGCCGGAGCGCGATCTCGACCGAGACCTGGCGCGACGCCTGGCCCGAGCCGATCCCGACCGTCGAGGCGTTCTTTGCGAGCACGATCGCGTTCGAGCGGACGTGGCGCACCGCCCGCCAGGCGAACAGCAGGTCGGTCAGCTCCTCGAGCGTCGGTCGTCGCTTGGTGACCACGTGGAGCTGGCTCCGGTCGAGGCCGAGCTCGTCGATCGTCTCCACGAGCAGCCCGCCGCCGACACGCTTGAAGTCGAGCCGGGCGATGCCGTAGTCGCGCATCCCCTCGGTCGGATTCGGCGGCACGCCCAGCAGCTCGATCCCGGGCTTCTGCCGCAGGATCCCGAGCGCCGAATCGTCGTAGCCGGGGGCAATGACCGCCTCATACGAATTGGCTGCGATCTCCCGCGCGGTGGCCCCGTCCATCGTCCGGTTCACCCCGACGATCGCCCCGAACGACGCCACCGGGTCCGTCTCCAGGGCGGCTCGGTAGGCCTCCACGAGCTCGGCGCCAGAGGCGATCCCGACCGGGTCCGTGTGCTTCGCGATCACGACCGTCGGGGTCGTGTAGTCCATCGCGATCCGGTAGGCCGCATCGAGGTCGAGCAGGTTGTTGAACGATGGCGTTCCGCCCTGGAGGTAGGTCGCGTCGGCCAGCGTCCCCGAGCGGTGGGTCGTCTCCCGATAGAACGCCGCCGATTGATGGGGGTTCTCGCCATAGCGGAGGTCGCTGACCTTCTCGAGGACCATCGCGAGGCGCTTCGGATACGTGTTCCCCGACAGCTGATTCAGGTAGGCGGCGATCTCGGCGTGGTACGCGGCGATCGTCCCGAAGGCCTCGGCGGCGAGCTGGGCCCGGAACTCCGGGCTGACAACGCCGAGCTCCTTGAGCTCCGCGAGGACCTGCGGGTAGTGCTCCGGATTGGCGATCGCGACCACGCCGGCGGCGTTCGTGGCCGCTGCGCCGAGCAGCGCCGCGCCGCCGACGTCAATCATCTCGATCGCGCTGTCGATGCCGACGAGGCTGCGGCCGATCTCCGCGCCGAACGGCCGAACGTTGACGACAACGAGGTCGATCAGGCCGATCCCCTGGGCCTCGAGCTCGGCGATCTGGTCGGGCATGTCTCGGCGGGCGAGGATGCCGGCATAGATCGAGGGGTGGAAGGTCTTGACCTTGCCGCCGAGGAACTCGCCCATCCCGGTGAGCTCGGCGACGGGCTTGGCCTCGACGCCGTCCTGGGCGAGGTGCTCGCGGGTCCCGTCGCTCGCGAAGAGCTCGACCTCCAGCGCCTGGAGTCCGCGCGCGAAGGCGGTGATGCCGTCGCGCGTCGCGACGGACAGCAGGGCTCGCAATCGCTTCCCTCCATTGCGTCCGTCCTGGGGGGGCCGAGTATAGCCCGGCGCATGGCATACTCGGTTCTCGCCCGAGGCCGATGGTCGGGCGTCCGCGACCAACAACGCAGGAGACACGGTGACCCTCTATCCCTGGGATTACCTCTGGATCGGGTTCTCCCATAAGAACTTCCCGGACCTCTTCAACCCGGTCTGGGTGCTGTCGCTGGTGCTGCTCGTCGTGCTCGTGGTCCTCTACAACCTGCGGACCCGGGCACTCCACCGCCATCGGCTATACACCGACATGTGGGAATGGCTCCTCTGGACCGGGCTGATCACGTTCTTCCTGCTCGTCGCCGGCTCGGTCTTCCAGTTCGACTTCGCGGTGATTCTCGTGATCGGGGTCGTGGGGATCGGGGTCATGGTCTGGGCGCGGTTCCGGAGGTTCCCGCCGCTGTTCGAGGCCTACGAGCACCAGCTCGCCCGGCAGCGGTACCTCGCGCGGGCGAAGAGCACCCGACCCGAGGCGACGATTCGGACCAAGGGCAACCGGCCGAAGCGGCGTCGCCGCTAGCGACCGTTCGCGGATCGGCCCGGTAGCGATCGATGCCGATCGAGGTCCGTCACTTCGGCGCCGGCAGCCGGCGCAAGCCCGACGGCCCGTCCGGCACGACCCGCGTGGAGGCCCAGGTCATCCACTCCGACGCCCGCGGCGTCGTGGCGGAGCTGGCGTTCGACCGGCGAGCCCGGATCGCGCTCCACAGCAATCCCAACACGACCTGGTTCTGCGTGATCGAAGGCGGCGGCTTCGTCCAGGTCGGTGACGAGCAGCGCCTGGTCGCGGCCGGCGAGGCGGTCCTCTGGCCCGCGAACGTCGAGCACGGCGCGTGGACCCTCCAGACGCAGATGCGGGCGATCGTCGTCGAGCTCGCCGGGCCAGACGGCGCCAGAATCCGCGGGATTCTCGAGGGCGCCGCGCGCCGACTCGGTCCGGGCGAACGGGGCAAGGTCGCGAAGGCCGAGGGCAAGCTCACCCGTCCGGCTCGGCCCCGAACGATCGACGAAGAGACGGGCGAGCCGATCTAGCGCCGCAAGGCGGTTGCCGTCTCACGCACGTTTGGCCACATCCGCCTCGCTCGCGGTGGCGTCATCCGAGGAGGGCGCCCAGCTGGCCCAGGATGCGAGCCGTCGCGCCCCAGACGCGGTGGCCGGCGACGGGGTAGGCGCCGAAGCGGAGCTGGAAGTCGCGGATCGTCGTCTCGACGAGCTCGATCTCGGCTCCTGGCAGGAACGCGGACAGCGGCGCCCGCACGATCGAGGCGACCTCGTCGGGAGAGGCGACGAGCTCGGGGCGGCGAGCGGCGATCGCGAGGACCGGCGTGACGCGGTAGGCGGAGACCGGGATCCAGAACGTCTCGAGCTCGCCGGCGACCCGGACGCCCGCGGCGTCGAGATCGAGCCCGACCTCCTCCGTC
>JBBRNM010000062.1:0-11814 GCA_038230295.1 Candidatus Limnocylindrales bacterium
CGTGAGCCCGATCGCACCGCCCGCGTCGGTGTGGGGCAGCAGCAGGGCGAACTCGTCGCCGCCCACCCGGAAACCCGCATCGGTGTGGCGGATCGTCGCCCGGATCAGGTCGCCGACCTGGGTGAGCAGCTGGTCGCCGACCGCATGCCCGCGGGTGTCGTTGATCCGCTTGAACTCGTCGATGTCGAGGAGCACGAGCGAGAAGACCGTGCCGTAGCGGCGCGAACCCTCGACCATCCGGGTGACGGCCTCCTGGAACGAGCGATGGTTTCCGAGGCCGGTGAGGTTGTCCCGAAGGGCGGCCTCGCGCGCGCTCTCATACAGCTCGCGCAGGCGCGAACGCGACGCCTCGAGCTGCGCCGCCGGCCGGAGGATCTGGCGAGCCATCCAGACGGTGAAGGCTGCGAGCAGCAGGAGTAGGCCAGCGAGCGCGCCGAGCGCGGCGACCGGCAATTGGGCGAGCGGAATCGGCGCATTGACGGTGATGGTCCAGGGTGGGACATCGCCGATCTGGATCGCTCCGATTCCGCCCGAGTCGTTGGATCCCTCGGTGGCGAGATCGAGGACCTGGCCCGGCAGGGCGGTCGGGTCGAATGAGCCGTCCACCGAGGCGATGGCCGAGCCGCTGCCATCGAAGACCCGGAGGCGCTGGCCGGGAATGCCCCCGGGCGCGGCCGCCCAGACGAGGAGCGGCGGGATGGATACGGTCGCGACCAGCTCCATGTGGCCGGGACGCGGGGGGTCCGGAAGGGCGACGACGAGGAGCAGCCCGGAATCCGCGTCGGGCCCGGTGGTCCGGAAGGTGCCGGCAGCCACGGACCCCGCAGGTAGCCAGCTCTGGTCGAGAGACCCGCCGTAGGCCGTTCGGACGCCGCTGTCGTCGAGGATCGTGATCCCGGTCACCGCCTCCGAATCGCGTTTCATCAGGTCACCGAGGCGCGCCGAGGCAGCCGCCCGTGCGGCAGAGGAGGCGCCCGCGCTCGTGCCGGCGAGGACTTTCGGGTCGAGGAGGAGCCTGGCTGCCGCGGCCGCGATCGCATCGACCTCGCGCTCGACCGTCAGGGAGACGGCTCCGGCCTCGGCCGCGAGCTGCTGGTGGTGCGCCACGCGGGCCTCCTCGGCCGCGGCTCGCACGAGCGGCGAAACGGCCGCGATCGGGAGGATCGCGACCGTGATCAGGGTGAGCGCGAGACGAAGCTTGACGAGCCGAAGACTGTCCCGACCGTCGAGAATCGGGTCGCGCGCGACATCGTGCTGCGGAGGCTCGGGGTGCATGAGACCTCGAACATGGATGGTCGCCCACCATCAGGCCCGATGCGGTGCTTCACGGCACCTACCCGTTCGTCCCGAGACGCGCCGGAATATGGGTCAGGGCTCGTGGCCCTGGGCGAGGTCACATGGCACCGCGATCAGCGCTCGACCACACCGCCCGGCTCGGGGCTATGGACGTTGACCTCGTCGAGACCGCGTTCGGCGAGCGCGACCCGCAGCTCATTCGGCGTGCCGGCGAGGATGGGAAACGTCCCGTAGTGCACGGGCAGGACCTCCTGGACGCCGAGCAGCTCGACCGCGAGGGCAGCCTCTCGCGGGCCCATCGTGTAGTGCCCGCCGATCGGCAGGATCGCGAGATTCGGGCGGTAGAGCTCGCCGATGAGGCGCATGTCACCGAAGACCGTCGTGTCGCCGGCGTGATAGATCCGGCTGCCATCCTCGAGCTCGACGACGAAGCCGACCGGCTCGCCGAGGTACAGCGGTCCCTCGCCTTCGGCCGACCAGTCGCCCGCCGAGTGCACGGCCGGGACCATCGTGACGTGCAGTCCGGCGACTGCCACGGTGCCGCCCGCGTTCATGCCCATGATCTGCACCCCCGCCCCAGCGAGGCGATCCTCGAGCCACAGGCTCATCTCGTGGATGCACGGCCAGACGGGCTTCGTTCGTCGCGCGATCGCGAGGGCGTCGGCCTTGCGAACCTGTCCGGGAGCTGCCCCGAGGTGGTCGTGATGGCCGTGGGTCACGAGCATCAGATCGCAGCGATCCACCGACTCGAGGGGCCGCGGGCTGTTCGGATTCCCGAACCAGGGGTCGAAGAGGATCGTCTTGTCGCCCGGCGTCTGGATCTCGATGCAGGCGTGTCCGAACCAGGTAATCGTGGTGCCACCGCTCATCGGCTCTCACCTCCAGGCCCGATCGTATCCCCGTCCGCCGGGGCTCGTCCGCGGCCTCGTCTGCGCCGTCATCTCGAGGGGCCGGATCATGCCGTCCGCCTCGCACCACTGGTCATGGACCTTTCTGGGACGTGACAGCGTGGCCGATGGCTGGCACAATGCGGTCAGCCCTTCCAGACAGGCTCGGGATCATCGTGGCGAGGAGTCGCGGCCACGCGGTCCGAGGGTCACCCAGCAACCCCCGTCGCGATCTGCGTGGTGCTGACGCGCGCGCGCCGACGCACGGGCCATCAACCCGTTGCCTTCCCTGCTCGCGGGGAGGCTCCAGGCAGAAAGGAGCACGGGTAGCGCTGCGGCGTGCCCACAACCAAATATGCGAAGGTCAATTCGCGCTTTGGTGGCGGCCATCTTCTTCGCCATCGTCGTCCCGGCGGCAGTCCTCGCTCACTGGCCTGTCGTCGACAAATCCGCCTATGTCAGCCAGGGATACCACTCGTATCACCAGGCCAACGACCTGGCGGCCCCCCTCGGAACCTATATCGTCCCGATCCGCTCTGGCAGGGTCGTCTACGCCGGTTGGAAGAACAACTGCGGCGGCTACCAGGTCTGGATCTCGCACGGCAACGGTCTGTACTCCGCCTACTACCACCTCAGCAGGGTGCTCGCCTACAAGGGCCAGTGGGTCACGGACCAGACCACCAGGATCGGCCGTGTCGGCATGTCCGGCTGTGCGTCCGGCACCCACGTCCACCTCGAAATCTGGCGCGGCTACCCCTGGGGCAGCGGCTCCTATCGCGTGAACCCGTGGTCCTACATCGATTTTGGGACGTACCTACCGTACAAATACCGCTGAGCGACGCGCAGCCCGGAGAGCCGGTCCTCACAGCGGATCCATCCGCGGAGGGCCGGCTCTTTCGTGCTCGCTACACTCGTTCCGTGCCCGCCGAGCGCATCGCCGAGAACCTCGCCTTCATCAACTGGACGGTCCTGACGGCCATCGCCGTCGGCTCATTCGGGGCGGTTGCCCTGGGCCGGCTGCGAACCGAGGCGACGCGCGGCTATCTGGCGTTCACGGCGGTCGCGGCCGTGATCCTCGGCATCCTCGCCATCCTGTCCGACGGCGGACTTCCGAGCTCGGGCAGTGCCGCATCGGGAACGTTCGTCGTGGCCGTCGACCCCGCCTGGAACCTGCCCCGGCTCCTTGCGCTGTTCCTCTTCTGCGGTCTCGCGGCGGCGTATGCCGTGGCGATCATCCGCGACCGTCGCGCGCCGGCCCTGGCATCGGCAGCCGTTGGGGCCGGCCTCGCGGTCCTCGTCCTCGCCGGGCTGTCTTGGGGCGGGGGGCCCCTCGGCGCGATCCTCCTGACCGTCCAGCTTGCCGCGTTGGCGGCCGCGCTTGGGGGCGTGTGGGCGTCGATGGTGCTCGGCCACTGGTACCTCGTGACGCCGAAGCTGCCGGAGGCCCCGCTCGTTCGGTTCGCCGGCGTCCTGGGCCTGGTGGTCGCCGCCCAGATCGTGCTGTTCGTGGTCTGGACGGCGCTCGGCGCGGGTCCAGCCGGCGTGCCGGGGTTCGGCGCGCTCGTCGGGACCTGGGCGCTGTTCGTCTGGCTGCGGCTCATCGTTGGGCTGGTCTTTCCCCTCATCGTGAGCTGGGCTGCCCTCCAGACAGCCAGATCGCGGTCGATGGAATCGGCTACGGGGCTGCTGTACATCAACGTCGGCACGATCGCGGCCGGGACCATCCTCGCGGCCGGCCTCTACTTCGGGGCCGGACTGCTCGTGTGAACCCGACGCTCGGATGAAAGGGGTCGAACGATGAAGAGCGACCGGTCGTGGCTGCCCGACGAGACGGACCTGGAGTGGATCGAGGCGACCGCCCCTGAGCCGCACGCCGTGCTCGTGGCGATGGAGGCCGCGGCCGAGCCCGAGCGGATCCCCATCCTCGATCGGGCCAGCGGCCGGGTGCTCGCGATGCTCGCCGCGAACCGGAGCCGGATCGTCGAGGTGGGGACGGCGATCGGGTATTCGACGCTGTGGATGGCGACCGCCCAGCCTGCCGGCGGCCGCATCGTTACGATCGATCCCGATCGTGATCGGACGGATCGAGCCCGAGGCTACTGGCGCCAGGCGGGCATCGCCGACGAACGGATCGAGGTCGTCAATGCGCCGGCCCTCGATGCCTTTGCAGCGGGCGTCGCCGAGCTCGGCGGGCCGTTCGACCTCGCCTTCGTGGACGCCCTCAAGGACGAGTACCCGGCGTACGCCGAGGCGTTGCTGCCGCGCCTTGCGCCCGGAGCCCTCCTCGTGGCCGACAACGTGCTGTGGAGCGGTCGAACGTCGGGCGCCAAGCCAACTCGGCCCGGCGACGGAACCGAGGCGCTCCGGCAGTTCTGCCGGGAGATCCTGCGTGACCCGCACTTTGTCGGCACGATCCTGCCGGTCGGGGACGGGCTGCTGGTCGCGACCTGGCGGCCGTGACGGACTCCCTTGGCGAGTCAGTGGCTGCCCGCATCCGCGTCCGGGTCCGGCTCTTCGCGGTGCAGCGCGAGCTCGCCGGGACGCGCGAAGAAGGGCTCGAGCTCCCGGCCGGCGCCACGATCGAGGACGCCTGGCAGGCCGTGGTCGCGCGACACCCGCTGCTCGCTCCGGGTCGACCGTCCGTCCGGTTCGCGCGAAATGCGGTCTATGCGCCCGCCACCACGGCCCTCGAGGATGGTGACGAGGTGGCCATGATCCCGCCGGTGAGTGGCGGTGGCGGCGATCCCGCGAGCGAGCTGCCGGTCCTGGAGCTCCGCGAGGCGCCCTTCACGAAGACGATCCTCGCCGAGCTGGCGGACCGGCTGGCCCTCCCGGCCGACGGAGCGGTGGTCGGGTTCCTCGGGATCACGCGCTCGTCTCCGGGCACGCCCGCCCCAGGTCAGGAGGCGTCCGCAGCGCGGCATGCGGGTCGCCTCGTCGAGTCACTCGAGTACGAGGCGCACCCGGTGATGACCGTTCGGATCCTCGAGACGATTGCCTCGGAGATCGCGACGCGCTTCGGCGTCGAGCGGCTCGCGATCGTCCACCGCGTCGGCGAGGTCCCGCTCGGGGAGCCGTCGGTGGCCGTGGTCGCCTGCGCGCCGCATCGGGACGCCGCCTTCGATGCCGCCCGCTACGCGATCGACGAGACCAAGGCCCGCGCCCCGATCTGGAAAGCCGAGCACTTTCGAGATGGCAAGGTCTGGATCGGCGAGCCGCCACGTGGATCTCCGAAGACCGAGGCGACGCCCCGCGAGCCATCGGTCTGAGGATTCGGCGAGCCCGCCGCCGACCGGACATGAAACGACCGCGGGTCACGGGACCGGCGGTCGTCCGTTTGAGCGGCGCCGGCGATCGTGCAGCGATCGCCGCCTGAATCAGCCGATGAGGGCCGCCGCCGGATCGGGGGCCGGCTCGGGCTCGGGCTCCGGCTCGTGCCGGCTCGTGTCGACGTCGAGCAGGTAGCCGATGCCCTGGAAGGTTCGGATCCGGCCCGGCTCGCCCGGTGCTGCGCCGAGTTTGCGGCGCACGCGCGAGATCCAGACCCGGAGGTACTGGAGGTCGTCGCGGTACTCCGGGCCCCAGACCTTCGTGAGGAGCTCGGTGTGGAGGACGACCTTGCCGGCGTTTGCGGCAAGGTGCTGCAGGAGCAGCCACTCCGTTCGGGAGAGCTGGACCAGCTCGCCGCTGCGAGTGACCATGCGCCGCTCGAGGTCGATCTCGACGTCGTCGAACTTGATGACGCCCGCGCCCGGCTCGGCTCCGCCGGAGCGGCGGATGACGGCGCGCACGCGCGCGGCGAGCTCATCGGGGTGGAACGGCTTGGCGATGTAGTCATCGGCGCCGAGGTCGAGGCCCTTCGCCTTGTCGGCGGTCGAGCCCTTCGCGGTCAGCAGGATCACCGGCACCGGCCGGCGCTCGCGGAGCTGGCGCATGACCTCGATGCCGTCGAGGTCCGGCATCACGATGTCGAGCAGGACGATGTCCGGGCGGACCTCCTCGGCCTTCTGGAGCGCCTGCTCGCCGCCGTTGGCGGTGACGACGCGGAAACCCTCCTCCGAGAGGGCGATGGCGACGAGCTTCGTGATCCGCGGCTCGTCGTCGGCGACGAGGACGAGTGGTTGGGTCGACACGTTGGGACCTCCCATTGGCCTGGTATGCCTGTCAGTTGCCGTCAGCTGCGTCCCGTGACCGGTGCTTCAGTCACGAGCCGGATGTGCTGATCAGTCTCGGCCTCGGCCGGCCCGGCCCTGCCCCACGGACATTGCATCCGCGTTGCATTCTCATTACAGCCCGCGGGAGTCGTAGCGGTCAACGGCCATTCCGAGGCGGGCGTTATGCCACTGCGACGCCCGAGCCGGGCGGCGACGGACGCGCCGATAGCGGAACGCGCCTACGCTCGGTGCCGGCGAGACCGGACCGCGTCCGGCCGTCGCCGAAGGAGGCTCTGGGAACGATGACGAATCCATGCGTGCCGCGATGACCGCTGCGCCCCGGAAGCTGCGGATTGCCCAGGTCGCGCCGCCCCTCGAGCGGGTGCCGCCCGTTGCCTACGGCGGCACCGAGCGGATCGTGCATGGCCTCGCGATGGAGCTCGCCGCGCGCGGCCACGAGATCACGGTCTTCGCCAGCGGCGATTCGGATGTGCCCGGGACCCTCGTTCCGACGGTTGACAAGGCCCTCCGCCCGGCCGGCATCGAGGGTGACGCGAGCGGCTGGTTCCTCGCGACCGTCCAGGCGGTCCTCGAGCGGGCCTCGGAGTTCGACATCATCCACTCCCACCTGGAGTGGTGGAGCATCCCGCTCGCGCGCATGACGCCGGTGCCGATGGTCTCGACGTTCCACGGCCGGCTCGACCTGCCGTGGTCCGAACGCCTCTTCGAGGACGCTCCGGAGGGACTCGTCGCGATCAGCCGAAGCCAGGCCAGCGCCCATCCGAAGGTGCCCTGGACGATCATCCACAACGGGCTCGTGCTCGACCGGGCCCCGTTCCAGGAAGATCGGACCGATGCCTTCTGCTTCGTCGGCCGCGTCGATCCCGAGAAGGGGATCGTCGAGGCGATGGACATTGCGGCGCTCACCGGCCGGCCCCTCAAGCTCGCGGCCAAGGTCGGCAACCTGCCCGAGCAGCGGGCGTACTACGAGAACGTCTTCGAGCCGGCGCTCAAGCGCGCCAGCCGGAGCGTGGAGTACCTCGGCGAGCTTTCGCCGGAAGATCGCGATCGGCTCTTCGCCGAGAGCTACGGGACGTTGATGCCGGGCGCCTGGCCGGAGCCGTTCGGGCTCGTCAGCATCGAATCGCTCGCCTGCGGCACGCCGATCCTCGCCCGCCGCGTCGGCGCCCTGCCCGAGGTCATCCGCGAGGGCGTCGATGGCTTCTTCGGCGACGACGCGATGGGCATGGCCTTCCATGCCGATGCCCTCGCTACGCTCGACCGACGGGCCATCCGCGAGCGGGTCATCGAGCGCTTCTCTGCGGCCCGGATGACCGACCGCTACGAAGAGCTGTACGCCCGGATGATCGGCCATGGCGGCCGGGCCCAGAAGGCGACCGCCGGCGGGTTCCGGATCGCGCCCGCGCCCGGACGACCGGGCCAGATCGACCGCCAGCCGGGTCCGTTCGGCGCCCAGCAGGGCGCACCCAAGCCAACGCCGAGCCCGACGGCGGCCCTGGACAGCGCGGTCGAAGGGGACGACATCGCGCCACAGCAGGTCCACTCGCCCGCGGCCACCGGCCGATCCTGACCGAGGCGGGTAGCGCGTGGCGGCCGAGCTCGCCCCCGCGGTGCGGGACGCCACCGAGGTCGGCCTTCGATACGTCTCCCCGGACGAGCCGGGCATCGCCCGACGGCGACGTGGCAAGGGCTTCACCTACACGCTGCCGTCGGGCCGGCCCGTCACGGACGCCGCGACCCTCGCTCGCATCCGGGCGCTCGCCATCCCGCCGGCCTGGACGGACGTCTGGATCTGCGCCCAGGCGACCGGCCACGTCCAGGCGACGGGCCGCGACGCGCGAGGCCGCAAGCAATACCGCTATCACGCTCGCTTCCGGGATCGCCGCGACGCCGACAAGTTCGACCGGATGATCCGCTTCGGCGAGCGCCTGCCGCGGATCCGGCGACGGGTGACTCGAGACCTGCGCGCTCGAGGGTTGCCGCGCGACAAGGTCGTCGCGGCGGTCGTGCGGCTCCTAGAGCTCACCCTCCTCCGGGTCGGCAACGACGAATACGCCCGGCTGAATCGCACCTTCGGACTGTCCACCCTGCGCAATCGACACGCCGAGATCCGCGGCGAGAACGTGCGGTTTCGGTTCCGGGGCAAGGGCGGCAAGGTCCATGAGGTCGGGGTCAGCGACCGGCGGCTCGCGGCGCTCGTGCGGCGCTGTCAGGGCCTCCCCGGCCAGCAGCTCTTCGCCTATGTCGACGAGTCCGGTGAGACCCGCCAGATCGACTCCGAGGACGTGAACGAGTACATCCGACGGGTCGCCGACGACGACGCCTTCAGTGCCAAGGACGTCCGGACCTGGTCGGCGACGGTCCTCGCCTACCGCGCGCTCCAGGCGACCGACGCGCCGGCGAAGGCGACGGAGGCTCGGCGCATGGTGACCGACGCGGTCGAGGCAACGGCAGATCGCCTCGGCAACACCCCGACGGTCGCGCGCGAGAGCTACGTCCATCCGGCGGTCCTCGAGAGCTATCTCGAAGCGGCCCAGGCGGCCCAGGCGGCCGCGGCGGCCCAGACCCGCGGGATCAAGGGGAGCCGGACGACCGATCTGACGAGGCCGGCTTCGACCGCCCCCGACCAGTCCCGGCGGCGTCGCGTTTCGCCCCAGGCTCCGCCGACGCCCGCCGAGGAGGCGGCCGTGCTCGAGCTACTCCGGTCCCGGGCCGCGGATGCAAGGGCGTCGAAACGCCGCGGCCCCCGACAGCGGTCGAAAGGCCGACCTCGCAGGCCTACGGTCCCAGCGGCGATAGCACGAACCGTCGCACGAACGGGAGAACCACGATGTGCATGAACTGCGGCTGCGGCAAGCCCGACGACAGCCACGGCCACGCCGAGAACCTGACCGCGGCTGACCTCCGTCGCGCCGGCGACGTCAACGGCCAATCGCTCCAGGAGACGGCGCGGAATATCGCCCAGGCCGTCGAGCAGCTCGATCGTGGGGCATCGGACGCCCCCGCGCCTCCCGGATCCGGGCTCGCCGAGCCAGCGGGCGCCCAGGGTGCCAGGCAAGGTGCCCATGGGACCCCGGAAAGCGAGTCCTGAGGCTCCCGCAGCCTAGAGATGGCACTCCTCGCCCCGCTCTTCGCGATCCTCGGCCGGTTCGTCGGCCGGGTGCTCACGACGACGCTCGGGTGGGCGTCGATCCTGCTCTTCGGCCGCGTTCCCCAGGATCGCCAGGTCTGGCTCGCGGTCCTGACGTTCGGCTCGATCGCCTGGGTCGTCACCACCGCCGGCGTGCTGATACCGGCGCTCGGCGTGTTCCTCCTGACCGCACTGCCGCTACCGACCTGGGTCAATCAGGATCTCGTCCGGATCGCGATGTTCGTCGCGGCGCTGCTGCTGCCGGCGGTGCTCGGAGGGGTCGCGCTCCTGGTGGCGGACCCGGCGGACCGGCCCAAAGGAAGGAAGATGCTGGTCTCGGTCGCGCGGGGCTACCTGCTCGCACCAGCGCTGGCGGTCACCCTCGTGATCTTGGCCGTCGCAGGCACGGTCCGGAAGGTCGACTCGATGGTCCACCGGCGAACCGACGCGCATCTGCCGATGGTCGTGCGGCCCACCCGCTACGAGGCCCTCGTCGCGGACGTCGAGGCGTCGCTGCGACCCGCTCTTGTCACCAGCCGGCGGCCAGGCCCCACCGTCCTGACGATTCCTGCCCGGATGCTCGCGGCGATCGCCCAGGGCGGCATCCGGCGTCTCGTACCGGATCAGCTGATCGAGCTCGTTGGGCCGAACCTGACCGTCGCCGTCTATCCCGCCGACCTGGCGTTGTCCGGCAGCGAGGCCGCCGTCGCTCACGCGCGCGCCGTCATCACGCGTGACGTCCGGTCCGTCGATGCCTGGTTCACCACCACGATGGAAGCGCAGCTGGTGGAGGACCAGCTCGTCAAGCTCGAGCAGCGCGGCGGGATGCCGCGCACGGACGAGCTCGACGCCATCGACGGCGAGCTCCTCGCCTTGACGATCTCGCAGGACGAGTGGGAGGTCCTGTACCGCCGCCGCCTCCAGCTCGTCACCAGCGCCCACGCCGACGTGGCCAGCGGACCCGTTGCGGGGCCGCGGCCGCCACCCGGACGGACCACGCCGGTCGCCGACGCCGGCTCGCGTCCCAAGCCCGGCGATCGTCGACCGAGCGTCCCGACGCTCGTCGGCGCGGCGCTCGTCCTTGCGATGCTTCTCGACGCAGCAGTGACGGCGGTGTCCGCCCGGCGCTCCGGCCGGCAGGGTGAACGGCGGCCCCAGGCGCGCCGTTGGTGGTGACGTCACCAATCTGCAAGTAACGCCACGTCGGCGCGAGCGCCGCGGAGACGGATCGACCCCACACTTGGGCGTGACGCTCGTCCCTGGGCGTCCCAGCACCCCAGGTGCCGAGTGAGACGTGCAGATGCCTCCCCAGATCGCCAGCCTCGTCGATGGCTCCCTCATCAGCGGTGTCGCGTTCGCGATCGGGATCGCGGCGGTCTGCCTGTGGCTCGCTGCGGCCTGGTGGACGTATGGCGACATGGCGCGACGGACGGACTCGGATCTCGCGCGCTACGGGGCCGCGGCCTGGATCCTCCTCTCGGCGCCCCCGGTCCTATTCCTCTCCCTGCCGGTCTACCTGCTCGCCAGGCCCCAGGCGACCGCGGCCCAGCGCCGCTCCCGCGAGCTCGTGGCGACCCTGGGCCCCGAGGCGTTCGGGGCCGTCCGGTGCGAGGCTTGCGGCGAGCTGGCCGACGAGGAGTCGCGCCGCTGCCCGAGTTGCGCGAGCTGGCTCCAGGTGGCGTGCGTCGGATGCGACCGATGGTCGGCGACGAACCTCGAGCTCTGCCCCTGGTGCGCGACGCCGCGTGTCGACGAGCCGGGCGAGCTCGGCGAGGATGTGGCCGCCGCTGCGGAGCTCGAGCCACTCGACGATCTGAGCCCGGAGACCGCACCGGCTCCAGTCTTCGCGCTCCTTCCTGAGATGCCAGTGTTCGCGGCCGACCTCGCCGAGGTCTCGCCGACGGCGATGTTCGGTTCGGCAGCCGGAACCCCCGGTCTTCGGGACCTCCGCCGAAGCGAAAGGCGAGGCCGGGGGTTCGGACATGCCGTCGACGACGTGCCGGCGGCGATCGGCCGATGACGGCGACGATGTTGCCGTCCCGCGGATCAGGGCCGGCGAGTCGCCTCGTCCACCCGACCCTCTTCGTAGGCCGCGTCGCGGCTCACTTCGTCGGTCTTCTCGTGGATCTTGTCGCCGGCGTCCTTGATGGCGTTGCTGGCACGGTCGCCGGCGTTGGCGGCCTTGTCGCCGAGCGACTCGCCGTCGGCGCCACGCCAGGCTTCTTTAACGTCCGCTTCGGTGTCGCGGATGGTCCGCTTCACGTCACTCATGTCCACACCTCAGAAGGGATGGAGGCCCTTGCTCCACTCGCTCGAACCTAGCGTA
>JBBRNM010000063.1:0-11787 GCA_038230295.1 Candidatus Limnocylindrales bacterium
GCCGGGGCAAGCGATACGGTTGTCTCCTTCACGGCGGTTCCTCCTCTTGATCTTGGACGGATCACCCCGAACGCTCCCAACACGAGCGGACGAGGCAGGAGGGACCGCCGTCAAGTTCTACGAGCTACGGGACAACCTCTCACCTCTATTGGCGGAGCGAGCTAGGCAGTCGATTCAGAAGGGGCATGGCGGCTGTCGCACGCGACGCCGGCCCACCATTGCTGGTCGTGGCTCGTCGCGAATCCCTGCTTCTTCGAGTTGCAGCGCGGTCACTGGTCACTGGGCTACCACGCCCTACCGGGCGCTGCCGACACGGCCTGACCGCGGAGCCAATCCCTCGACACGGCTTCGAACGTGCCTGTAATGAGAACGAGTCCTCGCCAAATCGCGCGGGTCCGGGGCCCTCACGAGTCCCGGCGTTGAATAGAGACCCACACGAGCGGCACCTTTCGCTTCACGTCGAGTTTGCGGCGGAGTAGATCCGCAGCCTCCTCAAAGCGCCGCCGCCCCTCATCGACACTGAGCTGGTGCCACGTCGCCGTTGGGATGACGTCCTGCAGCAGATCACCGATATGGCGGAAGAAGTCGTGTTCCTCGCGCCGCCACGCCTGCTGCTCGGTGTAGGAGGGAACGCGATCGCTCATGAAGCACGGAACCTAGCGGGGATGTGTCCGCACGCTGCCTGGCCCCGTCGCTACGGTCAGTGAGGCTCGCTGGTACTTGTCGGCCTGGACGCTGACCACCGCGGGCATGTCCCGCCTCTGGAGGTGCCGCGGAAAGCTCTCGAGATCGCCGCCCTTCCGATCGCGCGCCCCGAACTCGCGTGCAAGTGGAGTCCCCAGCTGCTTCATGAAAAAGGCCGTGCCGAACACATCACAGGCTTCAACGATTTCGTCGACCCAGGCGAGATCGAGCCTCCGCGATCGAGGCCCGGACTCGCCGCCGACGATCACCCAATCGATCTGTTGCAACTCCAGAGGGCGACGGTTGCCATCTATATCGAACAGACTGCCCAGGAGCGGCTCCGCCGAGACGAACCTCACAGCGGCCGGCACACCGCGAAGCTCGTCGGCGCGCCACGTGAAGCGACTGTTTTCGATCGACACGCCGAGCCAGACGTTCGAATAGCCGGCTCCCCAGTCATTCGGCAGACGATCCGCAATCAGTTCCGGCCGCTTCGTAAGGACCTGGTAGGTGAGGTGCGGTGTGTCGCGGATGATCGTCCATGCCTCGTCACGCCACTCGTCAGCTCCGGGATGGAACCAGTCCGACCATGAGCAGGTAAAAACGAGACGCGGATCCAGCCAGCGCAGCGGTTCGCGGAACTTCGTCCTCGACCTGCGAAGCGCTGACGGGTCGTGGCCGTATTGGCGCTGCTCGCGATACATGTAGCAATGTGCGCAGCCCGGGCTCACCTTCTCGCAGCCCATCCACGGATTCCATGTCGCGTCCGTCCACTCGATCGCCGTCGCGCGTGCCATCGCCCTACCCTCGCCCGACCAGCGCGTTCCGGTGCGGCCACTCGCCGGCGGGCCGTTCGAGCTACGCGCGACGGCCGGCAGGCGCGCCCGAGGCGTGCGACTCGAGCTCGACCGCGCCGGCACGCGGACGCTCGCCGACGCCGAACCGCGCGGCGCGGCGGTCGCGGAGGAGGTCGACGGCTACGGCGCCACCGCGCCACGTGTCGGCGAGGGTCACCTCAGCGAGGCGACGAGGCACGAGGCGGAGCGGACCGGTCGCAGCGCCTGGAGCGCAGCCGCACCGACGCTCGCGGCCGGCGAGCTCCTGTGTTACCGCTTTCACGGCGACGGCGGCCGCACCCCCTGGTTCGAGGTGCGCGGCTGCGCCTGGCGCGAGCAGCCGGCGGTGCTGATCGTCGCCGACGGCGAGGGACTCGCGGAGCGGGTCGTGCCGGGCAGCGTCGAGACGCTCGGCGACGGCGAGCGCAGCTACGCGCTGCGCTTCGCGCTGCGGCTCGAGCCGAGCGAGCACGTGATCGGCTTCGGCGAGCGCTTCAACGGCCTCGACCAGCGCGGCAAGCTCCTCGACGCGGTCGTCTTCGACCAGTACAAGGGGCAGGGCGCGCGCAGCTACCTCTCCATGCCGTTTGCGATCGTCGTTGGCGGCGGCTTCGGTTTCCACCTCGAGACCGGCCGCCGCGTCCGCTTCGACGTCGGGCACAGCCGTCCCGACCGGATCCTTGTCGAGGTCGAGCTCGAGCCCGGGGAGGAGCACCCCAGGCTCACGCTGCGTCTCTTCCCGGGCACGCCGGCCGAGGTACTCGACCGGTTCCTGACCGCGACCGGCCGCGCCGAGCCGCCTCCCGCCTGGATCTACCGGCTCTGGATGAGCGGCAACGAGTGGTCGAGCCAGGCGCGCGTGCTCGCCGAGGTCGAGCGCAGCAAGACGGAAGGGATCCCGGTCGGGGCAGTCGTGATCGAAGCCTGGTCGGACGAGGAGACGTTCGTCGCCTTTAACGGCGCCCGCTACGAGCCGCACCCGGACGGCGCGCCGCATCGGCTCGCCGACTTCACGTTTCCGGCCGACGGGCCGTGGCCCGACCCGCAGGGGCTCGTCGCCGACCTGCACGAGCGCGGGATCGCCGTCCTGCTCTGGCAGATCCCGCTCGCGAGTGGCGACGGCGCCCAGGCTCGCGCCGACCGGGAGACGATGATCGCGCGGCGCTACTGCGTCCACGACGGCGACGGCCGGCCGTACCACAACCCCGGCGGCTGGTTCCACGGCGCCCTGCTCGCGGACTTCACGAGCGCCGAGGCGCGCCGCTGGTGGCTGGAGAAGCGCCGCTACCTCGTCGAGGAGGTCGGCGTCGACGGCTTCAAGACGGACGGCGGCGAGCACGCGTGGAGCGCCGAGCTCGCGTACGCGGACGGCAGCCGCGGCGGCGAGACGAACAACCGCTACCCGGTCCTCTACGGCGAGGCGTACCACGAGCTGCTGCACTCGGCCGGCCGGCCAGCCGTCACCTTCAGCCGCGCCGGCTTCACCGGCTCCGCCGCGATCCCCTGCCACTGGGCCGGTGACGAGGACTCGACGTGGGAGGCGTTCCGCGCCTCGATCTCCGCGGGGCTCAGCGCTGGCGCATCCGGGATCGTCCTCTGGGCCTGGGACCTGGGCGGCTTCTCGGGCCCGCTGCCGAGCCCGGAGCTGTACCTGCGCGCGGCGGCGATGGCCTGCCTCTGCCCGCTCATGCAGTACCACTCCGAGTTCAACCACCACCGCACGCCGTCGCGGGACCGCACGCCGTGGAACGTCGCCGCCCGTAACGGCGACCCGACCGTGCTGCCGGCGTTCCGCCGCTTCGTCCGGCTCCGTGAGCGGCTCGTCCCGTACCTCGCCGAGCAGGGCGCCCTCGCGCTCGCCGGCGGCAAGCCGCTTATGCGCGCGCTCTGCTTCGAGGTGGCCGGCGACGAGCGGATCTGGGACTTCCCCGAGCAGTACTTCCTCGGCGACGACCTGCTCGTTGCGCCCGTGACGGAGGAGGGCGCGCGCAGCCGGCGCGTCTACCTGCCGGCGGGCGCGTGGGTCGACCCGTGGACGGGGCAGGAGCTCGCCGGCTCCGCGATCGTCGAGCGCGACGCGCCGCTCGACCAGGTCCCGGTGTTCGTCAGCGCTGCCCGTGCCGGAGAGCTCGCGCCGCTCTTTTCCGGCCTCGACGCCGAGGCGAGCGCACCCCGGGCGGCCGAGCCAGCGGAGCTCCGATAGTGGCCACCATCCAGTTCGACAACGTCAGCAAGCGCTTCGGGGCCGACGTCCTCGCCGTCAGCGAGCTCAGCCTCGAGATCGGCGAGGGCGAGTTCGTGATCCTCGTCGGCCCCTCCGGCTGCGGCAAGACGACCGCGCTGCGGATGGTCGCCGGGCTCGAGGAGGTCACGAGCGGCGAGATCCGCATCAACGACCGGGTCGTGAACGACCTGGCGCCGACCGAGCGCGACGTCGCGATGGTGTTCCAGAACTACGCGCTCTACCCGCACATGTCAGTCGCGGACAACATCGCCTTCCCGCTCAAGCAGCGGCGGATGGCGAAGAGCGAGATCCGACAGCGGATCGACGACGTCGCACGCCTGCTCGGGATCGAGGAGCTGCTCGAGCGCAGGCCGCGCGCGCTCTCCGGCGGCCAGCGCCAGCGCGTCGCGATCGGCCGCGCGCTCGTCCGCCGCCCGCAGGCGTTCTTGATGGACGAGCCGCTCTCGAACCTCGACGCGAAGCTGCGCGTCCAGATGCGGGCCGAGCTGATCAGCCTGCACAAGCGGGTCGGGATCACGACGCTGTACGTCACCCACGACCAGACGGAGGCGATGACGCTCGGCGACCGCGTCGTCGTGCTCAACAAGGGCGTCGTGCAGCAGGTCGACACGCCGGACCGGCTCTACCGGCAGCCGGCGAACACGTTCGTCGCCGGCTTCATCGGCAGCCCGTCGATGAACTTCCTCGAGGGGACGCTCGACGGCGGGACGCTCGTCGTCGGCTCGCACACGCTCGAGCTGCCCGAGGTGCTGCGGAGCAACCTGACGCGCTCGAGCGGTGCGGTGATCGTCGGCCTGCGCCCGGAGGACTTCGCGCCCGGCGGCGACGGCAACGGCAACGGCTCGATCCCGGCGCGGGTGGAGATCAGCGAGCGGCTCGGCCCGGAGGTGCTCGTGCACCTGCGCGCGGACGGCGTCCAGGTTGCCTTGATCGGCGAGCAGGCGGCGAAGAGCGAGGACGAGGAGGCGAGCGAGCTGCGCGACACCATCGTCGCGCGCTTCGAGCCTGACTTCGCCGCCCTGCCGGGCGAGCGGGTCGGCCTGAGCGTCAGGCGCGAGCGGCTGCAGCTCTTCGACCCCGCGACCGGCGTATCGCTCCGGGCCGGCTAGCAGCGTGCGCGGGACGAGGCGGGTCCGGCCGGCCGCGCTCGCGGCGCTCGCGCTCCTGCCGGCGCTCGTCCCGGCGCGGGCGGGCGCTGCGGCGCCGGCTTCCGCGGCAACGGTGGCGGTTGCCACGGACGCCGCCCGCTACGCGCCGGGCCGCCCGGTGACGTTGACGGTGCGCCTGAGCGACCCGACCCGGACGCCGATCCGCGACGCGACGCTCGTCGTGCGCGCCGAGCATCTCGGCGCGCGAGTCGCGACGCTGCAGCGGTCCGGCATCTCGCTCGGCGCGCGGGCGGCGACCCGGCTCACCGTGGACTGGACGCCGCCGGCCGCCGACCACCGCGGCTACCGGGTCGAGGCGACGCTGACGGCGCGCGCGGGCACGGCGCTCGGCACGGGCGCTACGGCGGTCGACGTCTCCTCCGACGCCTCGACCTTCCCGCGCTACGGGTTCGTCTCTCGCTACGACGGCGACGTCGACGCCCAGGCGGTCGCCCGCTCGCTGAACGGCTACCACATCGACGACGTGCAGTTCTACGACTGGGAGCACGCCTCGCATCTGCCGCTGGCCGGGACGCCGGGCGCCCCCGCCGCGAGCTGGCAGGACATCGCGGGTCGCACGAACGAGCGCAAGGTCGTGCTCGACCTGATCGCCGCGAGCCACGCGATCGGAGCCGACGCCTACGCGTACAACACGCTCTACAACGCGTGGGCCGAGTACGCCGCCGACGGCAGCGGCATCGACCCACGCTGGGGCCTCTACCGAGGCGGCGGCTGCAGCGACCAGGTCGACGTCCCGCTCCCAGCGGGCTGGTCGACGGACGCGCTCGAGACGTTCGACCCGGCCGACCCCGGCTGGCAGTCGTACATCATCGGACGCGAGCGGGACGTCTTCGCGGCCTACCCGTTCGACGGCTGGCAGGTCGACCAGCTCGGCGACCAGGGCGCCGTTTACGGCTGCTCCGGCGCAACGGTCGACCTCGCGGGCTCCTTCCGCGGGTTCCTCGACGCGGCGGCGGGCGGGCTCGGCAAGAAGCTCGTGTTCAACGCGGTCGGCCAGTACGGGCAGCGGCAGGTCGCCGGCGACCCGAACCTCGCCTTCCTCTACACCGAGGCGTGGCCCGCGAGCGGGCAGTCGTCCTACGACGACCTCGCGCAGGTGATCGCGCAGAATGACGCCTGGAGCGGCGAGACGAAGGCGACCGTGCTCGCGGCATACCTCGACCAGAGCCTGTGCACGTCGGCCGGCGGCACGTTCAACACGCCAGGCGTCCTGCTCGCGGACGCGGCGATCTTCGCCCACGGCGGCGACCACATCGAGCTCGGCGACGTGAACCACATGCTCTGCGCCCCGTACTTCCCGAACACCGACCTCGCCGTGAGCCTGACACTCGCGAAGCAGCTGCACCACTACTACGACTTCCTCGTCGCCTACGAGAACCTGCTGCGCGACGGCCGCCGCCCGAGCAGCAGCACGGTCAGGCTCGCAGGCGTGCCGAGGACCGCGACCGCAAGCGCACGGACGGTGTGGACGTTCGCCGCCTCGTCGGGCGGCGCAGAGACCCTGAACTTCGTCAACCTGTTACGCAACAGCGATGAGAGCTGGGGCGACCCGTTCGGCAGCGACCCGCCGCCCCGGATCGTGCGCGACGTCGCGGTCTCCTACTGCGACCGGCATGGCACTCCGCACACGGTCGAGGTCGCCTCGCCCGACCTCGACGACGGAGCGCCGAGCAAGCTCCGCTTCACGCGCAGGCCGGGCACGAACTGCATCCGGTTCACGATTCCCCGACTGCAGTACTGGGACCTCGTCTGGGTCACCACGACCGAACGCTGATCCAGAAGATGTCACCTTCGCAGGGGAAAAAACCGTGAGAGAGTTCGACACCCGGAAGGTGCCCATACAGAATCCGATGCCCGTGAAGAGCACCCTTCGGAGGCCCAGTAGTGCCGGACGTATAGATGATCGTTGCCGGCGTGTTCACGTCGGTCGCCGCAATCTCGAGCTGTGCCGACGCGCGTGCGAGAAGGCAATCCCACTAACGGTCAACATCGATCACCCGCGCCTCGACGTCGACGGAATCGACTTTCTCGAGCGACTGCGACTCGCCGATGACGACTTTCGCATCGCAGTCTTGGAGACGCGTTTCGATCGCCTCTGGTCCGAACAGGGTGGAGAGTGGCACTGCGATCGCCCCCAATTTGTAGACGGCGATGTGTGCGACAACTGTCTCGACTCTCTGCGGAAGCATGATCGCGACGCGGTCGCCCTGACAGACGCCCAGCCCGCGCAGCGCATTCGCGAGACGATTCGAGCTCTCAGCCAGCTCGCCGAACGTGACTTTCCGGATCACGCGCCGACCTTCGGCGAACTTGTCATCGCGCGCGTGACGTGCTCCCCGCCGGCGTTGTCAGGTTAGGCCGCGATGTTTTGTAGATCTTCCCAGGTTTGCCGCACCTCGAGCGGCGTTCGGTAGTTCAGGCCCGAGTGGGGGCGGTGGTGGTAGCGGTCGACGTAGCCGCCGATCCCGCGTCGCGCGTCGTCGAGGGTCTCGTATTCGTTCAGCCACACCTCCCGTTGTTTGAGTTTCCCGAACCAGCTTTCGATGACGGCCTGCGACTCGGGGTCGCGGTAGCCGCCATGGCGATGCTTGATCCCGAGCTCGGCGAGTCGTGCGCGGAAGCGGCGGGCGGTGAAAGCGGAGCCGTTGTCGCCCTTTGCGACCTTAAGGATCGCCTTCAGGGCTTCCGTGGTTCCGCGTCAGCTAGTCCTTCGGGGGCGCACGGGATCTCCGGCGCGGCTACTCATCGTCGGACGGGCCGCAGTCGTCCAGGTAGGCCTGCTGTTCGAACGTCTCCAGCGCCTCCCAGGCCGAAACCGGCTCGCACGGAACCGGGTCGGCACCCTCGGGATATGCGAAGGGATGGACGTGGCGGGGATTGTTGGGGTGGCCCACGGCGTCGACGCACCAACGCATCCGGCCATTTGGCGCCTGACCGTGGTAGTAGTAGCCCCAGAGGGAGCCGTCCTCACGGACGATCACGGCCTCTTCGCCGCGGTCGCCTCTGACCCAGAACTCCTCGAACTTGAAGGTCAGATAGGTGCCGTCTCCGTTGTCCCGCGTCCCGGTCAGCTTGACGTGACCGGTCTGAGTGCTGTCCCGGACGATCTCCTGCCAGCTGTCGAAGTCCGGGTCGGGCACAGCGTCGTAGCCCCAGTCCCTAAGGAGGTCGAACAGGTCGTTGTAACGCTGGACTACGTAGTCAATGCCCTCATCCATCGCGGAAGACCATAGAGAACCGAGAACACGGAACCTTGGTTATTGGCCGAAAGACGCGAAACCCGGGAGAGCCTTCGAAATACCGTTGTGTCAAGGAGATGTGGATTACGTCGATTATGTGGATTAACTTGACTACGTGGCGGGTATGAGCTACTCTCCGAAACCAGCCGTATCTGGCGAAAGGAGGTCAGTGATGGCCAACCGTGAAAGTCAGTATCTGAAGGCCAGCGAGGTCGCCAACACCTTGGATATGGACATCAGCACCATCTACAAGATGTGTGCTGACAGGGTCATCCCCTCCATCAGGGTCGGGGAGAAGGCTGTCCGGATCCCCCGGACCGCCTTTGAGGCCTACCTCGCCCGGCAGGTCCAGGGCTACGACGGAAGCCGCCCCCTGCTGGACGAGGCGCGCCGGGCCGAGGTCACAGGAGACCCGATCGACGCGATCGTCCTCCGGAACCAGAGCTTCTGCGAGCGAACGCGCTACTCGTCCTACGAGTTCGCAGAGCGCTGGAAAGCCGGAGATGTCGAAGACACTCCCGAGAACGCATCGCTCCTGATCGAGGCGCTCTCCATCCGGGAGGCCCTCACGCGCGCCGGGGTCGGCGACCGCGTCCTCGCCTAGCCGACGAGCAGAAGCAGCGCCAGCACGAATGCGGTCTCTTGGTTCATCGCCGGCGGCGCCTACCTGAGCGATAGCCCATACCGCAAGTGCTTGACCAACCATTGCGGAATCGTCACGCCGGGCGAGCAGACAGGCTGCTGGAGCACACTGACTTTCTTGGAGCCTCGCGACCCCGTTTTGACCGCTCACCTACGCCTCGACGGGCGCCGCGCGCACCGCACCATGAACGGGCAGCCGTGCGCACATACTTTGGATCAGTCTCACAGACTCTTCCAACAGGGAGAGTGTCCTACCCCAGATTCATAGCGGGACAGGATGGAGATAGTGGGTGGGCCTGATCGGGGGCTAGGCAACGGCGGGTGCGGGCATACTGAAGTGATGGATACGGTTGCCGGTGTTCTTCTGCTCGTATTACTTGGCGTGCCGCTGATCGTCGTCGGCACGCTTTTTGTGTGGGCAGCGCGCAAAGATGGCGCCTACGACCGCGCGCTTCAGCGGCGGCTCGGCTGGCGCCGCTCGACGCGTCTCGGCCGCTGAGGCAGCCATTGCGCTGATGCAGGCTTAGCGCGGGACGTTCGGCCGCCAGCCGCTCGCGTCGATCTTGACCGAAAGACGGTCCACCCGACGCACCCGCGACTCGAGCGGCGTGGTCTGCACGGCGAGGCGGTGCTAGCCGAAGCGCCGCCGCGCCCGGATCACACTGCGCCGACTCCTACACTACGGTCGTGAATGTGGAGCAGGCGAAGCAAAGAATTCTCGTACTCCTCGATGAGAACGGTGGCTCGCTTCCCGCTGCGATCGTCGAGGCGGACGAGGAACTCGCGCAGAATCAACAGACAGTTTCTGCTGCCGCGCACGCGCTCGCCACCGAGAGCGACATCATCGCCGCCGAGGAGACAGATGCGCGCGAGTGGTTCCCGTACAGCTTCATGACCCGCGGCCCCGAGCAAGAAGACTGAGCCGCTGCGAGCGCGGCGCCACCTGCACCGGGAACCGCGACCTCTACGACGTAACGGTCGTGAGCGAGCAGCGGAGCGGCTAGCTCTTCTTCCCTCTCCCCAACAACTTGCGAATCTTTTCCATGAGGCTGGTCATACGCGTGAGTCTACGCCCCTCCAGCCCGTTGCGGCCCGGCTCGGCCGTCGCCGCCGAACACACCGAACGCCGAACGGGCAGGCGTGCGCACATACTCTGGACCAGTCTCACACGCTGTTTTCCAGTGACTGAGCCATTTTGGCTGTCACCGATCACTCCCAGCGGCTCAGGCGTAAGCACGCTCGTGCAAGCTAGGTATGCGTCATCAGACCCGCAAGATCAGCGACGGAACATGCGCTGCGGAAACGAGCGGTGGACACTCCTAATACGCTCGCCAGCCACGCGGAGTCAAGACCAGGAACGCGACGGTGACACTTTCCGAGGCCATGATCGTCTGCGGGTACTTGTAGACAATCGCCCACGAGCGGGATGCGATTGCCGCTCCGCAACGTCGGGCGGCGATGCTTCGATACGCGCGTGCGTCCGGGGCATTCATCCCAGGCGGGATCGGTTGAAGCTCGATGACGCCGATGATCGGGTTGGCTTTGATCGAGAGCCGGTACCGATGCCCTTGAACGCTCGCGAAATGGCCGACGATGAGCAGTCGCTGGGCGGTCGTGATTATTTCGGCGATCGTTGCTGGGCGGTCGATGACGCGCCTTGGGCAGGAGCCGGCCATCGCGCCTGCGTGAACTCGCTGCGCCGAGACGCCAGCAAGGAGGACGACTCCCGCAACTGCCAGTGCGCCTGCACCTAGCCAGCCTGCCGCTCTCACCATGCCGCTATGCCCGGCCGTAGGTCGTTCCAGTCCCCGCCTGCGTGAACTTCGGGGGACATTCCTGAACTGTGAGTGTGTGAGCTGTCCCGTCTGGGCGGTGGAACTACGAGCCGCGGCGTTCCTGCGCCCGCTCGCGTCAGCCGATGCGAATCAGCTTCTTGTTGACGAACTCGTCGGCCCCGTAGCGGCCGAGCTCGCGTCCGAAGCCGGAGCGCTTCGTGCCGCCGAACGGCAGTTCGGCACTGTCTGCGCCGACGATGTTCACGTAGACCATGCCGGCATCGATCCGGTCCGCGACGCGCTCGGCCTGGTCCAGGTCGTTCGTCATCACATATGAGCCGAGTCCGAACGGCGTGTCGTTTGCGAGCGCGACCGCCTCCTCCTCCGACGTCACGCGATAGACCTGCGCGACCGGGCCGAACAGCTCTTCACGGTAGATGTCGTTCTCCGGCGTGATGTCCGTCAGCACCGTCGGCTCGAAGAAGTTGCCGTAGCGCTTGCCGCCGGCGACCACCGTCGCGCCTTGCTCGACCGCGCGCCGGACCTGATCCTCGAGGCGGTCGGCCGCGACCTGCGAGGACAGCGGCCCACACTCCGTCTCGCGCTCGCGCGGATCGCCTTGCTTCACGGCGGTGAGCGCGGCGGTGAACTTCTCGAGGAACGGCTGGTAGAGCTCGTCGATCACGATCAGTCGTTTGGCGCCGTTGCACGACTGGCCCGCGTTGTCGATTCGCGCGGCGACGGCGTCCTCGACCGTCTTGTCGAGGTTGTCGGTGCCAAGGACGATGAACGGGTCGGAGCCGCCGAGCTCGAGAACGACCTTCGTCAGATGCCGGCCGGCGATCTCGGCGACGGCGGCGCCGGCGCGCTCGGAGCCGGTGACGGAGACGCCGCGGACGCGCGGATCGGCGATTACCCCCTCGATCTGCCCGTTCGTGGCGTAGATGTTCACGTATCCGCCGTCGGGGAAGCCCGCGTCGGCGAACATCTGCGCCATCGCCTCAGCCGACTGCGGGCACTGGGGAGCGTGCTTCAAGAGGATCGTGTTGCCGATGATCAGGTTCGGCGCTGCGAAGCGTGCAACTTGGTAGTAGGGGAAGTTCCACGGCATGATCCCGAGCAGGACGCCGAGCGAGCTGCGGCGGACGACCGCCGACCCCTCACCCGCGAGGAGTTCGATCGGCTCGTCTGCCATTA
>JBBRNM010000064.1:0-11224 GCA_038230295.1 Candidatus Limnocylindrales bacterium
AGCGGATAGTGCGCGACGTACGGTGCGATCGGGGACTCCAGGGTCGTGACCCGGAGGAACCGGGGATCGGAAAGGCTCGCGACCTCCTCGCGGAAGCGGAGGTAGGCGGGGTCGTACCGCTTGTTGTAGGCGACCATGAGGATGACACCGGCGGCGTCGGCCGCGTCCACCATCGCCGCCGCCTCGGTCGTCGAGAAGCACATCGGCTTCTCCACGAGGACGTGCAGGCCCGCGCGGGCGGCTTCGACGGCCATCGGCGCGTGGCTCCCGCCCGTGAGGACCAGGACGGCGTCGATGGGCTCCCGAAGCAGCTCCCGCCAGTCTGTGCACGTCTTCTCGACGCCGAAGCGATCCGCGCTCGCTTCCGCGTTCTCGGGCGCCACGTCGCAGATCACCGCGACCTCGAACATGGCCGACAGTTCCTGCAGGTAGTGCAGGTGCATGACCTGGGCGATGAGGCCGGCTCCGATGACGCCAACGCGAACGCGGGCGGACGATCCAGCGGGAGCAGGGGCGGTCGCGCTGGTTCGCTCGGGCAGGGCCGACACGTCGATGGGATGCCTCCGCGTGGTCCAGGGGCGGTGGATCCGAAGGTCCTCCGAGGCGCCTACGGTAGCATTGCTTGCAACGATACAAGTCGACGATCCTGTGAGGTGAAGGTGAGACTCGCCCTGGTCACCGAAGGCATGATCCACCGGTCCCTCGATGCCCTCCTGGACTGGCTGGATGCGCAGGTCCCGGAGGTGCGGGACCTCGAGGTGGGGACGGGCGGTTACTCGCCCCTGGGGCACTCGCCGCTCCGGCTGTCGGCGAAGGGCCGCCAGGCCTGGCATGCCCGTGTCACCGCCCGCGGATTCCGGATTGCCGCGTTCAACGTCTCCGGCAATCCGCTCCATCCAAACCCCGCGGTCGCGCGTCCCCATGACCGGGCGCTGCGTCGAACGATCGAGCTTGCGGCGGAGCTGGGCCTCGACCGCATCGTCGCGATGTCCGGATGCCCGGGCTCAGGGCCGGGTCGCAGTGTCGCTCCGCACTTCCCGGCCAATGCCTGGCTTCCCGACTATGCCGGGATCGCCGCCTGGCAGTTCGAGGCGCGCCTTCGTCCGTACTGGGAGGAGATCAACGCCCTCGCCACGGCCGCCAGCCCGCACCTCCGGATCTGCCTGGAGCTGCACCCTGGCGCGCACGTGTTCAACGTGGAGGGCTACCTTCGCCTCAACGCGGTGGCGCCGGGGATCTCGGTGAACCTCGACCCGAGCCACCTCTTCTGGCAGCGCATGGATCCGCTGCAGGTCATCGAACGCCTTGGCCCCCTGATCGGCTATGCCCACGCCAAGGACGTCCGCTACGACCCCGCCGAGCTTGCGTTGCAGGGTCTGCTCGATAGCCGCTGGCCAGGTGATCCAAGGCAAACTCCGTGGGATTTCGCGGCCGTCGGCCGCGGCGTCAATGACGCTGCGTGGTGGGATTCGTTCGCGCTCGCGCTCGCAACGAGGACCAGCGCGTCCTTCCTCAGCATCGAGCATGAAGACCGGCTCGTCGTACCGGAGGAGGGGATCGTCGGGTCGGCCGCCATACTCACCGCCGCCCTGGCCAAGGCCGAGGCCGGGCCAAGCGCCCCCAGGGCCGCGTAGTGGAGCGAGGCAGCCGGCCGGCGACGCTCGCGGACGTCGCCCAGATCGCCGGGGTCTCCGCGTCGACCGTCTCGAACGTCGTGCGCGGCTCCGATGTCGTGGCCACACGCACCCGTCGCCGGGTGCAGCACGCCATCGCCGAGCTCGGCTACCGGCCGAACGCTCTGGCGCGGCAGCTCCTCCGAGGCCGGGCCACGACGGTCGGCATCATCGCCCGCGACCTTCGCAACCCGTTCTTCGCCGAGATGGCGTCGCTGGTGGAGCGCGAGGTCGCCGCCTTCGGATTTGGCGCGATGTTCTGTGCCACGGACGGCGACCCCGATCGCGAGGAGCAGGCCGTCGAGCTGATGCTCGACCATCGCGTCACGGGCCTCGTCATCGTGTCGTTCCTGAGCCGGCCGGCCCTGATCGCCACCCGGATCAACGACCAGATCCCGGTCGTGTTCATCGCAGCCGAGGAGCCGTGGGCGGACTCGGTCACGGTCGACGAGCACCGCGGCGGCGAGATCGTCGCCCGGCACCTGGTCGGGCTCGGGCACCGGAAGCTGGGATTCGTGGGGCCCCAGAACCCGGACCGCGCGGATGCCCGTCGACTCGAAGGCTTCCTGCGTGCGGCCGCCGACGCCGGACTGCAGCCGACCGTCATCGCCTGGGATCCGCCGAACGGCCCCCCATCGCTCGACGGCGTCGCCGTCGAGTGGCGGGCGGTCCTCGCAGAACGCGAGCCGGTGACCGGGATCTTCGCGGCCAACGACTTCGCCGCGATCGACCTGCTCGACGTTGCCGATGCCCTGGGCGTCCGCGTCCCCCGGGAGCTGTCCATCGTTGGTTTCGACGACGTGGACATGGCGCGCCTCCGGCGGATCAACCTGACGACGGTCAGCCAGCCCCGCGACGCGCTCGTCCGGCTCGGCGTCGGCGCACTGCTGGGCCGAATCGAGGGCCGGATCACCGGCGATCCGCACGTGACCCTGGCGAGCGTGCAGCTCAGCGTCAGAGGCTCCACCGCGCCGCCCCCCTGACCGCGGCGTGCGCATACGTTCCGGGTGGGACTGGAACGGGCCCGCGGCCGCGGAATTGGAACCTTGCAACCGTCCGAGGGCGCACCTATAGTGACCGCCGGCGAGGCGCCCACTATCGCGGAGGATCGATCGCTGACCAGTCCATCGGCGACGGAACGAGCAGCCTTCGATGCGGTCGGTGACTGGGCGGCCGGCGCCATCCACCTTGCGACCGATCCCGCCACGGGAACGAAGGCCACACGCAAGGGCGACGTCTTCGACTTCGTGACCCCGGCGGACGGGCTGATCGAGCGCTACCTGCGCACGAAGGTGGCGGCAACGTTCCCCGGCCACGCGTTCCTCGGCGAGGAGGAGGGCGGCGCGAACGGGGCCCAGGGTTGGCGATGGATCGTCGATCCGATCGACGGAACGCTCAACTACTCGACGGGCCTGGCCGGCGCCACCTGCTCCATCGCGTTGCGCAGGGACGGCGATCTCGTCGTCGGGGCGATCGCGGACCTGACCAGCGGCTCTGCGTACCGGGCCCTGGCCGGCAGCGGCAGCGTCGTTGCGGGGTCCACGACCGGCGACGTCGCCTGCCGGCCCACGACCTCCACCGCTGGCGCCGCCCGCATCTTCCTGGAGTTCGGATGGGAGGACCTGGACCCGGTCATGGTGGGAACGATCGAGCAAATCGCCGGTTCCCGCCCACGGGCCATCCGCATGGTGGGAGGAGCGGCGTATGCCCTGCTCAACATCGCGCTCCACGGGGGCTGCTTCCTGGGCATCGGCCTCCGGATCTGGGACGTCGCGGCTGGCATCGTCATCGCCAGGGAAGCCGGCCGCTCCGTTCGACTGTGGGAGGAAGGCACGCTGATCCACCTGATCGTGGGCAGCGCAGAGGATCTCATCGACCTCGCGCCCGTCATCGAGCGGTTCGGTTCAAGCCGGGTAGCGCCCGCCGTCGCGTGAGCGGGGCACCCAGAGGAGTGGAGGAGGAGTCATGACCAAGCGTCTGGTGGCGCTGCTGGCGGTCACCGTGATCGTCGCGAGCGCCTGTTCCCCGACGGCGTCATCAAGTGCGTCGGCCAGCGGTCCGGCGGCGACAAACCAGCCAGCCGGCACGACTGCCGCGGCGCCCGTCACCCTGACTGTGTGGGCCCGGAACTATACCGTCGCCGACGGTCGAATCCAGCCCTGGGCGCCGGGCCCGAAGGCTGCCTTCGAAGCCGCCCACCCAGGTGTCACGATCAATCTCGCCCAGGGCGTGGGCTCGACGGACCAGTTCAACCGCATCGAGCTCAGCCAGGCGGGAGCCGTGTCCGACAAGCCGGACATCTTCCAGCTCGACAACATCTGGCTCGGCCAGTTCGTTGGCGAGGGCCTCACCGCCAACCTGGATTCGAACTATGCGAGCTGGGCTGACAAGGGCGACATCGTGCCCGCGTACGCCAACTCGACCATTGTCAAGGGCAGCCAGATGGCGGTCTGGTTCTACAGCGACATCCGGCTCATGGTCTGGAACAAGGACATCTTCAAGAAGGCTGGCCTGGATCCCGAGAAGGGCCCGGCAACCTGGGATGAGCTCTTCGCCGATGCCGCGGCCATCAAGGCCAAGGTGCCGGGCGTCAGCCCCGTCGAGTTCCCCGCGTCCTCGGAAGAGAGCACGGTCGACCGGTTCTACTCATACCTGTACATGACCGGCTCGAGCATCCTGAATGCCGACAACACGAAGGCCGCGTTCAACGACGCGGGTGGCCAGAAGGCACTCCAGCTGTACGTGGACCTCGTCAAGCAGGGGTACACGCCCAAGGCGGTGCTCGGCGAGACCGCCGACGACAACATCGCGCACATCTTCTCCGGGAAGGCCGGGATCATGCTGGCGACGGTTGGCGACGGGCTCGGGTCGTTGCCGGACGGGTTCGACGTGACCAAGTTCCAGAGCACCATCGGCGCTGCGCTGCCGCCGATCTGCACGGGCTGCCAGCCGGCGTCGACGGCGGGCGGCTGGATGCTCGCCATCAACGCGGACAGCCCCAACAAGGACCTGGCGTTCGACTACATCTCGATGGTGACCAATGGCAAGAACATGGTCCCGTTCGAGATCGATCGCACCCGGATCCCGGTCAGGACATCCGGGCTCGCGCAAGCCGACGCGTTCAAGGCGGACCCGTACTTCGCGCAGGAGGCGGAGGCGGCGAAGGTCGCTCACTTCCCGCCGTTCATCCCGAAGTACACAGGCATGATCGAGATCCTCTGGACCGGCATGCAGAAGGCCATCAATGGCGACCTTTCGGTCAAGGACGCCCTTGACCGGGCCGCAACCGACGTCGATGCGTTGCTCGCGGCCACGCCCTAGGCAGAGCGCATAACCAGGCAGCAGGGAGTCGTTCGGCCCATGGCTCGTGGAGCCCTTCGTCGAGCGACTCCCTGGCTGCTGCTTGCACTCCCCCTGCTGCTGGTCTTCCTGTTCCTGCTCCTGCCATACCTGCTGACCTTCTACTACGCAACGACGAATGCCACGATCGGCCGCCTCATCAACGTCGAGGAGGTCGGCCTGAAGAACCTCCAGCTGGTGCTCGCGTCCCACGCGCCGGCGTTCCTCGGCGTGCTGGGAATCACCGCCGTCTTCACGGCCGGCACGCTCTTCGGATCGCTGGGTCTCGGGACCGGGCTCGCCCTCGCCCTGCACACGGTCTCGCCCGGCGTGCGGTCCGCGCTCCTGGCCGTCTACCTGATCCCGTGGGTCATCGCTGCGGTCATCATCGGCTACACATGGCGGCTGATGTACGACCCCGCGATCGGCCTGGCCAACGACGTCCTCGGCGCGTTCGGCCTCGGCCCGGTCGACTGGCTCACGGACAAGGCGACGACGATGGCCGCGCTCGTCGTCGCCAACATCTGGGCCGGCTATGGGATCGTGCTGCTCGTCATCAGCGGCGCCCTGGCGAACGTGCCGCCGAACATCATCCTCGCCGGCCAGGTCGATGGCGCCTCGTACGGTCGGATCGTCCGGAAGGTGATCCTGCCCGCGATTCGCCCGACGTTCCTGCTGGCCGGCCTCGTCGCCCTGGTGAGCGGGCTGAACACGTTCGATCTCATCTACGCGATGACTCGCGGCGGACCGCTGTATCAGACCGAGACGATGGCCCTCGAGATGTATCGGCTGACCATCCAGAAGGGCAACATCGGCCAGGGGGCGGCCGTCACCGCGATCCTGTTCACGATCAGCCTGGCGCTGGCCATCGCCTATGTCGTCATCTGGAGACGCGAGGCCCGGAAGTGGACCTAGTCCGCCTGTCGACGCTGCAGCGCATCCTCCGGGCTGCGGCCGTGGCCCTTGCCCTGGCGTTCGCGTTGCTGCCGCTTCTGTGGGTCCTCTCGATCGCGCTTCGTCCGGGCAGCCAGTCGCTGTACCCGATCTCCATCATCCCGACCAGCCTGACCCTGGACAACGTCGTCGGCGTGCTCTTTGGATCCAACGGGATTGGCCTGGCTCCGTATCGCAACGCCGCGTTCTACGGCCTCTCGTCGGCCGTGGTCACCGCGGTTGCGTCGACGCTCGGCGGCTACGCCCTCGCGCGCTACAACATGAAGTCCGGCGAGGCGCTCCTGATCGTGGTCCTGGCCTTGAGCTTCCTGCCGTCCGCGTCGCGGATCGTGCCGCTCTTCATCCTGTTCTCGGCGTCCGGCCTCTACGGGACGTCCCAGGGGGTCATCCTCGCCTACGCGGCCGGCTCGACGCCGCTCGGCATCTGGCTGATGGCCGGAGCCTTCCGGCAGATCCCGATCCGCCTCGAGCAGGCCGCCCGGATCGACGGAGCCGGGTCTCTGCTGACCATGCGCCGCGTCATCCTGCCGCTGGCAGTGCCCGGGATCCTCGTCGTGGCCACGCTCTCGTTCATCGATGGCTGGAACTCGTTCTCGCTGCCGCTGGTCCTCATCCCCAAGGCCGATGTCCAGCCGTACACGGTGGCCCTGCAACGTTACATCCAGGAGATCGGCTACGGGATCAACTGGCCGCTGCTCGCAGCCGGGAGCCTCGTGGCCCTCGTGCCGGTGCTAACCGTCTTCGCGATCCTGCAACGCCGCCTCGTCCGCGTCGGTGGGCTGGGCGGAGCGATCAGGGGCTGAGCTCCGTGCGCGGCATCATGAAGGGGCGTCGAAGGTGAGGCTGGACATCCAGGGCCTGACCGTCGAGTACGGACAGGTTGGCGCCGTCCACGACCTGAACCTGACCGTGGCCCATGGCGAGCTTGTCGCCCTGGTGGGGCCGTCGGGCTGCGGCAAGACAACGACGCTTGGGTTCATCACCGGCTTCATTCGGGCCAAGGCAGGGCGGGTCCTCTTCGACGGCGTGGACGTCACGGGCCTGGCTCCCCAACGACGAGGCATCGGCTACGTCTTCCAGGACTACGCCATCTATCCGCACATGACCGTCCGCGAGAACATCCGGTTTCCGCTGGATGCGGCCAAGATGGAGCGGAAGCAGGCCGAGCGCGACGTTGACGAGATTGCCGGCCTGATGGGCGTGGGAGGGCTCCTGGCGCGGCGACCGCAGCAGCTCTCGGGCGGGCAGCGGCAGCGCGTGGCGCTGGCCCGGGCGCTCGTCAAGAAACCGGTCATCCTGCTGCTCGACGAGCCGCTGTCCAACCTGGATGCCCACCTGCGGGTGGAGGTGCGGGCGGAGATCCGGCGCCTCCAGCTCGACCTCAAGATGACGACGGTCTTCGTCACCCATGACCAGTCGGAGGCCATGGCGATCGCCGATCGCGTTGCGGTCATGTCGAATGGCAACATCGTCGCGCTGACGTCCCCGGCGACGCTGTACGTCCGCCCGCCATCGCTGTTCTCGGCGCAGTTCATCGGCTCCCCGCAGATCAACGTCTGGGCGATCGATGGCCCGGACGAGGCCCTGGCCCGGCAGGTGGTCCGGCCGCTCGTCGGCGACGGCGGCGCCGGCCTGCTGGTCGGCGTCCGACCTGAGCACGTCCAGGTCAAGTCGGGCGACCAGGTGGCGACGGTCACCCTGACCGAGCCGCTCGGCCGCGATTCCCTCGTCCATCTGGCTGCCGGCCCGAGCACCATCCGCGCGCTCGTCCCCACCGAGGCAGCGACGCACCTGCAGGTCGGCGAGCAGGTGCCATTCCGGATTGACCCGGCGCATCTCCACCTCTTCGATGGGCCGACCGGACGCAGGGTCGAGATCGACCCCGCCGGCGGGCGCGTCGTGGACGCCGGAACGGAGGGCCAGGATGGACTGGCGAGCTAGGGGGATCGGCCTCCGCGTCGGCGGGCACCGCGGCGCGTCGTCGAGGGCTGCGGAAAATACCTATGCCGCGTTCGAGCTGGCCGTCCAGGAAGGCGCCGTCTACACCGAGACCGACATCCGCAGGACGGCAGACGGCCACCTCGTGCTGGTCCACGACGCCACGCTGGACAGGACCACCGACGGGCGTGGGCCGGTCTCGGAGATGACGATGGCCGCGATCGCCGAGCTCGACGCTGGAGGCTGGTTCGGCGACGAGTTCCGAGGCCAGCGGGTCCCACGGTTCGACGCCTTCCTGAGCTGGGTGGAGGATCGGCCCCGGTTCGGCGCCGCCCTGGAGGTCAAGGCAGGTGGCATCGGGGCCGAGGTGGCCCAGCTCGCGTGGGCATCCCCGGCCCGCGATCGGCTGGCGATCTATGCCTTCGACCCGGGGGAGATTCGGGCGGCCAAGGCGGTTCAGCCTGGCCTCCCATGCGTGCTCCTCCTCCGGCTCGACGACGACCCCGACGGCGTGCTTGCCGCGATCGAGGCCTGCCGCGCGGACGGCGCCGACGTCCCGTGGCAATGGAACGCCGAGGGGCTCATCGCCGGGATGCGCGAACGCGGCCTGCTCGTCGGCGGCGGGTCCGCGAGCGGTGGTGAGGCGGCCGAGCGACTGGTTGCGCTTGGAACTGACATGATCGACACCGATGGACCAGCAGCCATGCTTGACGCGGTTCGGGCCGTCGCCGCGCACGACGCGCGCTGATCGAGCCGCGAGGCCAGGGCGACGCGGGTGAAAAGCACGACCGAGCGTGCGACCGCGGCCCAGGCCGTTGTTCGCTTTCTGGCCTCGCAGGCAATCGAGCGCGACGGCCACGAGCAGCCCTTCTTCAAGGGCATGTTCGGGATCTTCGGGCACGGCAACGTTGCCGGCATCGGCGAGGCGCTCGAGGCTGCCGGTGATGGCTTCCGCTACTACCAGGCGCGGAACGAGCAGGCGATGGTCCACGCGGCCGTGGCGTTCGCGAAGAAGAGTCGCCGGCTGCGGACCTTCGCGTGCACGACGTCGATCGGCCCCGGGGCCACGAACCTCGTCACCGGCGCGGCCGTCGCAACGATCAACCGGCTGCCCGTCCTCCTGCTGCCGGGGGATCTCTTCGCCAGCCGCCGGGTCAGCCCCGTGCTCCAGCAGCTGGAGCGATCGGACAGCCAGGATGCGTCCGTCAACGACACGCTGCGTCCCGTCTCCCGCTACTGGGATCGGATCAACCGGCCGGAACAGCTGATCAGCGCCCTCCCGGCCGCGATGCGCGTCCTGACCTCCCCGGCAGAAACGGGAGCGGTCACGATCGCGCTGCCGCAGGACGTCCAGGCCGAGGCCTTCGACTACCCGGCGGCGTTGTTCGAACCGCGCGTCCATCACGTGCCACGCGCCCGTCCGGACCGCGCCTCGATCGAGCGTGCCGTGGACGCGATCATGGCCAGCAGGCGCCCGCTCATCGTCGTGGGCGGCGGCGTGATCTATAGCGATGCCTCCGCCGCGCTGGATCGCCTCGTCCGAACGTTCGGGATCCCGGTCGCGGAGACCCAGGCCGGCAAGGGCTCGCTGAGCTGGGACCATCCATCGCAGATGGGCCCGATCGGCGTGACCGGCGGGTCAGCGGCGAATCGACTCGCCCTCGACGCAGACCTCGTCGTCGCGATCGGGACGCGTCTCAGCGACTTCACCACCGCGAGCTGGACCGCCTGGCAGGACCCTGACGTCCGGTTCGTCGCGCTGAACGTCGCCGAGCTCGATGCTGCGAAGGCTGGCGCCCTGCCCCTCGTCGGCGATGCGCGCGTCGGCATCGAGGAGCTGCAGGACGCCCTCGAGCGACGGCCGTGGGCGGGCGTCGACGCGGACCGCCGCGCGCTCGGGGAGCGGCTGCGCTCCGAGTGGAACGCGGAGGTGGACCGGGTCCTGCACCTGTCCGCCCCGACCGGGATCTCCCAGCCAGAGGCCATCGGGCTCGTGGCCGAGGCCGCCGCGCCGGAGGACACGGTGGTGTGCGCCGCGGGCAGCCTGCCGGGCGACCTCCACAAGCTGTGGCGGACGAGCCAGCCCGGCGGCTACCACGTTGAGTACGGCTACTCGACGATGGGCTACGAGATCGCCGGCGGCTTCGGGGTCAAGCTGGCCAAACCAGATGGCGAGGTCTTCGTCATGGTCGGCGACGGGTCGTACCTCATGCTCTCGGGCGAGATCGCCACGGCCGTCCAGGAAGGCGTGAAGATCATCGTGGTCCTGCTCGAGAACCACGGCTTCCATTCCATCGACAACCTGTCACGTGCGGGCGGCGGCCGGAACCGGTTCAACACCTTCGGCATACGGGATCCGGCGACCGGCGAGCTTGGCGGTGACCCGCTCCCGTTCGACTTCGCGGCGAACGCCCGAAGCCTCGGTGCCGACGCCTTGGTCGCGAACGATGCGCCCAGCCTTACCGAGGCCCTGGCGACCGCTCGGGAGAGCACCCGCACCACGGTCATCGTGGTGACGGTCGACGCCAGCATCGACGTGCCTTCCTACGACAGCTGGTGGGACGTGCCACTTGCCGAGGTCTCGGTATCCGACACCGTCCGTGGCGCGCGCGAGGGATACCTCGAGCATGTGGCGACCGAGCGGCGCTTCCTGTGATGCCGGGGGCCGTCGCGCTCCGCCGCCGACCTCACGGGCCCGAGGCGGACGGCGCCACGATCCGGATCGACCCGAGCACGGAACGTTCCGGCCTGGCCGGCGTGGGCTGGCACTGGATCGCGTTCTCGGCCCACACCTTGGCCGATGGGGCGGCGATCACCCGGCCGGGAGACGATCGCGAGGTCGGCGTCGTCGTGCTGGAAGGCGCGGTGGACATCGCGGTGGCCGGCAGTGACGCCGGGCGGTTGGGTAGCCGGCAGGCGGTGTTTGACGCCACGCCTGCGCCCGTCGTCCTCGTGGAGCCGGGTGCGCCGCTCGAGATCACGGCACGCGGTTCGGCGCTGGTCGCCGTCGCGGCAGCGCCCGCCGGCGAGGTCCGCGAGACACGGCTGATCGACCCGGCCACGATGCGCGTGGAGGCCCGCGGCGCCGATCGGACCGCACGGACGGTTCGCCACCTGCTCCCGCCGGAGGTGTCGGCCGGACGGCTGATCATGGTCGAGGTCGTGACCCCGGGCGGCAACTGGTCAAGCTATCCGCCGCACAAGCACGACACGGAGGACCCTCCCCGGGAGCGCCTCCTGGAGGAGCTGTACTACTACCGGTTCGCGGACCCTCGCGGCTTCGCCTTCCAGCGGGTCTACACCACCGATGGCTCGCTGGA
>JBBRNM010000065.1:0-10987 GCA_038230295.1 Candidatus Limnocylindrales bacterium
GATTTCCTCGCCCCCGGCGATTTCCTCGCCCCCGGCGATTTC
Organism: Candidatus Limnocylindrales bacterium; assembly: GCA_038230295.1. Lineage (GTDB taxonomy): Bacteria > Chloroflexota > Limnocylindria > Limnocylindrales > CSP1-4 > UBA5189. The sequence continues at coordinate 43 of JBBRNM010000065.1, forward strand.
CTCGCCCCCGGCGATTTCCTCGCCCCCGGCGATTTCCTCGCCCCCGGCGATTTCCTCGTCGTCGCCATCCTCGCGGTCACGGCCAACGAGGCGGAGGAACGCATCCTCGAGTGTCGGCCGCTCGCGTTCGAACGCGATGACCCGCAGCCCGACGCCAGCCACGAGCGGGAGGAGGTCCGCGGACGCCCGTTCGTGGTCGGTGACCGCAACGCGGACGTGGTCACCGTCAGCCTCGGCTCGGCTGACCCACGGTTGGCGCTTGAGCCCACCGAGGAGCGCCTCGAGACGCGCCGCCTGGCCGGGCTCGGCCTCGATGCGATACGTCGGCGGCGCGAATCGGCTCAGCAGCTCCTCGATCGGCGCCTCCGTGACCAGCCGTCCGTGATCGAGGATTGCGACCCGATCGCAGACCCGCTCGACGTCCGACAGCACGTGGGTGGAGAACACGACCGTCGGGCTCTCGCCCAGCCCGCCAATGAGGGCGAGGAGGTCGCGGCGCCCCTCCGGATCGAGCGACGAGACCGGCTCGTCCAGGATGAGGATCTCGGGCTTGCCGATGATGGCCTGGCCGATGCCCAGGCGCTGGCGCATCCCGCTCGAGTACCCGCCGATTCGCCGGTCCGCGGCCTCCGTAAGGCCCACCCGCTCGAGCGTCTCGTGGATCCGTTCGTCCAGCGCCTTGCCGTCGAGCCCGACGAGATCGCCGACGAACGCGAGGAGCTCGCGACCGGACATCCAGCCGTAGAAGCGCGGCTCCTGGTCGAGGACCCCGATCCGCCGACGAGCCTCGATCCCGCTCGAGGACCGGACATCCGTGCCGCCAACGGTCGCCGAGCCCGACGTCGGCCGGGCGACGCCCGTCAGGAGGCGGATCGTCGTCGTCTTGCCGGCGCCGTTCGGCCCGAGCAGGCCGAACACGACCCCGGCGGGGATGTCGAGGTCGAGGCCGTCCAGCGCGACCACCGACCCAAATCGCTTGGTCAGGCCTCGGATCTCGATCGCCGGCGGTGCGGTCGCGGCGACCGTCATTCGTTCTCGCGCCCCATGGCGAAATAGAGGAGCGGCCCCAGCCACTGGAAGAAGACGATCACGAGCAGCCAGACGCCCTTCGAGACGCCGCGAACAGTGCGTTCCGGCCGGAGAAGGTCATGCACCGCCAGCACGATCAGGACGATCTGGATCACGAGGATCGGCAGGATCAGCGCAACCACGAGCCCGAAGTCCACGAGCCCACGATACCCCGGGACCCGATTCGGGTGGCCTTCGGCCCGATCGGTGTGGCTCTGCAAGGAGCCCACGTTCCACCCCGTATGCAGGATCTGCATACAAACGTGGCTGAGCGAGCTCGCCCACTCGCCCACGGTGCCAGTCGGGCGGAGGGGCGAGCACGCTCAAGCCGATTCCAATGCAGTACTGCATAGCTGGGGATGGGCCTCGGCCGATGGCCCGCAGCGTAGACTCCGCCGATGACCGATTCGCGCGAGCGCTGGGCCCTGATTCTCGGCGGTTCGTCGGGCATGGGCGAGGCGACTGCGAGGGCCCTGGCTGCGGCCGGCTACAACATCTGCGGCATCCATCTGGACTTCCGGGCGAGCCTGGCACGCGTCGAGGAGCTCAAGTCCGAGCTGGCCGCGACCGGCCGGGACGTCCTCTACATCAACATGAACGCTGCCGACGATGAGAAGCGCGCGTCGGCCCTCGACGCCCTCGAGGCGCGGTTCGATACAGCTCGAGCCGCCGACCGCGATCCCTACGTCCGCGTGGTCATGCATTCCCTCGCGTTCGGCAGCCTCGTGCCGTTCATCACCGACGATCCCAAGACCGCGGTCGATCGCAAGAAGATGGAGATGACCCAGGACGTCATGGCGAACAGCCTCGTCTACTGGGTCCAGGATCTCTACCGGCGCGGCTTCCTCGGGAAGGGCTCGAAGGTCTTCGCGATGACGTCCGAGGGCTCGACCCGGGTCGTGCCGTCCTACGGCGTGGTCTCGTCGGCCAAGGCCGCCCTCGAATCGCATGTCCGGCAGCTCGCGATGGAGCTCGCCCGGACGGGATCAGGCGTCACGGTGAACGCGATACGGGCGGGCGTGACGGTCACCCCCGCGCTTCTGAAGATCCCGGAAGCCCAGACGATGATCGACATCACGATGAAGCGGAACCCGACCGGCCGGATGACGACGCCGCAGGACGTGGCCAACGCGATCCTGGCGCTTTCCGGCGAAGGCACCGACTTCATCAACGGCGACATCATCAGCGTCGACGGCGGTGAGTTCATCACGGGCTCCTGACGCGTCAGGCCCGGGGGCGTTGCACCGGTTCGTTGACGAGTCGACGCAAGGCCCTCGCCGTCGCCCACTTCGCCAGCCAACCGAGCGGGAGATAGCGGACGGGCAGGAAAACGAGCCCCAAATTCGCCAGCTCCCGCGTGGCCGGGTGCCTGGCGGCCCGCTGAATGAGGTCGCGAGGGCGTCCCGGGTGCCGCAGGTCACGGAGGATGCCAGCTCGATCGTTGACGGCACGCCGCGCGACATGTCGCAGGGCATCCGACCGGGCCGCGGCCAGGAGCAACCCGCGGGTCTTCGGCAGGGTCGCCCCTCGCGCGAGGCGGGCAAGCGCGAGGGGTGCCGACGGCATTCGGCTACAGCTTGATGACGCCGAGCAGGAAGAGAATCACCAGGACGATGACGATCACGCCGATGATTCCGACGCCACCGCCTCTCATCTCTTGAGCGTCTCGTACGGGGCGAGAGTCTCGTCGCTGACGGTCTCCCGCTCGATGATCTGCCGATCTGCCATCGTTGATCTCCTGCGTCTGGGGATCGAATCCGGGCATCGCAAAGCTGCGTTGCTGCCGAGCCCTGACGCAAGTGTCGTCCGATGTCGCCACGACGTCATGACAAGCCGTCACGATCCCGTTGCGGGCATGATCTGGATCCGAACCTGCTCCAGATCCCGAGGGAGGCCGCGATGACCCGCCAGCTTGTTCAGACCGACGGCGCGCCCAGGAACCAGAGCTACTCGCAGGCCGTAAAGGCAGGCGGCTTGATCTTCGTGTCGGGGCAGGGCCCGTTTGATGCCTTGTCGGGGGCCATCGTCGGCGCGACGATCCAGGAGCAGACCCGGCAATGCCTGGCCAACATCCAGGCCATTCTCGAATCTGGTGGCAGCGCGCTCGACCGAGTCGTGAGCATGACCTTCATCCTCGGCGATTCCGCCGACTTCGCGGGGATGAACGAGGAATGGCGCCGCTGGTTCCCCAGCGATCCGCCCGCCCGACAGGGCGCCAAGCTCCCCTTGGACGTGCCAGGCCTGCGTCTATCGGTGTCAGCGATCGCCGAGGCCTGAAGGCGCCCCGGCGACGCTTCGTTGCCGTCGGTCACGGTTTCGCGAGGGCGTAGCCCGTCAGCTCGACGTAGGCCTCTCCGGAGACTGGCTGCCCGGAGCGGGTTGCCGCCACCCGCTGCGAACCCTCCCAGTAGATGACGCCGGTCGATGGACGGGTGTCGAGCTCCTGGTCGGCGATGGTGGGGACGAGATCGATGACGAGGCCCTGGCTCGGCACCTCGATGTGCCAGGCGGCCGGATACATGGCGCCAGAGTGCGGGCTGACCCAACTTTCCGACGCGGTGACGGCGAAGTCCGTGCGGTCGAGGTTGGTGGCATGGCCGGCCGCGTCCACGTATGTGCCGTACACGAGCGGGAGCGTACCGTCCGCGGCCCGCACGAGCGACAGGGTCAGCTCGGTCCGATCCGCGAGCTCGACGGCGAACCAATCCCAGCCGCCCCCACCGACCGAGATGAAGTCGCCCCACTGGTGGTCGAACCAGCCCGCGCCGGTCACCGCGAGCGACGCGCCGTCGAGCATGAGCGACCCGCTGATGGTCATCCGTGTTCGGGAGTAGTAGTACGACGAGCCCGCCGGGCCGAAGTCGATCCAGCCGTTGGCACCGTGCAGCGCTGCCGGTTTCGTCGACGTCAGGTCGAGGGCGAGGCCGAACGATCCGCCGGCCGGAGCCGCCTCCTGCGGCGAGAGCGCTGCTGTGATCCGGTCTCGCCCGCCCGACCCTTCCAGGGTCCACGGCATTCGGAGGAGCGAGCTCGGGTCGCTCGGATCGAAGCCCGTCACCGACAGGGCGAACCCCGTCGGTGAGCTGCCGAGGTTGCGAGGCGTGAGGGAGACCGGGCCGCCGATCTGGGACCGCTGCGCGTAGAGGAACCGGTTTCCGGATTCGTCGGTCAGGGCGAGATGCGACGCCCAGGTCGTGGGGACGGAGCCGCGCTCGGCTCGGAAGATGACGGCCTCGAACCCGAAATGGCGGCCGTCGGTCGCGACGAGGTGGCCGGTGTAGTACCACCACTCGGTCAGGCGATCGTGAAGGCCGTCGTCACGCGGGAGCTGGATGGCGATCGGGTCGGGGACCGGGCTGGGCGTCGGCGTTGCCGTCGGCGGCGCGGGCAAGACGAGCGCGGGATTCGCCAGGACAGGCCCATTGCCGGCGCAGGCGGTCGCGACGAGTGCCACGGCGATCAGCGCCGCCAGATGCCGCCGCCCCCGTCGCGAGTGCGAGCCGCTCATGCCAGCGCCTCTCGGTCTGCGAGGGCGGGCAATCGCCGCGCGATCACGTCGGGCAACCACCAGTTCCAGTGGCCGAGGAGCCGCATGGTGGCCGGCACGAGCAGCGCCCGGACGACCGTCGCATCGAGCGCGACCGCGACCGCGATCCCCAGGCCCAGGGCCTTGATCAGCACGATGTCCGCGAAGGCGAAGGCGCCGGCGACGACCACGACGATCAGGGCCGCGGAGGTGACGATCCGTCCGCTTCGTTCGAGGCCGTGGGCGACGGCTGCCCGATTGTCGCCGGTCGCGTCCCACGTCTCGCGCATGCGGGTGAGGAGGAAGACCTCGTAGTCCATCGACAGCCCGAACAGCACGCAGAACAGGATGACGGGCTGGGTGGTCTCGACGAATCCGAGCGGCCGCGTGCCGAGGATCGCCGACAGGTTGCCGTCCTGGAAGATCCAGACGAGCGCCCCGAACGATGCCAGGATCGAGAGGCCGTTCATCGCCAGCGCCTTGAGCGGCAGGAAGACGGACCGGAGCAGGAGGAACAGCACGGCGTAGGTGGTGATCAGGATGAACACCGCCGTCCGCGGGAACTCGGCCCCGATGCCGTTCACGACATCCTCGACGTCGGCCGCGCCTCCGCCGACCAGCACAGTCATCCCAGCCGGCGGCGCGAGCGCGCCGTGTCCGGACCGCAGGTCCTGGGCGAGGGCCCGCCCCGGCGTCTCGTTCGGGCCGTACGGCGTCGACAGGGTGAAGCTCGTGAGGTCGCCGTGGGTCGTTGCTGCCAGCGTGGCGCTGACGAACCGATCCGGCGGTCCGCCCGGGCTCGCGTACAGGAGCTGGTACTGGTCGAGGCGAAGGCGGGGATCCACGTCGACCAGCCCGTCGACCCGGACGATCCTCGGATCCGCGGCGAGCCGGCGCGAGTAGTCGTAGAGGGCCGCAAGGTTCGCAGGGTCCGTGGCCGAGCCCGGGGTCCGGATCGCCAGCACGATCGGGGCGAACGGCCCCGCGCCGAAGGCCGACTGCAGCCGATCGAAGGCCTGGCGCGAGGGCACGGTCTCGGGAAGGATCGTGGAATCCGGGGCGTTGAAACGGACGTGCAGGAACGGCGTGCCGAGGATCAGCAGCACCGCGAGCGTCGGCACCAGGACGCGAACCGGATGGTCCATCACCCGCCGGGCGAGCCTCGCCCACGGCCCGTTCTCGGAGGCAGTCGCCTGGATGCGACGGACGCGAAGGGAATCGAGCCGGACACCGGCAATCGCCAGCAGCGCCGGGAGCAGCGTAAGGGCGGCGGTCACCCCCAGCCCGACGACGATCGCCCCGGCGATGCCGACCGACCGCAGGATCATGAAGTCGAAGAGCACGAGGCCGAGCAGCCCGAGCAGGACCGTCAGCCCCGAGAAGAAGACGGCCCGACCGGCCGTCGCGACCGTCGCTCCGACCGCGTCCTCGACGGCCTCGGCTCGCCAGCCCCGGGCCGCTAGCTCCTCGCGGAACCGGCTCGTCATGAGGAGCGAGTAGTCGACGCCGAGCCCGAGCCCGAGCAGCGTCGCGAGGTTCAGCACGAAGATGCTCATCGGGATCACGCTCGCGACGAGGAAGACCGCGGCGAGCGCGCCCAGGACCGCCGCCCCGCCGATCGCGAGGGGCAGCGCCGCCGCGACGACCGAGCCGAAGACGATCAGCAGTGCCAGTCCCGCGAGCGGCAGTGAGATCGCCTCGCTCCGCCGGAGGTCCGACTCGGAGACCGCCTGCACGTCGCCGTAGAAGGCTGGGCCGCCGGCGAGTCCCACCTCGAGCGGCCCGCCGTTGCCGAGTGCCGCGCGGATTCCGGGCAGCGCCGCCGGCGAGTCGTCCGCCGCGAGGCTCAGGAAGACGACGTCGTAGGCGGTGTGACCATCCGCCGAGACCTGCCGATTGGAGACGAGGTGCGACAGGACGCCCTTGACGTAGGGCGCTTTCGGCACGTTGGCGACCGCTGCGGCAGCGGGAGCCTCGAATGCCGGATCGCCGGTAGCCAGCGTGTCCGAGTGGAAGACGACGACGAGCGCGGCCTGCGGGACGCCGATCTCGGTCTCGAGCAGCGCTTTCGCCTGCGCCGACTCCAGGTCCGCTCGAACGAATCCGCCGGAGCGGAGCGCGCCGCTCGCCTGCAGCGCCAGGGGAATCGCGACGACGAGGAGGACCGCCCAGGCTCCGACGACCGCCCAGCGGTGCCTCGCGGCCCATCGGCCCAACCGCTCGAACGAGCCGCGATCTGGCCTTTCGGGACGCGTGCGGACCGGGGTTGTGGGAACGGCCATCGGAACCTCAATGCTACCGAGTCGTCTGCTAGCATGGCCGCGCCGTGACCATCTTCACGATCTGGTTCCAGAACTTCCCGAACAACCTCCCCATCCTGTTCGGCTCGGTCGGCGTGTCGGCCCTTTTGGTCTACGTGTTCGCCAAGGCCGCGATCTCGGCCGATGGACGGTCCCGCTGGACTCGCAGGATCACGGGCCCCAACGGGAAGTGGTTCTTCGCGATCCTCTTTGTCGTCTGGGCCGTCGTCTTCGGTGTCGGGCTGCAGCTCGTCCCGCACGAGGGCGCGAGCTCCCCGTACGGCGGGCTCGGCTTCATCGCGCTCTTCACCGGCTTCTTCATCTCGATGGGCTTCCTCTGGAGCGTCATCGGCGAGTAGCGCGTGGATTTGACGGCTCGGCGCGCCGCCAGCCAGGCTCATTTCCAGGCGATCGGGCGGGACGAGGCGGTCGCCGGCGCGATCTACGCTGAGGACGCGATCCTCGACGACCCACAGGCCGGTTCGACGACATCGATCCGCATCGGGTGGCGACCGTGCTGGAATTCCACGGGGATCTCGTCTGGCGCGAGCGGATCTACATCGCCGACCCGTGGGGTCCGCCCGCGTATCGGGCGAAATGGGCGGGGCGCCTCGAGCAACGCTGACGGGAATGTCGGCGACCGACTTCCGATCCTTGCGCGTCGGGTTCCGCATCGATCGCCGTCTGCCGCGACGTGCTCAGACGGTCCGGCCCCGCCAGCCTCATCGGCCGCCTCGGCGTCGGTCGTCTCCTTCTCACCTACTACTGCCGGTGATCCGCGGCGACCAGGATCGAGCGACCTTTCGCCATTTCCGACCTCTTACCGATGAGCGGCGAGCTTTGGGAGGTTTGATGCCCCGCGAGTCGCTCGAAGCATGTCGGCCATTACCGGGACTACTAACTGACGAAGATGCGAGGCTGGTGAGGCCCCGGTCGCGATTACGAGCGAGGCTGGTCAGGCCCCCGTCGCGACGCCGAGCGACGCCGGCACCTGCGGAGACCGAGCCCGTCATCGGTCCCGGACGGGGCCGGACGGGGCCGGACGATCGAGCTGGATCCATGCGCTCGCGGCCGGGTATAGTCTCGATGTTCCAGTCTGCATAAAATCTATGCGTCGAAACATCGGAGGCGCCGTACGTGGACACCCAGGAAACCCGTCTCGTCCCGCACGACCGGCCCGTTCCGGTCGAGGCCGAGACGCCGTGGGTCAACCCGCGCGACCCCGCCAAGGCCCTCGGGCCCGACGGCCTCCCGGCGCGCAGCCGCCGCGCGCCCATCTGGGCCGACGTGCCGGACGAGAAATGGGACGACTGGCGTTGGCAGCTCAGCCATCGGATCAACACCCTCGAGGAGGTCGGGCAGGTCCTGAACCTCACCGAGGAAGAGCGCGACGGGCTCTCGGCCGACGACAAGTTCCGCGTGGACATCACGCCGTACTTCGCGAGCCTGATCGATCCCGACGATGCGGACGACCCGATCCGCCGCCAGGTCATCCCGCTCGGGCGCGAGCACCAGGCCTTCACGGCGATGATGGAGGACTCGCTGGCCGAGGACCGCCACTCGCCGGTCCCGGGTCTCGTCCATCGTTACCCGGACCGCGTCCTGATGCTCGTCACGACGCAATGCGCCAGCTATTGCCGCTACTGCACGCGGAGCCGGATCGTCGGCGACCCGACCCAGAACTTCAACAGCCGCGACCACGAGGCCCAGCTGGAGTACCTGCGCCGGACGCCGCAGGTCCGCGACGTCCTGATCTCGGGCGGCGACGGGCTCACGCTCGCGCCGAAGCTCTTCGAGAAGATCCTCCGCGGCATCCGTGAGATCCCGCACATCGAGATCATCCGGATCGGAAGCCGCGTCCCGGTGTTCCTCCCCCAGCGCGTCGATGACGAGCTGTGCGAGATGCTCGCGAAGTACCACCCGATCTGGATCAACCTCCACTTCAACCACCCGAACGAGATCACGCCCGAGGTCAGCCGCGCGGTCGACAAGCTGACCCGAGCCGGCATCCCGGTCGGTAACCAGAGCGTCCTGCTTGCGGGCGTGAATGACTGCGTCCACATCCAGCGCGCGCTCGTCCATCGGCTCGTCGAGAACCGGATCCGGCCGTACTACCTGTACCAATGCGATCTCGTCGAGGGCTCCGGCCATTTCCGGACACCGGTGGGCAAGGGCCTCGAGATCATGGAGGGCCTTCGCGGCCACACCTCGGGCTACGCGGTCCCGACCTTCGTCATCGATGCGCCCGGTGGCGGCGGCAAGATCCCGGTCATGCCGAACTACCTGATCAGCTACTCGGATCACAAGGTCGTGCTCCGGAACTACGAGGGCTACATCACCACGTACGAGGAGCCCGAGACCTACACGCGGCACGACCAGGCGAGCTGCCGCTACTGCCAGAACGAGCGCCCGGAGCCGGGCCAATCGGGCGTCCTCGGTCTGCTCGAAGGCGAGCGGATGTGGATCGAGCCGAAGGGCTTCGAGGACACGCACCAACGTGGCAACACGGAGCCGCACCGGCTCCAGGACCCGGCGAAATGGGTCCCCTTCGGCGTCGGGGCGATCGAAGGCCAGGCGACGCGCCCGCTGCGGATCCTCGAGGGCGGCGAGTCTGCCCTCAGCGACGACGTCCGCGCCGCGACCGACACGAACGCGGGGATCGTCGAGCCCGGCGATCTCGCGAGCGAGGAGCAGCGAGCGGAGCGGCGCCAGATGGAGGCCGAGCTGGCCTACGGGCCCGGCGAGGAGCCGCGTCCGCGCGACGGCGAGCCCACCGCGTCGGCGCACGGGGAGCTGCTCTAACCGCCTCCACCGCGCCGATGTCACAGGCACCCGACCTTGGCGTCTCACGCCCAGTCGGCGGCGCAGAATGCGCCGTCAGCGCGGGGCGCACGTAAGGGAGAGGAATGCCTGATCAACGCGTGGTCGAACGCATCGATGCGTGGGCCGCAGCCGGTCTCATTGACGAGGCCACCGCGACTCGCCTGAAGGTGGCCGAGGCCGCGGCGGGCGAGACCGGGTCCATCGCGGAGGGCGCTCCCTTTGCCGAGCACGGCCTGGAGCCCGCTCCAGGTCGCAATGCGGCGGCGTCGATCTTCGGGCCCGCGGTTACGATCGGCGAGCTGTTCGCCTATGTCGGCGCAGGCTTCCTGCTCGCGGCGTGGCACACGCTGTTCGGCAGCTTCCTGGCTTCGGCGTCGAGCGACGGGTTCCTCTCCCCCAACTACGCGGCCCAGGCGGTCCAGCTGGCCGTGCCGGCCATCGCCTTTGCGGTGGTCGGGATGCTGGCGAAGCGGCGAGGCGCGCGCGAGCGGCGCGCGGCCGGTGTCGCGTTTGTCGTCGCGACGGTGCACGTATTCGGCGCTGCAGGGTTCGTGATGCAGGCGCTGCATGCCGACTTCACGGTCACCCTGATCGTCGCCTCCGTCGGCGCCGTTGTTGCCGCGGTCCTGTTCCGGCGCCTGCTCGCTTCGGTGCTCACGCAGCTGGTCTTGCTCGGCTCGCTGCTGGCTCTCGCGATCTCGCTCCTGGGATGGCTGAGCACGCGGCTCTTCCCGCAGTCTGGTTTCTCGGACTTCGGGCCGCAGCCCGTCGACCACGCCACGGCCCTGCTCCGGGTCCTGGCAACCCTCGCCTGGTGGATCCTGTGGACGGCCGGCTTCGGCCTCCTCGCGCTCCTGGAGGCTCGGCGTGCCGCGAATCCGGACGCGTCCGATGGCGAACTCGGGAATGCCCATGCGCGGGCGAACTTCACCCGATTCGTCGCCGGGATGACCGCCGTCCTGGGGACCTGGAGTGCCGTCTCGCAGGGCAACCCGTTCGAGCGGGTCATTCCCGCGGGGCTCGGCGACCTCGCCGTGCTCGTCGTGGCTCTTGTCCTCATCGTCATCGCGTTCCGCCGGAATGCGACCGCCTACCTCGTGCCGGCCGCTATTGGCGTCATCGCGGCGCTGTCTGACCTCAATGCAACGTACGTCGCGAGTCAGACCGGCGTCGGTGTCGCTCTCCTGCTCGAGGGCGTGATCCTCATCGCCGTGGGCTTCGCGGCTGA
>JBBRNM010000066.1:0-10892 GCA_038230295.1 Candidatus Limnocylindrales bacterium
GCACACGACCGCGGTCGCCCTGCTCGACCGCCTGCTCCACCATGCGGTCACGGTCGTCACGTCGGGCGACTCCTACCGGATGAAGGAAGCCAGAACGAGAGCGGGTGGGCCGTCGACGAAGGCCTGAAAGACGTCCCGGGGATGGGGACTTCTCCGCGGCCACCAGTGGGTACTTTCACATGGCCATTGACACCCGTCCCCGTTCAGCAACCTCAGCGCTGGCCGCGACCCTCGCGGAGGCGGTCGAGGGCGGCGTCGATCCGGCGCTGACGGGTCTCCGGAGCCTTCGCCGCTTCGATGCCGCCGACGAACCACCCCTTCTGACTGTTCGACAGCGTTTCGAAGAACGCCCTCGCCTTCGGCTCTCGGGCCAGCGCCGCCGCGAAGTCTGGCGGCACCCCGACCGTTCTCGGCTCGGTGTCCAGCTCGATGTCGACGTCAACCTCGTCGCCGCCCGCGACGCCCGCCCTGGTCCGGTTGTCGGCGCTCACGCCGACCATGAACTGGCCGTTCACGGTCGCAACCGTGCTGCGGTAGGTGTACTCGCCAATCGTCACCTTGACGGCCGGCTTCCGGCTCGAGCCCAGCGTCCCGACGACCTCGGGAGGAACAACGATCCCGGCGGCCGTCTTTCCGGTCGTGAGGATCGTCGTGTGGAATCGCATCGTCAGCTCGGCGCCGGATAGAAGCCGGTCACGGTGGAGGCGTTGCCGCTCACAGCACAGGTGTGGGCGGCGAGAATCGCCGCTCCGGCAAGACGATGGGGCATGGCTCGTGCATCCTCCATTGCAGCTGGCGGCGGGATGCGCCAACCCTACCAATGCGGGGCCAGATCGACAGGGAGAGGGACCGATGACGACGTGGAAGCAGTTCGCGATGGCCGCCCCCGATCTCGCCGCGGCCGGTCGGGCGCTGCTCTGCCGGGAGGGCCATGGTGGCGCCCTCCTCGCGACGGTCCGCGACGCCGAGCCGCCGCGGCTCCACCCGATCAGCGTCGGGATCGTCGCCGCGGGCTGGTTCTTCGAGGCCGACGCGGGCTACGAGCTCTTCGAGTTCGAGATCGAATCGGCGGTAATCGGCGAGCGCCCGACCGCGAACGACTGGCCGCCCCGATACACCACGTGGCGCGCCGCCGCCGATCCCGGGATGGGATGATCTGCGGCACATGGAAATCGCGGCGTTCGGTCTCGGCGCCCTCCTCCTCGCCCTGACGCTCTGGGACCTCTTCCAGACCGTGGTGGTGCCGCGGCCCACGCCCGGCAGATTTCGGATCGCTCGCTATGCCATCCGCGGCTCGTGGCCGGCCATCCGAGCGCTGGGCCGTGGTCGCTCCGACGAGACGCGTGACCTGCTGTTCGGGATCTTCGGGCCGGCGGCGGCGATCATGCTGCTGACGTTGTGGCTGGGCGGCCTGGTCCTCGGTTACGGCCTCGTCCTGTACGCCATCCGCGATCAGCTCAGCCCGCTGCCCAGCTTCGGCACGACGATCTACTTCGCCGCGACATCGGTCCTGACCCTCGGCTTCGGTGACATCGTCGCCAACGGCCCGCTGGCGAGGATCCTCGTCATCACGGCGGCGGCGACGGGCCTCGGCGTCGTCGCCCTCGTCGTGACCTTTCTCTTCTCGCTCTATGGCTCGTACCAGCGGCGCGAGATCGATGTGGTCACGCTCCAGGCGACCGCGGGCGCGCCGCCCTCGGCCGTCGCCCTCCTCGAGGCCTACGCCCGCCTCGATCTCGTCGATCGACTCCCGGAGTTCTTCATCGGCTGGCAGCGCTGGTCGGCAGAGGTGCTCGATTCGCACGTGGCCTACCCGCTGCTCGGGTTCTTCCGGTCGAGCCACGACAACCTGTCCTGGATCAGCTCCCTTGGCACCGTCCTGGATGCCTCGAGCCTGGTGATCACGACGATCGTCGGGCTCCCGCGAGGCGAAGCCGAGCTCGCCCGGCGGGTTGGATCGCACCTCGTTGAAGACGTCAGCAACCTCGGCTTCCGGGCCGGCGAGCCCGGGACCCTGGTCCGGGCGGACTTCGACGCGGCGTGGGCGCGGCTCGCAGAGGTCGGCTACCGCCTCGAACCCGCCGACGTGGCCTGGCCCCGATTCGAGGCGGCGCGCGCCATCTATGCGCCCCGCCTGGAGCAGATGGCGAACTACTGGGCGGTGGCGGCGAACTCGTGGCTCGGGACCGTCGCCGAGGCTCACTCGCTGGCCCATCCGATCGAACCGGCGGTCGCTTAGGACCTTCGTCCCGTTGTCGTGCCTGCGCGCACCACCTACGGTCGCGACAGGGGGCGGTCCATCCGCCGCCGCGTGCCGAGGCGCCACCAACGCGCATGACGAGGTTCACGATCCCCGCGGGGCGCCGGCCCGGGCTGCGAGCGGGAGTCCTCACGATCTCCGGGCTGCTCATCGTTGGCACGGCGCTCGCGGTGTCGCTGACCGTGTCCGACCATCTCGCCCAGGCGGCCGTCCACGAGGCCGTCCGAACGACCGAGGCGGTCGTGCTCTCCGACCTCGACCCGACGCTGACCGAAGCGGCGATGGCGAACCCGTCGGGTCCGGACGGTGCGGCCGTCAACGACGGGCTGCAGCGGCTTGCCGCCACGGGCAAGATCCTCCGGATCAAGATCTGGGCGGCGGATGGCCACGTCGTCTTCTCCGACCTGCCCGCGCTCCGAGGGATGCATTTCCCGGCTGACGATGACCTGACCGCAGCCTTCGCGGGAAACGTCGCGACATCGTTCTCGAACGGAAAGGACGACGAGAACGTGTTCGAGCGCGGCCTCGCGGACCGATTCCTGTCGCTGTACCTGCCCATCCGAGCCCCGGGCTCGATCGCGGTCATCGGCGCCTACGAGGTCTACGAGGACGCGGCCCCGATTGAGGCCGATATCGCGACGACGCGGCAGGACGTGTTGCTGATCGTCGGGGCGATGGCCTTCCTGCTCCTGGCCCTGCTGTACGCCGGCTTCTCGGGGGCCTCGCGTCGGCTCGCCGGGCAGAACCGCCGCCTTCTCGAGCAGACGCTGACAGAGCAGCTGCTGGTCACGGACCTGCGCCGGAGCGAGGAACGGTTTCGATCGCTGGTCCGGAACTCCGATGACGTGAACATGATCGTCAGCGAGGAGGGGGTGATCACCTACGAGAGCCCGGCCGTCGAGCGCGTGATGGGCTACCGCCCGGAACAGCGGATCGGCTCGAGCGGGATGGACATGGTCCACCACGACGATCGGGCGCGGCTCCAGGCGCTGTTCCTCGAGCTGGTCGCTTCACCCGGGGGCCAGGTCTCGGCAGAGGTTCGGGGGCTCCATGCGGATGGCTCGGAGCGGCTGATCGAGATCGCCGGGCGCAACCTGCTCCACGATGCGGCCGTCGGCGGGATCGTCGTCAACTATCGCGACATCACGACCCACCGCCGCCTGGAAGACGAGCTGCGCCACCAGGCCTTCCACGATTCGCTGACCGGCCTCGCAAACCGGGCCCTCTTTTCGGACCGCCTCGAACATGCCCTCTCGCGCACGCGCCGCTCTCGCGCCCGCCTCGCGGTCCTCTTCCTCGACCTCGACGACTTCAAGACGGTCAACGACAGCCTCGGTCATGGCGAGGGCGACCAGCTGTTGATCTCCGTCGCCGGGCGGCTTCGCGAGGCGCTCCGTTCCGGCGACACGATCGCTCGGATGGGTGGCGACGAGTTCGCGGTCCTGGTCGAGGAACCCTCCGACGCCGGGACCGCGATGGAGGTCGCCGAGCGCCTGCTCGCGATGCTCCAGACGCCGTTCCAGCAGGGCGGCAAGGAGCTGTTCGTCCATGCGAGCGTGGGCGTCGCGATGGCGACGTCGGCCAAGGAGACCCCCGAGGACCTGCTGCGGAACGCCGACGCCTCGATGTACATGGCGAAGAGCCGCGGCAAGAACCGCATCGAGGTCTTCGAGCCGAGCATGCACGCCGCGGCGTTGCTGCGACTGTCGCTCAAGGGCGACCTGGAGCGGGCTCTCGAGCGGGAAGAGTTCGAGGTCCTCTACCAGCCCATCGTGAAGCTCGCGACGCGCGAGCTGGTGGGCGTCGAGGCGTTGCTGCGCTGGCACCATCCCGAGCGCGGGCTCGTGATCCCGACCGAGTTCATTGCCGTCGCCGAGGAGACGGGCCTGATCCTCCCGCTCGGACGCTGGGTCCTCGAGCAGGCGTGCCGCCAGGCGCGCCGCTGGGAGCTGGTCCGACCCGAACAGCCACTTGCGATGAGCGTCAACGTCTCCGGCCGCCAGGTCGGGGAGCCGGGATTCGTCGAGAGCGTCGCCGAGGCGCTGCGAGTGTCGGGCCTGGAGCCGACGCGCCTCATCCTCGAGTTCACCGAGGGCGTCCTCATGCGCGACACGGATGCGACCGCGATGACGCTGGCCCAGCTCAAGGGGCTCGGCGTGCGCCTCGCGATCGACGACTTCGGGACCGGCTTCTCCTCCCTGAACTACCTGCGCCTCTTCCCGATCGACGTCCTCAAGATCGACGGCTCCTTCGTCGCGAGCATGTCCGCCGGGCCGGACCAGCGGGCGGTCGTCCGGGCGATCCTGCGACTGGGCGAGACGCTTCATCTCTCGACGATCGCCGAGGGCATCGAGGACGCCGGCCAGCTGGCCGACCTGCGGGCGCTCGGCGCCAGCTTCGGCCAGGGCTACTTCTTCGCCCGGGCGCTCGCCGCGGAGGAGATCTCGGTGCTCCTCTCGACTGGGGAGAACCGGGCAAGCCGCCTCTCCATCGACCGCTTCGTCGCCTGAGCGGCCGTCGCGGCAGGGCCCGGCGGCGGCGTGGCCCCGATTGGCGACCCGGTCGCTCGGACGAGCTCCGCCCCATCCGCGCGCGAGATGCGGACATGCCACGTCGCGTCGTCCGCCCAGGCGATCGCAACCACCGAATCCCCTGGCCCCGCCGATGCCCGGTACTCGAGCCGCAACCGCCGCGGGAGCGCGTTGACCGCCTCACTTCGCCCGGCAGCGAGCACCGCCTCCTCGATCCAATCGAGATAAGCGGCGTTGTTCACGTGACCCATCGGATCGAGGTCGTGTGGCCGGACGCGAAACTCGAGCCGGGCGCTCTCGCCGGCCGGCTCGCCCTGGTCGATGCGCAGGATCTCGCCGGGGAGCTCGGGGTTCGAGAACGACAGCCCGAAGTCCTCGGGAATCCGCACGAGTCGGCCGCGCGCGTCAAGGATCACCCAATCCGTGGTGATGGCGGCGACGAGCGATCCGTCCGCGAGCCGGCACTCGCCGAGACGGCGGGCCCAGATTCGACGGTGTCCGATCACCGCGGTCGAGAGTCGCAGCGTCCGGCCCATCGAGATCGGGGCGAGGACCTCGAGCTCGAGGGCTCGAACGACCCACCATCGGCCGCGCTCGGTGTACCAGCGCCGATCGAAGCCGAGGTCCTCCGAGTGACGCCAGGCAACATCCTGCGCATAGCGAAGGAGCGCCGAGGTCCGAATGCGCCCGTCGGGCCCTGCCTCGTCGAAGCGAACGCGATAGCCGGCGACGTAGCCGTTGCCGATGCCCGGGACGGGCCGCGCCGGCCCACCGACAAGCCCCGGATCGAGCTCGGCTGGCTCGTCGCCGCCGGGATCCGGTGAGCCACCGGGATCGATCATCGAGCCGCCTCCAGGGCAGCCGATTGGGACGGCCGTGTTCCGGCGAGGCGGTCGAGGGATTCGAGGCTCACCAGGCGAACCCCCTCGCGAGATGCGGACTGACGAGCGAGGCGGACCTCGCACGATCGGCGGGCATCGAAGATCACGAGCGCGACGAGGAGCCGCTGGCCCTCCTCGGCCGCGTGGCGGCGGGCGTCGTCGAGCTGGTTGAGGACGTCCGCGCCGATCCCGCGGGCGCCCCACTTGCAGTCGTAGGCCTCCGCGCTGCCTGGCCGCTCGACCGTGACGTCGTAGGGGTGGATCTCGGCGGCGACCCCGTCGAAGAGGATCCGGCGCTCACGATGCAACGCGGCCGGGTCAACTCGCCGCATGAGCAGACGCTCCGTCAGCGCCTCGACGATTGCGCCCCGAACCTGCGAGCGGACCTGCTCGCCGCGCGCGGCGACGGCCAGTGCCGCAGCGAGAATCGCATCGGATCGCGCACGCTCGGCCGGGCCTGCCGAGACCGCTGCTGTCCCGAACAGGCCCGGGAAGGCGATTCGCCAACCGTCACTGACGGTGGTTTCGCCGTTCATGACGGCCCGCGCCAGCACGCGCTGTTGCGCCGAGGCAGCCGCGAGGAGGCCGGCGCAGGTGGCGACGAGTGGATCGGCCTGGATCCCGGCGTACACGACGGCCCTGGCATCGCGGGCCGCATCCTGGAATCTCACGCGCTCGATTCGCCGACCGCGTGGAGGGCCACCTGGGGCAGGGTCGAGAGCCAGTCGATCGCCCGGTGGGGGTCGGTGACCCGGGCGGCTTCCGCGGCGATCCAGTCGATCGCGTCGTCGAGCTCGGCCGCGCCGGCCTGCGTTGCCCGCTCGGACCCGACGGTTCGCAGTCGCACGCTCCAGACGAGGACGAGGTCGCGGACGTATTGCTGCTCATCGTCGATGGGTTCGGCGGTCTGCGCCAGGATCTCGAGCGCGACGATCGTTCGCTCCATGAGCTCCGGGATCGTTGCCGCCATGCCGGAAGCGTAGCGCGCCTCCGGCCGCTGATCAGAGACCGCGCTCCGGCGTGAATCTCGCGATGGCGGCGGCCACTGGGTCCAGCGCCCGCGGGCGTTCGCGGCCGACGATCACCCGCTCGGCATGGATCCTGAGGGCTCGCAGCTTGCCGAGGGTCGACGCGTCCCAGGCACGCGAGTACGCCTTCGTTGCGTCCGCGCGCACCCGACCGGCCTCGGCGCGCACGCCGTGCTCCTCGAGCTCGGCGACGCGGTCGAGGACCTGCCGGTAGAGTTCCGGCAGCAGCTCGGCGACCGAGGGCTCTTCCATCGACGCAGCATCGGCCGTCAGGCGGCTCCGATGGAATAGCCCGCTGGTCCGGTGTGGCCCCGGCGAACGGACCATGGAGGAACGATGGATCTCGGGATCGAGGGCCGGCGGGCGCTCGTCGGGGGCGCATCCAGCGGGCTCGGCCGCGCCGTTGCCGAGGCCCTGGCGGCGGAAGGTTGCCGGCTCGCCATCTGGTCGCGCTCTCCCGAGCGCCTGGAGCCCGTCGCGCGGGACCTGGAGGCCCGCCATGGGCTCCCCGTGGCGGTCCTGACCGCCGACGCCGCCCAGCCGGGCAGTGCGGAAGTGCTCGCAGGCGATGCCGCCGCGGCCCTCGGCGGCATCGACATCGTCGTGCTCAACGCCGGGGGCCCACCACCCGTCGACCCGACGGCGACCGATCCGGAGGGCTGGAGCACGGCCTTCCAGCTCCTGGCGACAACGCCGATCGACCTCGCGACGCGACTGCTGCCGTCCATGCGCGCCGGGGGCTGGGGCCGCATCGTGGCGATTCTCTCGTCGACCGTCCGGCAGCCGATTCCCGAGCTGCCGTACTCGAATGCGGGCCGGTCCGCGCTCATGGCCTGGCTGAAGACGGTCTCGCGATCCGTTGCCGCGGATGGCGTGACCGTGAACGGTGTCCTCCCGGGCCGCCACGACACGCCGCGCATCGAGCACCTCGACCGGGCGTCGGCCGAGCGGACCGGCCGGACGATGGACGAGATCCGCGCCGCACACATCGCGTCGATCCCGGCGGGCCGGTATGGAACGGCGGAAGAGGTCGCGAGCCTCGTCGCGTACCTGGCCTCCGAGCCGGCGCGATACCAGACGGGGACCTTCACGGCGGTCGACGGGGGGATGCTCTCCGGCCTGCCCTGAGGGGCCGCGGTCCCAACCGGCCCGGGCGGGTCAGTCGCCGCCGTGCCAGCCCGAGCGGATCTCGAAGGATTTGAATTCGCCGGTCGGAGACGACCACGCGGCGTCGACACGATCCACGTGGGCGGCCGCAGGCCCCTCGCGGAGCACCTCGAGAAGGGCCTCGAGGGCAGGCGCCGGGCCTTCTGCCACGCAGCGGACCGTGCCCCGGGACTCGTTCGCGACCCAGCCGACGAGGCCGGACCGCGTGGCCGTCCGCACGACGAGGACCCGGAAGCCGACGCCATGCACGTCACCGTGGACGGTCGCGTCCAGACGACGCCCGACGACCGATTCGTGTTCAGGCATGCCAGGCGATCGCCAGCGTGTCGAGGACGAGCTCCGGGCTGACGTTGCCCTCGAGCTGCTCGCCGGCCGTGTCCAGGCGGCGGAGGTGAGCGGCCGCGTCCCCGATCGCGAGCGAACCGGCCGCGGCGAGCTCCTCGAGCAGCTCCGGGTCACGAATCGTGTCCGGTGCGCCGAGGGACACGAGGCTCAGGTCGCGCAGGAGATCGCGCCAGACCGCGACCAGCGTGAGCGCGGCACTACGGCGCTCGGCCGGCGCGACGCGAACGGCGACGGCGGCGGCGTCGTTCTCGCTATCGGCGGCGTCGTCGGGCCCGGGGACGATCGCGCGGCCTCGCCTGGCGGCGGCGCGTCCCGTCTCTCGTGGTGGGCCCGGCTCCTGCGCGCGGCCGAGATCGGCGGCGCGGGCCGCCAGATCCCGAATGCCGACGAGCCGTTGCGTCCGTGAGGCGGCCAGGAGGTCCAGGAGCGTTCGCGCGACCTCGCCCCGAATCCGGACGGCCTCCGGTGACCGCGCGAGCGTGAGGGCGAGGCCCGGCCGCCCGCCGGCGAGCCGCGCGACGCGGGCCGCCGTCGGAGCGTCGGCGGCGTCGTGCTCGGCGAGGATCTGCTCGATCGCGCGAACGCCGATCGAGCCGAGCCGGAGGCGAACGCAGCGCGAGCGGATGGTCGGCAACAGCCGCTCCTCGTCATCGGCGCACAGGATCAGGACAACGCCACGAGGCGGCTCCTCCAGCGTCTTGAGGAGCGCCGATTGGGCATCCTCGGTCATCCGATGTGCCCCTTCGATCACCGCAACGCGGGCGCCCCCTTCGACGGGCATGAGCGACAGCTCCGAGACGAGGTCGCGAACGCCGCGCTCGTCGCGACCACCGATCGGGATCACCGCGCCGGCCCCAACCGGGGCAAGGCGATGGAGATCCGGGTGGTTGCCATGCTCAACCGACCGGCAGGCGCGGCACGTTCCGTCCGGTCGCTCGTTCGGAACCGGCGCGAGGCACAGGAGCGCCGCCGCGACGTCGAACGCGAGCGTCGTCTTGCCGACGCCGCCGGGCCCGACGAGGAGGATCGCGTGCGGGATCCCCGTTGCGAGCATCGCTCGCAGCGCCTCGACCGCGGCCGGCTGGCCGCGTGTTCGGAAGCCGTTCATCGGGCGCTCCAGCGGGAGCTAGGCCGAGGGATCGGCCTTCTTGCGGGTCGCGCGTCGCTTCGGGGCGGGGGTCTCCACGACGTCCGAGGCGGCCGCATCGGGTGCGCCCTCGGACGCGGCCGTCTTGCGGGTCCGGGTCGTCCGAGGCGCCTGCGCCGCGGCCGGCACCACGCCGGCTCCGGCATCGACGTCCGTGGCTCCGGCGACGGGGGCGGCCGATCCCGTGCTCGCACGGGTCGAGCGCGTCGCCCGGCGCTTCGGCGCGGCGGCCGATCCGGTTTCAGGCTTGGCGTCGGGCGAGTCCGAGCTGTCCGCTGCGGACGCCGTCACGGAGATCGGCTCCCCGGCCGGTCGGCGTGCCGTCCGGCGGCGTGGGGCCGCCGTCTGCTCGGACGCAGGCGCCGCCTCACTACCTGGCCCCTCAGCGGCCGAAGCCGTCTCGGCGGTCGCAGCAGCTCCGGAAGGCCTTGCCGGGCGATCATCGCGCCGCGGCGGACGGCCCGCCTGGCCACCCATCTGCGCGCGGAGCATCGCTTCGATCTCCGGCGGAACCTCGCTCCACGGCTCATCGCCCGAGCGAGCGGGCTGGGGCGCGGGGCGCGGTCCCGGGCGCGAGGTCGGTCGGGGGGCCGGTCGGAAGTTGCCTCGATCGGGCCGGTCGTTGCGATTCGGCTCCGGATCGTGGCGCGGCGCCGGCTCGGCGAATCGACTGATCTGCGAGCCCCGGCCGCCACCGAACCGTTCGCGGTCCATGGCTGCGGCGTAGGCCCCGCCACGGCCACCACGGGCCGGACCCCGGCCGCGACCCGCATCGCGCTGGCGACGTTCCGCGATCAGGTACTCGGGGATCGGCGGCTCGTCGAAGTCCTCCTCATCCTCCGTTGGCGCGGGCGGGCGGGTACCGCTCGAGGCGGCGGCCGGAATCCCGATCTGCGAGTCCCACACCGATCCGAAGGTGGAGGCCGCCGGTCGCCGCGTGGGCGGCGCAAGCGGCTCCGAATCCTCTTCCTCGACGGGCTCCGTGGCTGTTTGCTCGGCGGACGTGCGCTCGGGTGCGCGGTCTCGCTCCGGGGCGCGCTCGGCACCCTCGGCGGACGTCGCGTCCTCACGTGCCCGGCCGCGCCCGCGGCCTCGGCCGCCACGGCGGCGTCGGCGGCGGCGCTGGCCCTCTTCGCTCATGTCAAGGTCCTCACCATTGGCCGCGGCCATCGCGTCGGCGGCCTCGTCGTCGGCGGCATCGAGCGCTTCGGTCGTTGCGGCTTCATCGGCCGCGTCGCCATTCAGGGCTGCGCGCGAGGGGGCGCTGGCGGCGACGCGCGAGAGCTTCTCCCCCGGCAGGACCACGATCGGCACATCACCGCCCGCGGCGGCGGCGGCGATCGGCGACGCAGGCGTGGCCGCCCGGCTCGTCCGTGTCCTCGTTGCCGCGACGGGCGCCGGCTCACCGGCCCGGGTTCGCGTCCGACCGCGCCCGCGTCGGCTCTCGCCGGTCCCCTCGAACAACTTGTCCGGGACCTCGGTCATGGACAGGTCCTCGTCATCGGTCGCCACGCGGCGACCCGATCGCGACGA
>JBBRNM010000067.1:0-10883 GCA_038230295.1 Candidatus Limnocylindrales bacterium
CGCTTCCGTCCCCGCCCGATACCCCGTAGCCTGAGCCTCCGATGCCCGAGAAGACCATTGCCCTCAACCGCCGCGCGCGCCATGAGTTCTCGATCGACGACACGATTGAGGCCGGCCTCGCGCTGTCCGGCACCGAGATCAAGTCGATCCGTGCCGGCAAGGTAAACCTGGCCGATGCCTTTGCCCGGATCGACCGGGGCGAGGCCTGGCTCGTCGGCGCCCATATCGCTCCATGGGAGCGCGCCAGCCGGGAGAACCACGAGCCGAAGCGCGACCGGAAGCTCCTCCTCCATCGCAACCAGATCGACGAGCTCCTCGGCAAGACGAAGGCCAAGGGCCTGACACTCGTGCCGCTCCGCCTCTACATCAGCGACCGGGGCAAGGCCAAGGTCGAGCTCGGCCTCGGCCGCGGCAAGCAGCTCCACGATCGTCGCCGGGAGATCGCCGCGCGCGACGCCAAGCGCGAGATGGAGCGCGAGCTCGCCGACGCGAACCGGCGGTAGGGAGCGAGCGTGGCGTCCCCCATGTCCCGAGCGGACCATTTCGCGGCACGCACGGCTCGATTTCGCAGCCCGGGCGGGTCGACATTTACGCTATTCGACCTGGGAGGACGCTTAACCCAACAACCGCGGCCGTTTGATCGCAAGCGGGGATCATCGAGCCGGCTTTCGCGCGCGATCTGAACGTGCAGGAGACCTGGACACGGAAGCCAACTCCTCCCGAGGTGACGCGATCGAGGCAAGAACTGAGCTAGTCGTCCCCGGGTGTCGAATAGCAGAGAAGTTCGCCGCGGCGCGTGCCAGCTGACGCGTGCCTCCGGTGTAGGCCGCCCGCCTTCAGCTCGGGCCGCCCGCCGGCCTACCGCAATAGGTAGCGGCGGCTCAGCGGCACGGAGGCGAGAGGCGCGGAGGCGAGGTGGCGACCGGCGAGCGTGACCCGGCCATCGCCGGGGTCGACCTCGACCGGCGCGGTGGCCCGATTCAGCAGCAGCGAGGCTCGCGTCAGGCCGCGGCAGCCCGAAACCGCGACGAAGTCCCGGCCCGAGTCCAGCCGTCGGCGCAGCGCGGGCCCGTCCGCCGACGCGGACACGAACAAGACGGAGACCGACGGGGCCCCGTGCGCCGTGCCCGCCCACTCCGGTGCGTAGCGGGTCGGCTCCGCGCGCTCGACCGTCGCGTTGCCCTCGCCGAGCGGTGACCAGGCCGCGTGCCCGCCCTTGAGGATCATCTCCGGCTTCACGCCGAAATAGCCAGGCTTCCAGAGCACGATGTCGGCGAGCCGACCGGGCGCGAGCGAACCCACGTGCGCGGAGATCCCGTGTGTGACCGCCGGCTCGATCGTGATCTTCGCGAGGTAGCGCAGGACGCGCGCGTTGTCGTCCCACGTCGCGTCGGCAGCTGGACCGGAACCGGCATCGGCACGGCGATCGGCGCGGGAATCCGCACGGCGATCCGCGCCATCGTCCGGCAGGCCGGGATGGCCTCGGCCCGCCTCGGAGGCGCGCCAGGCTTTCATCGCGTGGGCGAGCTGGATCGTCCGCCGGAACGACTCCATGATCCGGCCCATCCCCTGCGAGTCGGAGTTCACGATCTGGATCGCGCCGAGCTCGTGCAGCGGGCCCTCCGCCGCCATCGTGAGCGGATGCAGGCGTTCCCGGATCAGGGCGAGATCCTCCGCTACCCCGAACGACGCGCCGTGGTTCAGGACTGTCATCGCGACCGTCTCGTCTCCCGCGGAGACGCCCCATGGGATCGTCGGCGTCGTCGACGAGCAGATGACGTTCGCCTCGCGCACGATGCCGATGAGATCCGGCACGTGGCCGCCCCCGGAGCCCTCGACGTGGTAGGCGTGGACCGTTCGTCCGCCGATGGCCGCGACCGTGTCCTCGAGCTCCGCGCTCTCGTGGAGCCCGTCGGTGTGGAGGCTGACGGACACGTCGCGCGAATCGGCAAAGCGCAGGGCATGATCGATCAGCTCGGGGTACGAGCCGTAGTCCTCGTGGATCTTGAAACCGACCGCGCCGGCCTCCAGGAGCACCTCGAGCGGCCCGTCGTCCATCGACCGCGCGTTCGCCTGGAGCCCGACGTTGATCGGGAAGCCCTCGAGCCCGCGCAGCGTGCGTTCCATCGCCGCCGGCGGCTCGTCGAAGCCGCCGCTGATCAGTGTCGTGATGCCGCCGCTCAGGGCGGCCGGGATGAGAGTCGGGCTGATGGTGTGGACGTGGGTGTCGACGCCACCGGCGGTCGCGATCAGGCCGTAGCCCGCGATCGGCGCCGTGTGCGGCCCGATCGGCAGATCGATGCCCTCGCTGATTCCTGGATTCCCAGCGCGGCCGATCCCGACGATCCGACCGTCCTTGATGCCGATGTCGGCCTTGACGACCCCGACCGTCGGGTCGACGACCACCGCTCCGACAACGACTGCATCGAGCTCGGACGGACCGGCATCAGCGCCCTGGGTCAGCCCGACCCGGATGTTCTTCGCGTAGCCCCAGATCGGCTCGTCACCGGGCGCCTGGAGGTCCCGCTCGACCCGAACCCAGAGATCGGTATCGCCGAGCCGGATCCGGTCGCCAGCGGATGGCCCAAATCTGGCTCGACGGTCGGACGGCGAGAGTCGCGGCGAGGCCGTCATGCCGGCTTCGGGCTCCCAGCTGCATATCGGACGAGCGCGACCGTTCGGGTCTCGCCGGAGCTCCAGCGCTCCGAGCTGCCGGCGGGAAGGTCGAGTCGGAAGCCGAACGCCGCCGCACGGTCGAAGACCAGGCGGGGATTGACGCGATCGAACGGGAAGTGCGAGGACACCCGAACCACCCGACTGGACGTGTTCTCGACCGTGAGTTCGAGGCGCTCAAGCTCGGCCAGGCCCCCGGTCACCGACGCCTCGAGGTCCTCGGGCCCCATCTCGATCGCGCCCGGACCGTCGATCGTCGCCGGTTGCCCCTGCCCGAGCGGATCGACGAGGACGACGAGTCGAGCGCCATCCTCGAGGAGCACCTCGACCCGGACGTCGTCGATGAGCTCTCGAACCCCCGGCATGGCCTGCCCGCGAAGAACCGCGGCGAAGCCGGCAGCCTCGACGTCCGCGTACGAGGCCCCGGCCCGGGCCGCTTCGAGCATTGCGTCGCAGATGATCGCGATCGTCTCGGGGGCGTTGAGCAGGAGCCCGGCCGATCGGTGGCGTCGCGCGAGCTCGGCGGCGCTGAAGATGAGCAGCCGCTCCTCTTCCCATGACGTCAGGCGCACCCCGGCATCGTAGCCGGGCGAATGGTCGCCACGCGAGGGCCGAGCGCGGGATTCGAGCGGCAGCCTCGGCGGCGAGCACGAGCCTGGTTGCGAGGCCGATGTCGATCGCGTCCTCCGGGGCGAAGGTCAGCCAGCGGGCCCGCTTCGTGATCCCCGCGCCCGTCAGGACGCTCGAGCCGTCGTCGATGAGGATCCCGTTCACGAAGCCGAGGTGAACGTGCTCGGCCTCGGGGAAGACCCAGGCGAAATACACGGTCCGCCGGCCGACCGGCAGGTCGTAGCCGCGAGACGCCAGCCAACGCGGACCCGCTCCGTCGCGTCGGGGATGGCCCCGAGCACCATCGAACGCAGGTGCTCGGCCAGCTTCCGCAACGGCTGCGGATACCCGTCGAGAAACGCCTCGACCGGGAGCGAATCGGCCATGCGCTAGACTAGACGCGAGCGCCGAACGGGCGTTCGCCTGTGGGGATGCGTGGTCTCGACAGGGTCTAGTTGGAAGTGAACGCGAGCCGAGGTGCCGTCAGGCCTCGTTAAACCGGCGGCAAAACGAAGTACCTGCCAACAAGCAGTCGACTCTCGCCCTCGCCGCTTAGGCGGTAAGGTGAGCGTGGAAGCGGCCCCAGCCTCGCGGGCCGTGGAAGCGTCATTCAGCGGGGCTGCAGACCGGATGAGCGTCGCGTAGTCCGGGACCAAGCTCGATTTAGAGACACGTGACTGGGCCTCAGGGGAGAGTGCCGATCCCCGCCCCCGAGGTCGACATAAACGATCGGACACGCTCGTAGTGGCCACTCCCGAAGGGCTCTGGACGGGGAGTTCGACTCTCCCCCATCTCCACCAATTCACCTCTCCCAATTCGGGCGAGGGGCTGGCTTGCCAAGTACATACTCGGTATGCATACTCCGTATTCCACTCGAAGCGGAGCGTTGCATGTCGGTTCGGTACGGCCTCCTGTCGCTGCTCGCTGAAGCTCCCGCGCACGGCTATCAGCTCAAGACCGCGTTCGAGCGGCGGACCGGTGGGTCCTGGGCGATCAACATCGGCCAGGTCTACACGACCCTCCAGCGCCTCGAGCGCGACGGCCTGGTGGCTGCGCTGCCGGCCGACGGCGACCGCAACGACTACCGGATCACGGCCGCGGGCGCGAGCGCCCTCGAGACCTGGTTCGCGACCCCCGTCGTCGCCGACGCCCCCGCCCGCGACGAGCTCACCATCAAGGTCCTCCTGGCCGTGGCCGCGGGCGACGTCGACGTCACGAACCTCGTGCAGCGGCAGCGGAAGGCCTCGATCGAGCAGCTCCAGGCGTATACGCGCCGGAAGGCCCAGGCGGACCCGCAGCAGGACGTCGCCTTCCTGATCCTCCTCGATGCCCTGATCTTCCGGACCGAGGCCGAGATCCGCTGGCTCGACGCCTGTGAGGCGCGGATCGCCCAGCTCAGCCGAACCACGAGGGAACCGTCATGACGCTCGTCCAGCTGGAAGGCGCGACTCGCTCCTTCGGCACCGGCCATACCGCGGTCGTCGCGCTCCACGCAACAACCCTGTCGGTCGACGCCGGCGAGCTCGTCGCGATCATGGGTCCCAGCGGATCTGGGAAGACGACGCTGCTGTCGCTCGTTGGCGGCCTCGACCGGGCGAGCGGTGGCCGAGTCCTCGTCGAGGGGACGGACCTGGCGACGCTCAAACCCCACGAGCTCGCGATCCTTCGCCGGCGGACGGTCGGCTATGTCTTCCAGGACCTCAACCTGCTGGCCGGTCTGACGGCCCGCGAGAACGTGTCGCTCCCGCTCGAGCTCGACGGCATGCCGCTCTCGAAAGCACAGGCGGAAGCCCTCGACGCGCTCGCGTCGGTTGGCCTCGCGGAGCTCGGCGATCGATTCCCGGACGACCTGTCCGGCGGCGAGCAGCAACGGGTCGCGATCGCCCGGGTGCTCGTGGGCGGCCGGCGGATCCTGCTGGCGGACGAGCCGACCGGCGCCCTCGACTCGATGACCGGCGAGTCCGTGATGCGCCTGCTCCGCGTCCACTGCGACGGCGGCGGGACCGCGATTCTCGTGACCCACGATGCGGCGCACGCGGCGTGGGCCGATCGGGTCGTCTTCCTCCGCGACGGCCGCGTGGTTGACGAAGCGCGGCCTGCTCCGAACCCGGAGCTGGCGGGCGCGGCGACCCTCGCGACCGCGGCGCCGGCGTGACTAAGTGAACGCCTCCACGACGCGAGCGCTGCTCCGGATCGGGCGCCGAAACGTCGCTCGCAGCCGCTGGCGGAGCGCGCTCGTCGTCGTCCTGATTCTCCTGCCCGTGGCCGGGATGGTCGGGCTCGCAACCGTGCTCGCGACCTCGACCCCGAGCCCCGAGCGGGTCGCGACCCACCGCATGGGCCAGGCCGACCTGCTGGTCTACCTAGGCGAGGGCGGCGACGAAGCGACGCTCCGCGTGAAGCTGCCGACGGGCTCTCGGATCGAGCCGATCGTCGTGATCGGCGGCACCCTCATCGTGCCCGGACTCGCCATCCCGGTCACCGTGGCCTCCGAGGATCCGAACGGCCTCGCGCAAGGCATGCTGAAACTCGTCGATGGACGCTGGCCGACGGCCACCGGAGAGGTCAGCATCAGCCGAGCCTTCGCGAAGCTCGCAGGCGCCTCGATCGGCTCGACCGTCGAGCTGGCGGAGCTCGGCCGATCGATGGTCGTCGGCGTCGTCGAGGACGAGCTCCAACTTGGGTCGCGCCTCGCCGTCGTCCCCCCGGCGCTCGCGACAACGGGCGGCCCGAACAAGACCGGGACGTGGCTCGTCGCGCTGCCGGCGGGCACGGATCCCGCGACGCTCGATCCGGCGCTCGTCCGTTCCTCCGGACCCGCGGCGCCGCAGTTCATCGTGGCCACGCGCGCGCAGACCCTCAGCGACGCTGCGAGCCTCGGACCGACGACGATCGTTCTGGGGGGCCTGGCGCTCGTGGATGCAGCGCTCGTTGCGGCGGCGGCGTTCGCCGTCGGCGTGCGGCGTCGCCAACGCGAGCTCGGACTCCTGTCTGCGGCCGGTGCGACGCCGCGACAGCTCGCCGGCTCGGTGCTGGCGGAGGCATTCCTCCTCGGCGGTCTCGGCGCCGCCGCCGGGGTCATCGTCGGGGTGCTCGGCGGGTTCGCCATCTCCCCGTTCCTCGACGAGCTGACGGGCCATCGCAATCCGGCCCTCGTCCTCGACACGTCCACGATGGTCGCGGCGCTGGCGCTGGGCCTCCTCGCCGCGCTTGTCGCGGCCCTCGCGCCCGCGTGGTCTGCCGCGCGGATGTCGGTGTTGACGGCACTCTCCGGCAGGCGGCCGCCTGCCTCGTCCCCGCGCCGAAGCCTCGGCATCGGCGTCGTCCTGATCACGACGGGGATCATCGCGACCGCGATCGGCGCCGGCCTTCGCATCGCGGCGATCGAAGCCGGGCTCAACGTCTGGCTCCTCCTGGCCGGGGCGGTGCTGGGAACCCTGGGATTCGGCGCATGCAGCGGCTGGTTCCTGGGCCGGCTGGAAGGCCCGGCGGCGCGACTACCACTTGCGAGCCGGATCGCCCTCCGCGATACGGCGCGCGCCCGGAACCGCAACGGCCCGATCGTCACGGCCCTCCTGGCAGCCACGGCGGCGACGATCGCTCTCGCCGCCTACCAGGCCAGCGTCGAGGCTTCGAACCTCGCCCAGTTTCGACCGCCGTTCCTGCCCGATCAGGTCTACATCCAGGGACCCGGCGTGGCGCAGGCCGGCCCGGAAGCCGCTCGCGCCCTGGGAGCAACCGCCGGCGCGATCATCCCGGGCGCCGGCAGCGACACGCGCTACGTCTGGGTCTCGTCAGGCGACCCGAACGAGGCCAGCCCGCTGGTCGCCAATAACCTGACGGTCGGCGATGCAAAGCTCCTTCGAGCATTGGGGGCCGGGGCAGCCGTGGCGGATCTCGAGGCCGGCAAGGCCATCGCCCTGACCCAGCAACCAGCCTCGCTCGCGTCCGTGACGCTCCACATCGAGAGCGCGACCGATGGATCGTCGATCGCGAGTCCGGACGTGCCGGCGACCGTTGTCGTCCTGGGCGTGATGGGCGAGGAGCTGCCGGGGGCGGTGATCTCCGCGGCAACGGCGTCGCGCCTCGGAATTCCGGTGGGCCACAGCGAGCGATACATCCTCCGGCTGGGCCACGCCGTCACTGACGGCGACATCGCGACAGTCGCCGGGATCGCCGGCAAGTACCCGGACACGTATGCGTTCACCGCCCGTCCACCGGACGTCGCGGGCGGCGGCTTCCGGTTCGCGATCATCGGCGGGAGCCTCCTCTTCGCGCTGACCGTTACGGGCATCGCGGTCGCCCTCGGCGAGGCCGAAACACGCCCGGAGCAGCAGACCCTCCTCGCCGTGGGCGCCGATCCGCGTCTGCGGCGACGGATCACGGCAGCGCGGGCGGGGATCATCGCGCTCCTCGGCGGCGTGCTCGCCGTCCCGGCCGGCCTTCTGCCGGTCTGGGGGCTGCTGATCACGAGGCACTCGCCACTCGTGGTGCCAGGCCTCGAGGTCGTTGCGGTCGTGGCCCTGCTGCCGATCCTCGCCATTGCCGCCACGTATCTCCTCGCCCGGCCGATCCCCGACTGGTCGGCCTTCCGCGGCCGGCCGTCCTGAGCGTCAGGATCCCTTGGCGCCTTGCCTCGCAGCCAAGTCGATTCAGCGCGCTATCCGTGCCGTCCGAACGCACACGACGGATCGGCAGACGTGACCATGCTCGGAACTGTCCGGCGAGGAGCCGGCGGACGAGCCGGACGTCGGTGTGAACCTCGTCCACGTGCGTCTGCTTGCGAAACATCAACCTTTCCGTCAGAACAACAGGGCGACCACCAGGTCCGCATAGAGCCGCGCGACGTCGATCGGGGCGCCCCGCCGCCCGAACCACGCGGCGACATTCTCGAGATCGCGGTGCAGGAGCTCGGGGGCCGATGGGTTCGTCGTCGCGTCGACGGCCTGCGGGAAGTCGATCGCGACGAGTCGGCCCTCCCGCATACGGCACGCTCGCACCCGCCTCCCAGGCGCGCCGAAGCACCTCGAACTCGTTGGTCGGCCAGCCGCGCTCGATGATCTCGTCGCCGTGGGCGGTGCGGCCATCGACCGCCCGACGATCTCGAGCGTTCAGATTCCAGCCCGAGCGGTAGATCTTGTCGTTGCGGTAGATCGTGCCCTTGGAGAAGCCGAGCTCGCGGAGCTCGCCCTTCTGGGGATGGCGCGGCCGAAACCGCTTGTGGGCCAAGAGGCGGGTGGCCGAGGCGTAGCGACGCTCGACAAGGAAGACCTCGGCCTCCTTGCCGGATTTGAGGACGCCGGCCTGCCGGTCCTCGAACGGCTCGTCGAGGAGCCATTCGGGCGCGGCGCGGCCGACCATGAGGGGTCGTGGCACGGTCGGAACTCCAGCTGTCTCGAGGAGCGAAGACGTGCTCCCGAAGCCGGAGGCGAGGTGGGGTCAGGCGGGGCCAGGTGCGAGGCGATGGTCCGATGCGAGTTCGAGACGCGAGAAGCCCGGGTTGGCCCTCAGCGAGTCCGGCGCGGGAGCGGCGAGGCGACGGTAACCGTCATGTCGGTTTTCGTGCTCCTTTGCTCCGGCGGGACATCTGCCCGATCAGGCGCGGACCATACTCCGTCCGGCGCCGATGGACAACCTACATGGTCGGTGCGTAGCCCTCGGCGAGGTACATCTCCGGAGCGTCGCGGAACTCCAGAAAGCAGCCCTTGCCACAGAACACGTACTCGTGATCCTCATGGACGAGGGACAGGCCTTTCGCCCGGGTGGTCTCGAGGTCCACGGTCATGCCGCAGACCGGGTCCTCGTTCGGTGCGATCGTGCGCTGGTCGGCCATGACCGAATGCTAGCGCAGGCGCCAGTTGATGCCACGGAGCGGGGGTCAGGCTGCCGCGAACCCGCCCCGAACCGAGAGTCGCGAGCCGGCCTCGTAGAACGCGAGCGTGCGGCGGAGCGGCTCGTCCCGGCGGTCCTCGCCTTCCGCAACGCGCCACAGGACCCGGGCAAGCTCCTCGACGCGCTCGAGCAGCTCCGCTTCGCTGCGCGGAACCGGGATGTCGGCGTAGGTTCGATGGGCCCGCGGCCACGCAACGGCCTCCGGCGGCAGGGTCGGGATGACCGAGAACACGACCCTCGCGTGCCCCGCGGCCAGGATGGTCTGGCCGTCGACCCGCCGGATCGCCGCGGCATCGAAGCCAGATGCCCGCATCGCGCCGCGCTCCAGCACGCTCTCGCGCTGCGCGACCGCGGCTTCGGGGCTGCCCGCGCGCGGCGGCTCGACGATCCCGGCTCGGCGGACCAGGGTCCGCAGCTCCTCGGGCGTGTACGAGCCGGCCCGCGACAGGAACGTCAGCCCGTCGAGCACGGCATCAACGTGGGCAAGTGCCTCACGGGCGACGATCGAACGCACGACGTCGCCGTCGCCGGCGCGCTCGTGGGTCACGGCGACGAGGACGGCCCTGGTACGCCGGCACGTCTGGACCAGGCGTTCGAAGCTCGAGAACGGGCTCGCCTCGACGGGCCGCTCAGGATCGGGGGGCGTTTCGTGCTGATCCATCGAACCGCAATCCAGCCTCAGCGATGCCATCGTCCGCGCTGCACGGACCGCCGATCACGCGACAGCCGCGCGCTCACACCATAGATGGCGCTCAACCCGGGCGTCGTGCGATGACGACGAAGTCCCATGCGGTCCGGTACGATTGGTCGCGGTCTGATCCGCGGTTTCGGTTCGGACTCGCCAAGAGGTTCTGCGGGCGGATAGGCTGCGCCGCGTGACCGACCCACCGGCGATCATCGAGACCCGCGGCCTCGTCAAGCGCTACTCCGACGTCGACGCGGTCGCCGGGATCGATCTGCGGGTGCCTCGCGGCGGCGTCTACGGGTTCCTCGGCCCCAACGGCGCGGGCAAGACGACGACGATCCGGATCCTCCTGGCGCTGATCCGGCCGACGCGGGGCGCGAGCCTCCTCTTCGGCGAGCCGGTGGCTCCCGGGGCACCGGTGCTCCGGCGCGTCGGGGCGCTCGTCGAGCGCCCGGCGTTCTACCCATACCTGTCCGCCCTGGACAACCTCGGCGTCGTCGGCAGGGCCCGCTCGATGCCAGCCGACGAGCTCGCGCGTCGCGCTCCCGAAGCCCTCGAGCGGGTCGGCCTGGCCGACGCCGCGAAGCGCAAGGCGGGCCGGTTCTCGACGGGGATGCGGCAGCGGCTCGGGATCGCCGCGGCCCTCCTCGATCGACCGGAGCTCGTGATCCTCGATGAGCCGACCAACGGGCTCGACCCGTCCGGGGTCGTGGACGTCCGGGCGATCATCGCCGGCCTGGCGCGCGATGGGACGACGCTGTTCCTGTCGAGCCACGTCCTGCCCGAGGTCGAGCAGCTCTGCGATCGTGTGGCGATCCTGCAGGCCGGCCGGATCATCGCCGAGGGCGAGACGCAGGCGATGCTGCGCGTGGGCGAGCGCCTGTTCGTTCGATTCGACACTGCCGAGGACGCGGCGCGTGCCCGGCCGATCCTCGAGGAGCTCGGCCCGGTCGAGCCGGATGCGGGGCCTCGGGCTCCGAGCGTTGGCTCCGGCGCGGCAACGGCACTCCTCGTCGACACCCAC
>JBBRNM010000068.1:0-10743 GCA_038230295.1 Candidatus Limnocylindrales bacterium
CCGTTGCCGCCCATCTCGAGGAGGAGCTCCTTGCCCACGGCTCGCTCGGCGATCCGCCGACCGGTCGCGGTTGAGCCGATGAAGCCGACGGCCGCGACAGCCGGGTTCGAGGCGATCTCGTCGCCGACCTCCGAGCCGGGGCCCGTGACCAGGTTGAAGACGCCAGGCGGGAGGTCGGCCTCGACGATGCACTCGGCGAGGCCGACGGCGCAGAGCGAGGTCAACCGCGCCGGGTTCCAGACGACCGTGTTGCCGCCCGCGAGCGCGGGCGCGATCAGCTCGGCCGGCATCGTGTACGGCCAGTTCCAGGGCGTGATGACCCCGACGACGCCCTTGGGGACGCGGTAGACGAGGATCCGCTTGTTGGCGTCGATCGAGGGCGGCATCAGGCCCTCGATCCGGATCGCGTCGGCGGCGGCCATGCGGAAGTAGACGATGAGCTCATCGACCTCGCCGTAGGCCTCCGCGACGAGCGGCTTGCCCTGGTCGGCGGTCAGGATGTGGGCGAGCTCGTCGCGGCGCGATTCGATGTTGGCGGCGATCCGCTCGAGCGCGGCCGCTCGCTCGAAGGGGGAGGTCCGCGCCCACCCGGGGGCCGCCCGCCGGGCCGCCTCAACCGCGCGGCTCGCATCCTCGCGGGTCCCGACGGCGACACGGCCGATGACGTCGCCGTTGGCTGGGTTGGTGGCCTCGAACGTCCCGCCACCGGTCGCTTCGACCCACGAGCCACCGATGAACAGGCCTTTGACTCGTGTCGCGATCAGCTCGGCAGGCAACGCGGGACTCCTCCGGTACGAACCCTTGCGGTCGCGGGAGGGACGAGCCACAACGTGGCCGCCATTCTGCGCCGGGCGCTTTGCCGCTCGCAAATCGGGTGGCGGACCACGTGGCCGCGACTCGCCGAGAGGGCGGATCGACCCTGTCGGTACGCGCCGGTCAGCGAGAGTCGGCGCGCGCGGGGAGCCACAGCATGGTCGTTTCCGCTCGAGCTCGGGCAAACCTCACCGATATCGACCCCATCAGTAATGGGCGGCAGAATCGGCTCCGCGTTCGCCTTGCGGCTCGACACGCCCGTTCCCGCGGGCTCGAGGTGCCCAGATGAGGCTCGATCCGAGCTCCGTCGCCGCACGGGCGACCCTTCCTGGATCAGCCGGACGCTACCGCAGCCATGCAGGTCGGCCCGACGACGAGAGAATCCTGCTCACTACTGATGGGGCCGATAACCCGTCAGCCCGCGGGCTGACGGCGCGGGCTGAGCGGCGGGCAATCAAAAGGGCGCCCGGTGGGCGCCCTTTTGACCAGTTCGGATTGGCGGCCAGTGATTACTCCGCCGGGATCTCCGCATGGATCGCGTCGAGGTCGATCCCCTGGGAGCGACGGTAGAGGCGAGCCACGATGTACAGGATCGCGGCCAGGGCGTAGAGGATCCCAAGGAATTTGATCGACTCGGCATTGCCAACGCCGATCCCATACAGGGCGCTGCTGAGCCACATGTAGATGACCCAACCCAGGAAGAGCGTGGTGATCGCCCCGGCAACGCTGAGCAGCGGCAGCCCGAGAATGTTGTATCGAGCGACCGGCGACGCCTTGTACAGGTCCGGCTTCCAGTACGGCAGGATCATGGCCGCGATTCCTGTGCCGAGGAACGTGACGGCAATCACGAGCGTGGCATCCAGCGTGAGGCCGTAGAAGCTGGCGTTGTACGCATAGAAGTACGACAGCACAACCGACGGGATCATGATCAGGGCCAGCGCGGCCCATGGGACACCGCGGTCGGAGACGCGCGCGGCCCATTCCGGCAGCACCCGATCGAACGCGGCCGCGAAGATCATCCGCGTTGACGACAGGAACAGGGTGCCGGTCCAGCCGATCCACCAGGCCCCGAAGGCAAGCACGATGATCGCCTGGATGATGTGGCTGTCGATCAGGTACGACGCCAGGAGCGGCGGATACCCCCAGATCGGTATCACCGGAGCGTTCTGCGTGTAGAGGTAGGCCCAGTTGACGTACGTCACGTTCGACGAGTTGAAGAACGTCCAGCCGAACGTCTTCGCCGCGAGGACCACGAACACGACCGCCAGGCCGGCGGTGACCCATAGGCCACCGAGCATGCCATTGAGGACCTTCCGGAAGTCACCCGCGCCGCGGACCTCGCCATAGAGCGTCGAACCCCAGTTCGGGTACAGCAGGAAGAAGAGCATGAACGGGACGAGGAGGAGGGTGCCCGGACCAAATCCCGTGGGATTGAGGTCCGACCCCGTGTAGGCCGAAGCCGGGTCGCTGGCGGCCTGGTCGATCGTCGCCTGGTAGGCGTTCGGGACTCCGAAGAGGCTCTGGCCTTCGCGATCGTAGGCGGCCTTGAAGGCGTCCTGGCTGGACACGATCATCAGCACGAACATCACGGCCAGCGCCGCGAGGCCGATCCACAGGCTCCAGCGCTGGATCCGGGCGTAGCCCGCCATGCCAAGCGCGACGAGGGCCGACGTGATCACGATCGTCAGCAACGAGACGACCATGGTCCCGTCGGCCGTCCCGAAGAAGTCGACGCCGGCCTTCCAGCCGGTCAGGGCAGCGAGCGGCTGGATGAACTCGATCTTCAGGATGAAGCCGTAGATCGGGGCCCAGAGGGCGAGGATGAACCACCAGCCCGTTGCCGAGAGGACGAAGCCGATGCCGCCACGCTTGATTCCGAGCGTGGCGCCGATCAGCAGGCCAACCAACGCTCCGCCATAGGTCGCCACGTCGCCAAGGGCGAGCGCGGTCCCGATCAGGAAGAACGCGATGGCCCCGAAGGCCCCGCCGACGACGGCGCCGGGGATGCCGTCCAGCACGCGAGTCTGCCAGACGTAGTCGCCGCCGGCCCGCGGCATGACTGCGATGAGGCCGGCATAGGCGATGCAGATGAAGGTCATGCCGATCGCGGTCAGGACGATCGAGGCGATCGCCGATCCATCGGGCACGTAGGCGAAGATCGCGAGGCTGTAGAACATCCCGAGGGTGACGAGGTTGACCGACAGGAACGAATAGGCGAATGCGTCGAAGCCAGACCAGCCCTTGACGAGGCCCGTTGCATTTCTCAGGAACAACGCCGGGGCCTTGGCCAACTCTCCAGTGGTCATGAAGCGCTCCCTTCCTCCCTATACCTGATGCGCGCTGTCAACCGTTGATCAGCAGATAGCGCTTCACCTCGCCTTTCTTGGAATCCAGGTCGACGATCGCCGCCTGGAGGACGCCGTCTTCGTAGGTGCTGCCGGGGTTCACCGCGAGGGTGCGGCCGATCTTCACGGCCCCCCGGCCCTCGTGAATGTGGCCGTGGAGCGACAGCACGGGCTCGTATTCGAGGATCGCGTCGCGCACGGCGTGCGAGCCGACCGGCACGAGCGCCTGACCGGCCGAAACGTAGCGCATGTCCGCGTCGAGCTTCGGGGCGTTGTCCAGGTTCGAGCCGTAGGGCGGCGCATGGAAGTTGAAGATCGCGCGCCGTCGATCCGGGACCGTGGCCAGGAGGCCGTCGATGCGCTCCCGCAGCTCGGGGTCCGGGAGCTCCCGGTAGGTATTCCAGGGCGTCGTGTTGGCCCATCCGGTCGACACCATCTTGAAGCCGTCGAGGTCGATCACGTTCGCCTCACCGAGGTCCACGCGCTGGGCGGCATCGATGATCGGGTCGAGCTCGAAGATGTCGTCATTGGCAGGTGAAACGACGCAGCGGATCGAGGTGCCCTTCAATCGCTCGTCGGCCATGTCCATCCAGCGCTGAACTGCAGCCACCATCTCGGCCTTGAAACGGGCATCGACGAGCGCGGGATCGGAATCCCATGCGGCCACCTCCTCCGCCGAGAGGCGGATCGGGTAGTAGCCGCGATCCAGGATCCGCTTCTCCATGGCCCGGACCTCGTCCTCGGTGCCCAGGACGTGCTCCTGATCCTGGAGGCTGAGCCGCCAGTCATGGTCCCGCTTCACGATCGGAACCATCGCCTTGCCGGTCATGTCGCCGCCCATGATCAGGACATCGGCCTTGTGAAAGGCGCCCGCATTGAGGAACTTCCGCCAGCAGACCTCCGAGCCGTGGATATCGGTGGCGAAGAAGATCCGCATCAGTGGCCGACTTCCTCGGGCTCCTGGTACCAGGCCTGGCGCTCGCCGACCCGCGCGCGCAGCTTCCAGCGGGTCGACTTCGGCGCCGCGTCGATCGCGGCTCGCAGCGCGGCCACCTGACTCTTCGCGTCGTAGCGGACCGCGCGTGCGCCGACGTCGAGGTCGCCCACGACGAAGTCGGTGTCGAGGAACTGCTGGAGCTTCTCGAGGTTGCCCGTGGCCGTTCGCCACCAGCCCCAGTCGTTCGAGGTGAAGGACAGGATCCGCGGCAGGCTGATCGCGCCGATCCCGGCGCTGGAGTCCGCGGCGCCGTCGTCCGGCCCCAGCGGATGCTCCGCGAGGAGCACGAGCGCATCCAGGACGTCCTTCTTGTTGATCTTCACGATCTGCAGCTTGGAGAGCAGCAGGTCGGCCACCGGCAACGTCGGCTTCGAGGCCGCCAACCGGTCGGAGAAGTCGAGCTTGTGGCACATCTGGAGCTTGTCGACCAGGAGGTCGACGGGCCGGCTGCGGGCCTCGTCGACGAAGTACGCCTGCTCGCGGCCGAACATCGCGTTATGGCGCTTGTCGGGCGTGTAGCCCTCGCGCTCGAGGAGCTGCATCACCGCGGCGCGGTCCTTCGAGCGAGTGGCGAAGTCGAGGTCGACCTCACGCCTCCGGGTCCGATGGGTCCAGTCCGGTGCATGGGCGCGGACGGCCATCCCGCCCATGAGTCGCAGGAGCAGGCCGCGCTGCTCTGCGGCATCGACGATCCGCAACGCCTCCGCCAGCGGATCTTCGAGCGTACGCGACGTATTCGACTGGGCGACATCGGCCGTGATGACGAGCCCTCCGGTCACCGCCACGGCGGCGCATCCCGTTGTGGGTGCGACCGTTGCGGGAGTATAGGACCGGCCTGCGCGCGGAATCGGCTTGCATCCTGTTAACGGGACGACGAAGATGCATCCCGACGATGGCCCCGGGACCTGAGGCTCCCGGACCCGTTGCGTCCGCCTCGCCCGCCACATGCGATGCGGGAGGCCCGCGTCCATCGTCAAGAACGGACGCGTGCCCCACGGCGCGCGCCAGAAACATTGGAGGAGGAATTGGCCACGAAACACTCGATGCCGCGGCTGCTCACGATCGGTGCGGCCTTCATGTTCATCGCGTCCGCCTGCGGCGGTGGGGCGAGCAACGCTCCGACGGGCTCAGGCACAACCACCGGCGGATGGACCCCTGACGCCACCAGACTTGCCGCCGCGAAGACCGAAGGCGCCCTCAGCCTGATCGCGGTCCCGAGGGACTGGTGCAACTACGGCGCCATCATCGATGAATACACCAAGAAGACGGGCATCCCGATCAAGGTCATCACGCCGGACGCTGGCTCTGGCGCCGAGATCGAGGCGATCAAGACGAACACTGGAGCCGCCACGACGCCAGACGTCGTCGATGTCGGTATCTCCTTCGGGCCATCGAACAAGGCGCTGTTCCTGCCGTACAAGGTGCCGACCTTCGACAGCATCCCGGCCGTCGACAAGGATCCCGATGGGGCATGGGCGACCGACTACTACGGCGTCCTCTCCTTCGAGGTCAACAAGAACTTCGTCAAGGATGTTCCGCTGGACTGGAACGACCTGCTCAAGTCGGGCATGAAGGTCGCCCTCGCCGGTGATCCGACGCTGTCCAGCCAGGCCATCCAGTCCGTCTACGCGGCCGCGCTCTCGCAGACCGGCGGCTCGCTCGACAACGCCCAGCCGGGGCTCGACTTCTTCAAGAAGCTCAACGAGGCCGGCAACTTCGTGCCGACCATCGCCAAGCTCGCCTCGGTCGTCAAGGGCGACACCCCGATCGTCATCACGTGGTCGTACCTCGCGCTCGCTGATCGCGACGCGGCCACGAAGGACGGCTCGGCCGACATCCAAGTCGTCATCCCGAAGACCGGCCTCTTTGCCGGCAAGTACGTCCAGGCGATCGCCAAGGTCGCCCCGCATCCGAACGCCGCGATGCTCTGGGAAGACCTGCTCTTCTCCGATGCGGGCCAGAACATGTGGCTCACCCCGCCTGGCTACTGCATCACGGCACGCTTCGACGACATGAAGTCCCGCGGCGTGATCCCCTCCGATGTCCTGGACAAGCTGCCAAATGTTGCCGGTGCCGTGTTCCCGAACGCCGACCAGCTGGCCGCGGCTAAGACGCTCATCACTGGGAATTGGAAGGCAGTAACCGGCGTTGGGACCTTCGTGACCCCGCCACCTAAGTGAGAACCCGACCAGGCTCGTAGAGCTCAGCAGGGTCAGGCTCGGACGCTGTGACCAACGCGGCAACGCCACGGTCAGCTCAGGGCGCGCCTCCGGCGCGTTCTGGGCGGCGTCCGGGCCTGACATTTCTGGGCGTCGTGCCGTTCTTCGCCTTCGCGGCGCTGTTCCTCATCCTCCCGATCGGCTTCCTGGTCGTCGGCAGCTTCCAGGACTCAACGACGCACGAGGCGACCCTCAAGAACTACTTCGACCTCAGCGACCCGAACATCGTCCTGGCGTATTCGACGAGCATCGAGATCAGCCTCGTCACGGCGGTAGTCGGTGGGATCTTCGGATTTCTCCTCGCGTACGCCGTCATCCTCGGTGGCCTGCCCCGATTCCTTCGCTCGTTCCTCATGACGTTTTCGGGGGTCGCCTCGAACTTCGCCGGCATCCCCCTCGCGCTAGCCTTCGGCTTCACCCTCGCACTCCAGGGGCTGGTCACGAAGCTGCTGCTGGATGGCCTCCATATCGACCTGTACAGCAAGCAGATCGGGTTCAGCATCTACTCGAAGCTCGGCCTCGAGCTCGTGTATCTCTACTTCCAGTTCCCGCTGATGGTCCTGATCGTCGCCCCGGCGATTGACGGGCTCAAGCGCGAGTGGCGGGAAGCGTCGGAAAACCTCGGCGCGAGCTCAAGCCAGTACTGGCGACACATCGCACTGCCGATCCTCATGCCGACGCTGCTTGGCACGACGATCCTCCTGTTCGGCAACGCCTTCGGAGCCCAGGCGACGGCCTACCAGCTGACCGCCGGCCTCGTGCCGCTCGTGACAAACCTCATCACCGCCCAGATCAGCGGCGATGTCTTCCATAACGTCAACCTCGGCTACGCGCTGGCGATGGGCATGGTCGTGATCATGGGCATCTCGATCACCGCCTATTCGCTCCTGCAGCGGCGCTCAGAGCGGTGGCTCCGGTCATGAGCGGCGGGCCGGCATTCGGAACTCGCGCGCCGGGCGCGCTCGAATCCGTTGCAGGCAGCGCCAGGCCCCGGGCACGGCGGCGGGTCAGCGGCAGCCGGATCTTCTCTTGGATCATCTTCCTCATCGGGGTCCTGTACTTCGCGCTGCCGCTGTACGCGACGCTCGAGTTCTCCCTGCGGACGAAGGTTCCGTTCGTCGCGTACACGAACGTCCTGTTCAAGGATCCGCAATTCAGCGGGTCCCTCCTCTACTCCTTCGTCGTCGGCGTGATTACGATCCTCGTGAGCCTGCTGATCATCGTCCCGACCGCCTACTGGGTCCGCCTTCGACTGCCGCGCCTCCGCCCGATCGTCGAGTTCGTGACCCTCCTGCCGTTCGTCGTCCCGCCGCTCATCCTCGTCTTCGGCCTGCTTCGGGCCTACAGCGGCCCACCCCTGCCCCTCACCGGCTCGGAGCTCGGGCTCAATGTCCTCGTGATAGCTGCGTACGTGGTGCTCTCGTTCCCGTACATGTACCGCGCCGTTGACAGCGGCCTCCAGGCCATCGACATTCGGAGCCTGACCGAGGCGGCCCAGAGCATGGGCGCCGGCTGGCCCCGCATCCTCCTGCGAGTCATCTTCCCGAACATTCGGGTCGCTCTCCTGAGCGGCTCCTTTCTCACCCTCGCGATCGTCATCGGGGAATACACGATCGCGAGCTTCCTCGTCCGCCCCGCCTTCGGGCCGTATCTCGCCCTCCTCGGCCGGGACAAGGCCTTCGAGCCCGCCGCCGTCACGATCATCAGCTTCGGCCTGACGTGGATCGCGATGGGCATGATCTCGCTCCTCGGCCGAGGCTCGCGCACCCGTGTCCAGGTCGCCGGAGCCCGTTAGGAGCGTGGCGAGCGAATGAGCTATCTCGAGCTGGCCGACATCGAGAAGCGATACGGCGACACGGCAGCCGTCACCGGGTTCAACCTGAAGGCGGAACGCGGCGAATTCGTGTCCTTCCTCGGCCCGTCCGGCTGTGGCAAGACGACGACACTGCGGATGATCGCCGGCTTCGAGACGCCGACCGTCGGGACGATCATGCTCGACGGCGAGGACATCACCCATAAGCAGCCGAACAAGCGCAATGTCGGCATGGTCTTCCAGTCCTACGCGCTGTTCCCGAACATGACGGTCGCGGACAACATCGGGTTTGGGCTGAAGGTCCGGAAGCGCCCTGCCGATCAGATTCGCAAGCGCGTTGCGGAGCTCCTCGAGCTCATCAACCTGCCCGACAAAGGCGGCCGCTACCCGTACCAGCTCTCGGGCGGCCAGCAGCAGCGGATCGCGCTGGCGCGGGCCCTCGCCTTCGAGCCCCAGGTCCTGCTCCTGGACGAGCCGCTCTCGGCGCTCGACGCGAAGATCCGGGTGGCGCTGCGGGTGGAGATCCGGTCGATCCAGCGCCAGCTCGGGATCACGACGGTGTACGTGACGCACGACCAGGAGGAAGCGCTGTCGCTGTCCGACCGCGTGGTCGTCATGAGCGAGGGCCACGTCGAGCAGATCGGGACCCCGTTCGAGGTCTACAACTTCCCCAAGACGCCGTTCGTGGCCTCGTTCGTCGGCACGCTCAACGTCCTGCCCGCCAGCGTCGTCGATGCGGCCCGCGGCGAGGTCACGATCGCCGGCCAGACGGTTCGGATCGCCCGGCGCTTCGAAGGCGGCTCCGGCAAGTCGGTCAACATCGCGCTTCGGCCTGAGATGGTGAAGCTCGGCGACGGACCCGAAGGCTCGAACCGGGTCTCGGGCAAGGTCATCGATGTCGGCTTCCTCGGCTCGATCGTCCGGATACGGGTGGCGGTCGGCGGTGAGAACGGGCCGGTCGTCTCCCTCGACGAGTTCAACGAGCCGACGCTCAAGCTCCCCGAGGTGGGCGAGACCCTGACCATCAACTTCCCGGCCGACGGGCCGCTCGTCCTCGATTCGGCCCCTGCCGATCCGGCGGAAGTCCTCCTCGCCGAAGCCTGATTCGGCCGGACTGGTCCGGCGGGCCGTGAGCCTCGAGCCGCTCGACGGCATCGCCCACGTCGTCTTCGACAAGGACGGCACGCTCATCGACTTCCAGGCGATGTGGGGCGGCTGGGTCCGAACGCTTGCCGAGGACCTCACGCGCTCGACTGGTCTCGAGGTCACAAGCCTGCTCTTCGATCTCCTGGGCGTCGATCGAACCACGGGCCTCGTGCATTCGCACGGCCTCCTGGCAGCCACGCCGATGGCCCGGATCCGCGAGGTCGTCGTTCGGGCGGTGGCCTCGCTCGGGCTGGGAGATGCGCCGGCCGAAGCGGCTGTGGCGGCGGCCTGGCGCTCTCCCGATCCGGTCGGGCTGGCCCATCCGCTCACGGACCTGGTCGCGCTGTTCGACGCCCTCCGGGCACGTAGCATCACGGTCACGATCGCGACGAGTGACAACCGCGAGCCCACCGAGCGCACGCTTGCGGCGCTCGGAATCGCCGATCGCGTCGCGGCGCTCGTCTGCGCCGACGATGGGCCACTCGCGAAGCCCGCGCCGGACGGCGTCCTGTTTCTCTGCACCACGCTCAAGATCCCGCCCAATCGCACGGCGGTCGTCGGCGATTCGCCGGTCGACATCGCAATGGGTCGATCGGCGGGAGTGCGCCGCGTGATCGGGGTGCTCACAGGGGTCGGCGATCGCGCGAGTCTCGCCGAGGCCGATCTCGTCCTGGAGTCGGTGGCGAACCTGATCGCCGGCTGAGGGCTCCGGGTGGTTCGGCCCGGGTACTCTCGGCCGAACGCACTGCCGATCGGATTGGTACTCCATTCCTATCGTGGCGCCACGCCTTCGCGGGTACGGTGACTGCACACGCGGGTGCATGCCCGCACCACCAAACCGGACTCAGGCGCCCAGGTCCGGCTGAAGGGAGCCTCACGAAGCCGATGGCCCTTGCCAATCGGGCAGGACAGGTTGCGACCCGAAGGCCCCGTTTGGCGTCGGTCGCGAGCGCCGGTGTCAGCGCGGAACCGACGGGGACTGCCGCGCTGCGTCGCATCGC
The DNA here is from genome assembly GCA_038230295.1 of Candidatus Limnocylindrales bacterium. Taxonomy (GTDB): domain Bacteria; phylum Chloroflexota; class Limnocylindria; order Limnocylindrales; family CSP1-4; genus UBA5189. The sequence continues at coordinate 10,335 of JBBRNM010000068.1, forward strand.
GTCCGAGCTCTCCGGAATGGATGAGCTGCCACACGTGTTCGAGGAGGTCCTCGACGACGCCGTCCGGCTCTTCCAGCTCGACCGCGCCGCGCTGTGGCTATGGGATGCGAGCCGCGACCACGCGATGGAGATTGCCGCGGCCCGGAACGTGCCGCCCGAGCTCCAGCAAAAGGTCATCGAGATCGGCCGCGGGTCGGACGAAAACATGCTCAAGCTCTTCCGCGCCGGGAATGCCCTCGTCCTGCGAGATACGGGCAAGTCCTCGTTCCCCGCGGAGATCAGGAGCCTGTACCGGAAGCTCGGCATCGAGAGCATCTGCGTGGTCCCGGCGGTCTTCCGCCACGAGCCCGTCGGCTACTTCATCTTCTATCACGGCTGGCCGTTCGACTGGACTGAGGAGCGCGTTGGC
>JBBRNM010000069.1:0-10378 GCA_038230295.1 Candidatus Limnocylindrales bacterium
GTGTCGTCGAGATCGCCTCGGTCGTGGAGGCGGTCGACGGGGCCGCCACCGATCCGCGCCACGCCGGAACGGTCCTGCTGCGGGCCGACACGAAGCTGGGCGCGATCGTCATCGGTGCCTCGATCCTCGCTGACGAGCTGGAGGCGGCCCTGCTAACCCTCGAGGCGCCGCGGGCGATCTTCGTGTCGGAGCCCGGCGCCTGGGAGGCGGTCGCCGGCGGGCTGGCCGGCGAGCTCGCGGCCCGCGGTCTGGCGGTGGAGACGGTCATGCTCCCTGGGGGTGAGGCCGCGAAGAGCCTGGCGGTCGTCGAGGACGCGGCCCGCCAGCTCGCCCGACTCAGCGTCGAGCGCGGCGAGCCGATCGTCGCGATCGGCGGCGGGGCCCTGACCGACGCCGCCGGCTTCCTGGCGGCGACGTTCCTGCGGGGCATTCCGGCAATCCTCGTGCCGACCACGCTCGCGGGCCAGATCGACGCGGCCATCGGCGGCAAGTCGGCCGTGAACCTCCCGGAGGGCAAGAACCTCGCCGGCGCGTTCCGTCAACCCGCATCGATCATCATCGACGTCGCGCTCCTGTCGACACTCGCCGAGCGGCAGCGACGTGCAGCGCTCGCGGAGGCGGTGAAGATGGCGGCACTCGGAGATGAGCGGCTCTTCGCGCTCCTCGAAGCCGACGGCCCGGCGATCGCCGCCGGCGACCCCGCAGCCTTCGACTCCGGCGCGATCGCGGAGCTCGTCGAACGGGCGGCGTGGGCAAAGGTCGAGGTGGTCCTCGAGGACGAGCGCGAGGCCGGCGAACGGATCTCGCTGAATCTCGGCCACTCGCTTGGCCATGCCATCGAGGCGGCCACCGGGTTTGAGGGCCTCCTCCACGGCGAGGCCGTCGCCTACGGCCTTCGGGCAGCGGCCCGGATCGGCGTCGAGCGGGGCGTGACGCCGGCCGAACGAGCGCGTCGGATCGAGAGCCTCCTGGACCAACTGGAGCTCGGCCGAGCCCGGATCGACGCGTCGATCGAGGACGTGCTCGCCGGGCTCGAGACCGACAAGAAGCGCCGCTCCGGGATGCTGCGCTGGGTGCTCCCGACGGCCGACGGGTACATCGTCGACGCGGACGTTCCGGCAAGCCTCGTTCGGTCCGTGGCCCTCGAGGTGCTTGCCGGCCGGGCCGGCGCTCCCGCGGCGGCGGCAACGTGACCCGAGTCCTGGTCCTGGAGGGCCCGAACCTGAACCTCCTCGGCAGCCGCGAGCCGGAGGTCTACGGTCGCCAGACTCTCGCCGAGATCCACGCCGGCATCGGGGCGAAAGCGGTCGAGCTTGATCTCGAGGTCGTCTTCTTCCAGTCGAACCACGAGGGTGCCCTGATCGATCGGCTGCACGAGCGCGATTTCGACGCCGCGATCGTCAATGCCGGCGGGCTGACCCACACCTCCGTCGCGCTGAGGGACGCACTCCTCGGGATCGAGCGGCCGTTCGTCGAGGTCCATCTTTCGGACCCCGCGAAGCGGGAGGCGTTCCGGCACGTGAACTTCCTCTCGGACGTCGCCCTCGCCTCGATCGTCGGCCAGGGCGCGGCCGGCTATGACCGCGCGCTCGAGCTGCTCGCTGCGCGCTTCGGCGCGGCAGCGGGAAGTTCCAGCTCGGGCGTCGGATCGACGGGCGACGGCCCGCGATGACCAGCCGCGACTCGCGTTCGCCCGAGAGCGCCGAGCTGCGCCGGTTGCGAGAGGAGATCGACGGCCTGGACCGGCGGATCGTCCAGCTCCTCAACGACCGGGCCGCGCTCACGGTCGCCGTCGGGCACGAGAAGACACGGCTCGGACGGCGGGCCATCCACGACGCCGAGCGGGAGCGCGAGGTGCTCCTCCGCGTGTCGATCGCGAACGAGGGACCGCTGCCCCAGGTGGATCTGCTGGCGATGTACCGCCGACTCATCGCGTCGGCTCGCAGCCTCGAAGCCCGGGAGCGAGCTCGCGCCGGTGCCGACCAAGGCGGGCCGGGCGAACCGCCGAGCGCCTGAGGCAAGCCCTGAATCGCGTTCGGACCGCCGGCTTCGGGCTAGCCTGTCGCCTGGCCTTCTGACCGGTCCTCGACCTCCCAGGCATGGTCGAGGGCGTGCCAGGCAGCGCGCCGGGCGAGAAACCGAACCGTCCAGAGTCGGCTGACCGGCGAGCCGTCCGTCGGGCGCCGGACGAGGTCGAGCATTTCCGAGCGCAGGCGCTCGACGCTGGACGCGTCGCCGGGTCGCGGTTGCGGGAGCCGGATGCCGACCGCCTGCGCATAGCCGTGATCGGCGTCGTTGACGTGGTCGACCATCTTGGCGGTGTCCCGACCGCCGCCACGCGGCCCCTTCCGGAGCGTGGCCGGCGCCGCCCTCGTTGTGCGGTCGAACGTCGCCCAGGCGGCCTCCAGGATGCCGGCCAACCGCGTCGCTTCGGCCCGATCGGTCGGGTCGCGGTCCGCCGGGGCGATGACGCCGGGGGCGCCGAAGGTGGTCGTCGCGTTGCCCTCGAGGTCCTCGATCACTTCGAAGCGGCTCGCGGCGCCGCGCGGGAGTTTTGCCTCCGACGACTTGATGGCTTCGCGATACCGCGGTTCGTACGCGGCCAGGGCCTCGAGCGCCAGGTCGGGCGTCTTCCCGGCGCGCGACCAGCCCGGCCAGTCGATCGCCGTCGCGAAGGCCTTCTTCGGCGTCGTCTCGAGGACGACGCGCAGCCGGTGCGCGTTCACGCCGCGAGCCGACCGCCCGTCGCCTCTCGGAGCGAGCGGACGAGCCTCGCCAGCGCGACGACGTCCCTCCCATCCTCGCCGAGGGCATCGACAAGCGCCGACGCGACGATGACGCCGTCGGCGCCGGCCCGGGCGAGCGCGCGGACCTGCGCGGGCCGGCTGATCCCGAAACCCACCGCGACAGGCACCGGCGAGACCGCCTTCACGCCGTCAATGAGCCGGCCGATCGTCCGCGGCAGGCTGCGGCGGGCACCGGTCACCCCGACGAGCGACACGCAATAGAGGAAGCCGCCGGATCGCTCGGCGATATAGCGCCGCCGCTCAAGCGAGGTGGTCGGCGCCACGAGGTACACGACTGCTAAGCCGGCTTCTTGCGCGGCCGTTTCAAACGGCCCGCCCTCGTCCGGCGTGAGGTCGGCGACGATGATGCCGCTGGCACCCGCCGTGGCGAGGCGGTCGAGGACGGCTCGGCCATCGCCGCCGCCGATCGCCTGGTTCGCGTAGCCCATCGGCACGATCGGCACCCCCGGACGTGCAGCCGCGATTCGACCGACGATCTCGATCGATCGGTCGAACGACCAGCCGCCTCGGAGCGCCGCCTCGGAGGCGCGCTGGAGCGTTACGCCGTCGGCGAGCGGATCGGAGTACGGCAGGCCGACCTCGAGGAGGTCCGCGCCGGCGTCAATGCAGGCGAGGGCCGCGGCCAGGCTGGTCTCCGCATCGGGATAGCCCGCGACCACGTACGGGATCAGGGCCACGCGACCCTCGGCCTTCGCGCGCCCGAAGGCCGCCGCGATTCGGCGGCCGCCGGCGGTGGCGTCGGTCATCGGCGGGCGTCGAGCCAGCGCCCGAACGCGGCGAGATCCTTGTCGCCGCGGCCGGAGAACCCGAGGATCGCGACCGTCTCGCGCGGATAGGCCGCGCCCGATCCCTCCAGGCCGGCAAGCAGGCGCGGCAGCACCGCGACCGCATGCGCGGTCTCGAGGGCCGGCAGGATCCCCTCGGTTCCTGACACAAGCTCCATGGCCGCGAAGGCCTCGTCGTCGGTGGCCGCCGCGAGCTCGAGGCGGCCGGCCGCGGCGAGGGCCGCGATCTGTGGACCGACTCCCGGGTAGTCGAGCCCGGCCGACGCCGAATGGGCCTCGACGACCTGGCCGTCACGGTCCTGGAGCAGCATCGAGCGGGTGCCGTGGAGGATGCCCGGCGAGCCTCCGGCGAGCGCCGCCGCGTGGCGGCCCGTCGCGATTCCATCGCCGGCGGCCTCGGCGACCGCGAGTCGCACTGACGGCTCGCCGAGGAACCGGGCCAGGAGCCCGATCGCGTTCGAGCCGCCGCCGACGCAGGCGAGGGCGACGTCGGGCAGGCGGCCTTCCGCGGTTTCGAGCTGGACGGCCGCCTCGTCGCCGATGCGGCGCTGGAGGTCCCGGACGATGGTCGGATAGGGATGCGGGCCCATCGCGGAGCCGAGGACGTAGTGCGTCGTGTCCACGTTCGTGACCCAGTCGCGCATCGCCTCGTTGATCGCGTCCTTGAGCGTGGCGCTGCCCGAGGTCACGGAGCGAACCTCGGCCCCGAGGGCCCGCATCCGGAGCACGTTCGGTTGCTGCCGCTCGATGTCCTCGGCGCCCATGTAGACGACGCACGGCAGCTCCAGCAGGGCGCAGGCCGTGGCGGTCGCGACGCCGTGCTGGCCGGCGCCCGTCTCGGCGATGACCCGGGTCTTGCCGAGGCGTCGCGTCAGGAGCGCCTGGCCGAGCGCGTTGTTGACCTTGTGGGCGCCGGTGTGGGCGAGGTCCTCCCGCTTCAGGTACAACCTGAGGCGAGCGGGCACGTCCGAGTTCGGTGCCGCGCGACCCTTCGTGTTACGTGCCCGCTCGAGGACGGCCTCGGCGAGGTGGTCAGCCCGATACAGGGGCGTCGGGCGACCCGCGTAGGTGGCGAGCCTCTCGCGGAGCTCGGCCCAGAACCGCGGGTCGTCGCGGACGGCTCCGTAGGCACGCTCGAGCGATTCGAGCGCGGCGACCAGCGTCTCGGGCACGTAGCGGCCGCCGAACTGCCGCTCGGTCCCCCACCGACCGTGCGCGTCGGCCTCCACCAGGCCGGGATGGATCGGCGTCGGACGTACCGGGAGATTGGGGCGATCCGAGCGGGCCTCGCGCGCCCGCTTCACGAAGAGGGCCACGCGGAGGGAATCCTTGCGGGCGCGCTCGCCGTCGACGCGCAGCAGCTCGACGCCCGAAGCCACATCAACACCGACCACGGGCGAGCTTCGCAACGCCTCTCCAACCGAGGCGGCATCCAGGCCACCGCCGAGCAGGACCGGCACCTCCCGGGCGACCGTGGTGACGAGGCTGGTCGCAGCTCGCATGCCGGTGCCGCCCGGGTGAGCGCCGCCGGCGGTGTCGAGCAGGATCCGGCCGGCTCCCGCGGCGATGGCGGACCGAGCCCTGGCGATCGCCGAGGCTGCAATCGCGGAGGCTTCCGCCTCGGGACGAGCGCCGCCCTCGCCGTTCTCCGCCTCGTCGTTCAGCCCCGCGCCCGGTGCCTCGCGCGGCAGGTGGACGACCTTCCAGACGGGCCGGTCGAGGGCCCGGATCAGCGCGTCCGGCTCATTGCCGCTGAGCTGGACCGCATCGGGATCCACGGCGGCCACGACCTGCACGAGCTCTTCGTGGGAACGGTCCGCGGTGATCGCCACGATCGCCGCCTGGCGCTCCGGTGGCGAGATCGCGCGAGCGAGGCCCGCGAGGTCTCGTGCTTCCTCGAGCGAGAGCTCGCGAGGCGTCCCGGGGACGAGGTTGAGTCCGATGGCGTCCGCGCCCGCCCTGACCGCAGCGTGGATCCCCGCCGCGTCCGTCACCCCGCAGATCTTCACGAATGGCCGTCGCGCAACCTCGACGATGTCATCGGGAGGCCGTCCCGCGGACACGAAGGCGCGAGCCGCCGCTCCCGGATCCGCGGCCCGGACCAACGCTTCGCCGACGAGAGCGGCGTCGAAGCCGGCCGCTCGCCAGTCCGCGATCGTCGCCGCCTCGCGGACGCCGGATTCGGCCACGACGAGGCGATCCTCGGGCACGAATCGGCGGAGCCGGACCGCCTGCTCGGGATCGACGGCCAGCGTCCGGAGGTCGCGGTTGTTCAGCCCGATCAGGCGGGCTCGCGTGGCCAGCGCCGTGTCGAGCTCCCGGGCGTCGTGGGCTTCGACGAGCGGCTCGAGCCCGAGGTCCAGCGCGCGATCGACCAGGCCTGCGAGCCGCGTCCGGGGGTGGAGGACCGCCAGGAGCAGCACGAGGTCCGCTCCGGCAGCGCGGAGCAGATCGAGCTGCCGGGCATCGACGACGAACTCCTTGGCGAGGACCGGCACGCCGACGGCGGCGCGGACACGGGCCAGGTCGTCGATGGAGCCGCCGAACCAGTGCGGCTCGCAGAGCACGGAGATGGCTGCCGCGCCGCCGGCCTCGTAGGCGCGCGCCCTCGCGACGACGTTATCAGTGGCTGCCGCGATCCGCCCCGCCGATGGCGAGGCGCGCTTGATCTCGGCGATGAGATGCAGCCCCGGCGCGGCAAGCCGCTCGGCGATCGCACGCGGTTGCGGTGCCCGAGAGACCCGGCGCCGGAGGTCGGCCTCGTCGAGTTCGGCGAAAACCGCCTCGAGGTCGGCTCGCCGGCGGTCGGCGATCTCGCCGACGACGCCGCTTCGCGCGGGTGGGCGGACGGCGAGCGTCATGGCCGGGTCGCCTCGGCCCCTGAAGTCGCGGCGGCCTCGCGTTCTGCGGCCTCGCGCTCGACGGCCTCCTGTTCCGCGCTGACTCGGGACGCACGCAGCCGCCCGAGAAGGGCCGCCGGCAGACCCGCATCGAAGGTCGCCCGGGCGAGCGCGATGCCGGCCTCGAGATCCGGCGCCTGACCTGCCAGGAGCAGCGCCGCACCGGCATTGAGGAGCACGACGTCGCGCCGAGGCCCTGTCTCGCCGGCAAAGAGCCGCTCGACGATCGCGGCGTTTTCCGCCGCCGTGCCGCCGGCGAGCGTTCGCGTCTCGGCGGCCGCGAGGCCGTGCGACCCCGCGTCGACGCGACGCTCGACGACGCCCGCCGCCGTCACATCATGGATCACGCCGCTGCCGTCGAGCGGGAGCTCGTCGACCCCCGCTCCGTGGACGACGAACGTGCGCTCCGTCCCCAGCACGCGTGCCACTTCGGCGATGCGTGGCGCCGCCATGGCGTCAGCAACGCCGATGACGGCCCGCGTCGCGCCGGCCGGATTGGTCAGCGGACCGAGGAGGTTGAACGCGGTGCGAACGCCGATCTCGCGGCGGGTCGGGCCCGCGTGGCGCATGGCGGGGTGGAAGACCGTCGCGAAGAGGAAGGCAAACCCGAGGTCGTGGAGCTCGCGCGCCGCGGAATCGGCGTCGTGATCGATCCGGACGCCGAGCGCGTCGAGGACATCCGCCGAGCCCGAGCGTGACGTGATCGCCCGATTGCCGTGCTTCGCGACGGGCACGCCGGCGGCTGCCACCACCAGCGCCGACGCCGTCGAGATGTTGAAGGTACCGGACCCGTCGCCGCCCGTGCCGACGACGTCGATCGTGCCGGGCGGCGCCTCGACCCGGAGCACCCGCTCGCGCATCGCCGAGGCGAACCCGGCGAGCTCGTCGACCGTCTCACCGCGCATCCGGAGGGCCACGAGGAGCGCGGCCAGCTGCGCCGGGGTCGCCTCGCCGTCCATGACCTCGCCCATCGCCAGGCGGGCCTCCTCGAGGCTCAGGCTCCGGCCGTCGACGATGGCGGCGAGGGCCGCGCGGACCTGGTCGCTCATTCGCGCGTCACGCCGGCTCCGAGATGCCGGCGGTCGCGAAGGAGCCCGATGCCGCGTCGAGGCGACCCGCTTCGCCCTCGCCTGCCTGGCGCAGGAAGTTCGCGAGGAGGTGCGGCCCATCCGGGGTCAGGACGCTCTCAGGATGGAACTGGACGCCCTCGAGCGGCAGCGTCGCGTGGCGCAGGCCCATGACCACCCGGTCGACCTCGCTCATGGCCGTCACCCGCAGCTCGGCCGGTAGCGTCGCCGCGTCGACCGCCAGGGAGTGATACCGCGCCGCCATGAAGGCCGGCGGCATCCCCTCGAGCAGCCCGGCGCCGTCGTGGGTGACCTCCGCGGCCTCGCCGTGGACGAGGGTCGGCGCTCGGCCGACCGCGGCTCCGTAGACCGCAGCCATGGCCTGCATCCCCAGGCACACGCCCAGCAGTGGCAGCGCGTGGGCCGCCGCGACCCGGACCGCGTCCATCGACACGCCCGCATCGTCGGGGTCGCCCGGGCCGGGCGAGATCACGATGCCGCGAAGCTCAGCCGCCGGGTCATCGGCCAGCGCCTCGATCCCGGCCCGGTCGATGGCGTCGTTGCGCAGGACCGTCACGGTCGCCCCGGCGGCCTCGAGCGCCTGTACGAGGTTGAACGTGAAGCTGTCGTAGTTGTCGATCATGAGGATCACGAGGCTGGCCCACTGGCGGTCGGCCGGGCCGCCGCGGCATCGGTCACGGTATCGGCATCGGCCTCGGTCGCCTTCGGCTCGCGAGCGCCGCGCGCCACGGGCACCGAGACGGCGTCCTCGATCGCCCGCCGAAGGGCCGCTGACTTGTGCTCCGTCTCCTCGAATTCCCGTTCCGGGACGCTACCGGCCACGATCCCGGCGCCGCTGTGGATGTGGGCCCGGCCCTCGCGCAGCACGGCGCTCCGGATCGTGATGGCTGTGTCGAGGTTGCCGTCGTAGCCGAGATACCCGACGGCGCCCCCGTACAGCCCGCGCCGCTCGCCTTCGGCAGCCGCGATGAGCTGCATTGCCCGGACCTTGGGAGCGCCGGAGAGCGTGCCGGCCGGGAATACGGAGCGGAGGGCATCGAGCGCGTCGAGGTCCGGCCGGAGGCGGCCCTCGACGTGGGACACGAGGTGGAGGACGTGGCTGTAGCGCTCGACTTCCATGTACTTCGACACCGTCACGGTGCCCGGTCGCGAGACCCGGCCGATGTCGTTCCGGCCGAGGTCGACGAGCATGACGTGCTCGGCGCGCTCCTTCGGGTCGCGCTGGAGTTGCTCGGCCAGGATCGCGTCTTCGGCGGGCGTCGCGCCGCGGGGTCGCGTGCCGGCGATGGGATGCGTGGTCAGCCGATCGCCCTCGACCTGGAGCAACAGCTCCGGCGAGGCCCCCACGACCTCGAAGGCCGGGACCCGAACGAAGAACAGGTACGGGCTCGGGTTGACCCGCCGTAGCGAGCGGTAGAGATCGATCCCGGCGAGGCTTCGGCCGGTCGCCGGATCGATGGGCAGATCGAATGACTGCCGCCTCGCCAGCACGACCTGGATCGCCTCGCCGGCCGCGATCGCGTCCTTCGCGACCTCGACGGCGTGGATGTACTCGTCGCGCCCGAGGCTCGTCTCGTTCGACATCGGCGACGCTGTGGCCGTGGTCGCTCTCGGCCCGTCGCCAAGCTCCGCGGCCGTCGGTCGCGCGGTCCGCTCGAGGGCTTCGAAGATCGCGCTCTCGGCGATCCGATAGCGCCCCTCGAAATCGGGGGCATCGGTGTGCAGTGAGGCAATCGCCGACAGCGTGTGGGTCAGGTGATCGAAGACGAGCACGAGGTCGGTCTCGATGAACGCCGCAGCGGGCGTGCCGACCGGGTCGAATTCGGGGAGCGGCACGCGCGGCTCGAAGCTCGTGATCGCATCGTAGGCGAGGGCCCCGACGGCGCCGCCGGTGAAGCGTGGCATGCCCTCGACCGGCTCGACCCGGCGCCGCCGCACGAAGGCGCGGATGGCCTCGAGCGGATCCGGCGCCTCGCCCGCATGACTCGGCAGGTCCGGGTCGTAGCGATCCACGCTGACGGGGCGTTCCAGGATCCGGGCACGGCCATCGCGGACCTCGAGGAGCCGCCGCGGACCGACGCCAAGGAACGAATAGCGGCCGAGGCGCTCGCCACCCTCGACCGATTCGAGCAGGTAGGCGGGGGTGCTGCCGTCGTCGAGGCGGAGGAACGCGCCGATCGGCGTCTCGAGGTCGGCCGAGCGCGTCGCGCGCAGCAGCACGGTGTCCGCGTTCCCCGCGAGCCGCTTCGCCTGGGTCAGGCTCAGCGGGTCTGTCGTCGTCAAGCGTGGCCTCCGAGAATCAAGAAACGACCTTCGTCCCCAGGGACGAAAGGCCGTGCCTTCCGCGGTGCCACCCTCATTCGGCGATGCCGCACTCTCGTGACCGACGGGCTGCGTTTCCGCTGCCGATCGACGCTGCCCTGTAACGCTGGCGCTCTGCGCCGGAGCCTACTGGTCTCGCGGCGCCGTGCGCCCCGATTCGTTCGGTCCGGAGGCTCCCGGGTCCATTTCCCGCCGCCGTCGCTCCGGTTTCCACCAGCCACCGGATCTCTCTGCCGACGCTCGAGGGGTACTCGTCCCGTTCACTGCCCATATTCGAGTTGGGGCGCGAGTCTAGGCGGCGGCCCGACGGAGCGTCAAGCGCGGGTCAGCGATGCTGTGAACGGACAGCGATTCTGTCCAAGTTAAGGGGACAGCGACTTTGTCACCCTCGGTCCCATGGAGACGAGGGAGGCGATCACGTTGGATACCCGAGCCCAGCAGCGCCTGGTGGTGCTGACCCATGTCCTGGCCGGCGA
>JBBRNM010000070.1:0-10002 GCA_038230295.1 Candidatus Limnocylindrales bacterium
CCGTGAGGTCCACGACGCTTTGAAGCGGCGCTGCCTCTATCACTGGATCGACTACCCGACCGAGCAGAAGGAGTACGAGATCGTGCTCGCCCGCGTGCCCGACGCTCCCGATGCGCTCGCACGACGGGTCGTCGGGTTCGTGCATCGTCTCCGCGGCGCCGATCTCACGAAGGTGCCGGGCATCGCCGAGACGCTCGACTGGGCTGCCGCCCTGCTCGCTCTCGGCGCCGCCGAGCTGAACGCCCAGATCGTCGACGAAACCCTGGGCGTGGTCCTCAAATACGAGGAGGACATCCGCCATGTCCGCGGCGCGCGAGTCCGGGAGCTGTTGACGGAAGCCCCGGCCGGGCGCTGACCGAGGGCGAACCAGTGTCCGGCGGCGAAGGATCGCACCCCGAGGGGACGCGCCTGCTCCGTCGCGCGGTCGGATTCGGGCGGGCGCTGCGGCGCGCAGGCCTCGGGATCGACATCGGCGCTGCCGTCGACTTCGCCCGGGCGCTCGAGATCGTGGACGTCAGCGACCGCGATCAGGTTCGAGCCGCCGGCGCCGCGGTGTTCGTTCGCCGCAAGGACGACCTCGTCATCTACGACGACGTGTTCGGGCGCTACTGGCGGCGATCGATCGGGCTCGGGGGCGAAGAGGGCGAAGGCGACTTCGGGCCGGACGCGGAGGCTCCCGGGGAAGGGGAGCCGCCGGGCGGACCGCCCGTCGCCGGTGACCAGCGGATCGAGCGGTCGGTCGATGTCGAAGGGACGCCGGTTCCAGGCGACAACGACGAGTCGACCGAGGAGGGCTCGCCCGACCTGAGCACGATGTCGCCCGACGCCTACAGCCGGCTCGAGGCGCTGCGGCATCGCGATTTCGACCGCATGACCGCCGAGGAGCTTCGCGACGCCGAACGGCTCGTCGACCTCCTCGAACCGCGGCTCGAACGGCGGCGCACGCGGCGCTACGAGCTCCATCCGCATGGCCGTCGGCTGGCCCCCCGAGCGATGTTCCGGCGAAACCTGGCGACCGGTGGCGAGATCGTCGAGTGGGTCTGGCGGCGGCCGGTCGAGCGCCCGCGACCGCTCGTCGTGATCTGCGACATCTCCGGCTCGATGGAGCGCCATTCGAGGCTGCTGTTGCGGTTCATCCAGGCGCTCTCAGCCTCGTCGTCGGTTCGGACGGAGTCGTTCGTGTTCGGGACGAGGCTCACCCGGGTGACTCGCCTCCTGCGTGACAAGGACCGCGACCGGGCCCTGACTCGGGTCTCGGAGACCGTCACGGACTGGGCCGGCGGAACGCGAATCGGGGAGTCCTTCCGGGAGTTCAATCGGCGCTGGTCGCGCCGGACGTTGCGCTCGAGCGCCGTCGTGATCGTCATCTCCGACGGCTGGGATCGCGGCGATCCGGCACTCGTGGCGACCGAGACCGCCCGCCTGCGACGCAACTGCCATCGCCTCGTGTGGCTCAACCCGCTCGCCGGCACCGCCGGCTACCAGCCTCTCGCGGCTGGGATGCGAGCGGCGTTTCCGTTCATCGATGACTTCCTGCCCGCCGGGACGGTCGCGAGCCTGGAGCGCCTCGGGGAGGTGCTCGCGGGAGCTCGCGCCAGCGACATCCGACGCGGCAGCGACGCCGCGGCCCATATACCGCCGGATCCGCCACGGTCCGATGGCGGACAGGCCGCCGCGAGAACACTTTCGCCCAGGGTTCTGGATCCCCTCGCCGCGCCGCGACTGACCGGCGGGCAATGAAGGATCTCCTCGCGACCTATGACGCGTGGCGCGCGGAGGGCCTCGAGGTGGGTCGCGCGGTGGTGCTTCGAACGTACGGCTCGAGCCCACAGCGCGAAGGAGCGGTCCTCCTGGTCGCCGCCGACGGGCGGATGATCGGCTCCGTGAGCGGCGGCTGTGTCGAGGCCGCGGCGGCCGCGGAGGTGCTCGAGGCTCGCGAAACCGGCCACTCCCGCGTGATTCGCTACGGAATCAGCGACGAGCGGGCATGGGATGTCGGGCTTGCCTGCGGCGGCACGATCGATGTCCTGGTCGAGCCGGCCGTGCCCGACGCGGCCGTGCGGGCCGCACGGGCATCACTCGATCCCGAAACGCGCGGCGGTGCCGTGGCGATGATCGAGCTGCCACCCGACGTGCCCACGGGGCTCGACGGCACAACGCCTGCCGGCTCGCCGCTCGGGTCTGCGACGTTCCTGTCCGCCGCCGAGCTGGGGCCTGCCTCCGGAGGGGCCCCAGCAGGATCCCACCCGCTCGATCCGGCGGTCCTCTCCGCGGCTCGGGCGGCCCTCGAATCGGGCCGTTCCCAGGTCGTCGACATCGAGGCAGGGTCGGTCTTCATCGAGGCGTACCCGCCGCGGCCGCGACTCGTCGTCGTCGGAGCGACCGACGTGGCGCGCCACCTCGTGAGCTTCGCCCGCGGGCTTGGCTACGCCACGATCGTGATCGACCCGCGCACCGCGTTCGCGTCCGCGGAACGCTTCCCCGATGTTGACGCGCTGATCGACGATTGGCCCGAGGACGCGTTCGCGGCTGTGGACGTGGGACCGCCCGACGCCGTCGCCGTCCTGTCGCACGACCCCAAGCTCGACGAGCCGGCCATCATCGACGCGTTCCAGCGTGGCGCGCGGTACGTCGGCGCGATCGGCTCCGCGAAGTCCCAGGCCGCGCGCCGCGATCGGCTCCTGGCAGCCGGCCTGCCACAGCAAGACGTCGACCGCCTCAAGGCCCCGATCGGGCTCGATCTCGGTGGCCGCGAGCCGGCAGAGACCGCGCTTGCCATCGTGGCCGAGATCGTCGCCGTGCTCCGCGGCGGGTCCGGCGTCCCAATGCGCGACCGTCGTTGACCGAGGAGGACCGAGCCCTGCGGGTCGTCGGCCTCGTCCTTGCCGCCGGCGCGGCAAGGCGCTTCGGTAGCGACAAGCTCGCGGCCTCGCTCGAGGGCCGCCCGCTGCTGGACCACGTCCTCGACGCCCTGCGAGCCGTGCCGCTCGACGAGATCGTCGTCGTGACTCGGCGCGAACGGTCGATCCCGGTCGCCGGGGACCTCCGGGTCGTCGTGAACAAGGCTCCGGAGGAAGGTCTCTCGAGCTCTTTGCGGCTCGGGCTCGCGGCGATCGCCGCGCTGGAGGGCGTCCTGGTCGACGCGGTCGTGATCGCCCTGGGCGACCAGCCGCGGATCGATCCGATGGTCGTCCGGCGTTTGCTCGAGGCCGCGCGGACCAGCGATCGGCCCGTCATCGTGCCGACATACAAAGGCGACGACAGCCCGAACCCGGTGCTCCTCGTCCGGGCCGCATTCGCGCTCGTGGACCAGGCATCGGGCGACCGCGGCCTCGGCCCTGTCCTCCTCTCGCAGCCCGAGCTCGTCCTGGTCGTGCCCGTCGAAGGCACGAACCCCGATGTCGACACGCCCACAGACCTCGCCCGCCTCCGCCTGTAGACTCCGCCGCGAATGGAGCTCTCCGGCAACGCCGTCTTCGCCGCAACTCGGGCCGCGACGTGGGATCTGCTGATGGACGTCGACCGGCTGGCGCGCTGCGGCCCCGACGTCGATTCGCTCGACCGAATCGACGCCACCCACGCGCGGATCCGGGCAACCGTTGGGGCGGGGTTCATGAAGGCCGGCGTGACGATCGACCTCGAGACCAGCGAGATCGAGCCGCCCGACCGGATCGTCATTCAGGGCCGGGGCGAAGCCTCGGGCAACCAGCTCGTCGCCACGGGCCACGTCGTCCTCAGCGGCCCACCGGACGGACCCACGACGATGGACTGGACCGCCTCGCTCGACGTGTCCGGGCCGCTCGCCGGGCTGGCCGGCCGGATGATCGAAGGAGCTGCCTCGAAGCTGGTGGACGAGACGATCGACTGCATCCGGACGACGCTCGCGGCTGCCTGAGCGTGGACCGCCTGTCGCGGACGGTTGGCCCGGTCGGCACGAACGTCCACCTGCTCGCCGACGAGCGCACGGGCGAGGCCATCGCGATCGACACGGCGATTCCCTCGCTCGCCTGGATCAGCGAGGAGCTCACGACACGGTCGTGGACCCTGAAGCTGATTGTCTCGACGCATGGCCACTGGGATCACATCGGCGACAACGCTCCGCTCGCGGCGCACACGGGCGCCGACATCGGCGTCCACCCGCTCGATGCGCACCGGCTGACGAATCCCCAGCCACTATGGGCGCCATTCGAGATCCCGCCGTCGGTTCCCGCGGTCGATCTCGCCGAAGGCGGCGAGATCCGCTTCGGCTCCCTCCGGCTCGGCGTCCTGCACACGCCGGGCCACACGGAAGGCTCCGTCTGCCTCCTCGCCGCGGACGACGGACTCCTGTTCAGCGGCGACACGCTCTTCGCCGGCTCCTTCGGCCGCGTCGATCTGCCGGGTGGCGATGCCGCCGCGTTGGCCGAATCATTGGCCCGTCTCGGGCGGCTTGACGACAGCCTTGCCGTCCTGCCCGGTCACGGCGCCGCGACGACCATCGGCCGTGAACGTCCCTGGCTCAACTGGGTCACGCGGGAGAAGCGGCTCCCGATGTGAGCCGTCAGCCGCCGAGCGTCGCGTCGAGCGGCTTTCGGTAGCTGATGCCGGTCTTGTGCCGGGCGAAGCCCATCGCCTCGTAGACCCGCAGCGCGCCGGTCGGGTTCTCGGCGTCCACGCCGAGAGCTGCAATCTCTATCCCGCGATCCCGGAGGATGCTCAGCGTCGACGCCATCAGCGCCGAGGCAACGCCCTGCTTGCGCCACGGCCTGCGGACCGAGATGTGATCGAGCCAGGCGATCTTGACCCCGAGCTTCTCGTTCTCTTCGGCGTTGATCGACGTCATGACCGACCCGGCTACCTCGTCGCCGGCCCAGGCGACCTGCCACAGCGACGTGTCAAGCGTCGGGGAGGTGATCCAGTTCTCGAAGTCCGCCTCGGTCCGGACGGCCGCCTCGAAGTGGTCACGGAAGGCCTGGACGTCGGCGTCCCAGATCGTCCGATGGTCCTCCGGCTGGACGGGCCGAACTTCGAGACCGGGAGGCAGGGCAACGTCGGGAATCGGATCGTCGACGCGACGCCGCATCTCGAACCCGTAGCGCGTCATGCGATAGCCGCGACTGGCGGCGAGCTGGGCGTGGCCCGGGACGTCGGCGTCGCCCCAGCCGCCGATCTCGTGTGGCAGGTCGGTCGGGCCCGCCGTGCCCACGACGACCCGCTCTCGAGCGTGCGCCTCCGCCCAGGTGAGCAGCGACCCGCCGATCCCGTGCCGGCGTGACGAGGGACGAACCCAGATCTCGAGCTGGTGGACGACCTTCGTGTGGCGCGAGCGCCAGTCGGTCGAGACAAGCCCGACCGCGACCTCGTCCGACTCGGCGATCAGGGCATCTGTTGCCGGATTGAATCCGGGCGACGGGCTCCAGTCATGGGCGAGGGACGCCGCGGTCGGCAACCAGTCGACATCATCGTGGGCGTGGGCCTCCGAGATGAGCTCGGCCGCTGCCGGGAAGTCCGCCGCCGGATCGAAAAGGCGAAACGCCACGCGGCCCACCCCGGAGTCAAGCGGCGCCAGGGCGCTCATCGCTCGCGCCCGTACTTGAGCTCCATGGATCGCTCCACGCCCTTGATCATGGCCGACCATTTTCGACGCTCCGCCCTGCGGGCCACGGCGTCGCCCGCGAGCTCTGCCTGACGGGCTTCGCGCTCGAGCTTGCGGTAGGCATCGAGCCGATCGGCCGCGAGGCTGCCGTCGGCGATCGCGACCCGGACGGCGCAGCCGGGCTCGCTCGCGTGCCGGCAATCGCCAAACCGGCACGAGGCCGCGACCGCCTCGATCTCGCCAAACGTTTCCGCGAGGCCGTCGCCGTCCAGGAGCGCCAGCTCGCGCAGGCCCGGCGTGTCGATCACGAGGCCGTCGTGGAGCCGCAGCAGCTGGCGGCGCGTCGTGGTGTGCCGGCCTCGCGCGTCGTCCTCGCGGATCGCGGCGACGGCGAGGAGGGGCTCGCCTGCGAGGGCATTGACGAGGCTGGACTTGCCCACGCCGGATGAGCCGATGAAGACCACCGTGCGGCCCGCGCCCAGGTGGGAGCGAACGGCGGAGACGCCCTCGCCGCTCACCGCCGAGACCGCGATGACCTCCACGCCGGGCGCGGTTGCCTCCGCCGCCAGTCGCTGCCCGGGGGCGTCGGGCGCCTGGTCTGCCTTCGACAGGAGGACGACCGGCACGGCTCCCGATTCCCAGGCCACCGCCACGTAGCGCTCGAGGCGGCGCAGGTTGAAGTCGGCGTTCAGGGACATCACGACGAACGCGACATCGATGTTGGCCGCCAGGACCTGGCTCGGCTGCGCGCGGTCGACGGGACCGCGCCGAATGATTGCGGAGGAACGCGGGAGGACCGCCTGGACGACGTTCGATCCCGGGCCGGATTCCGAGAGGGCAACCCAGTCGCCGACGGCGGGATAGAGTGCGCGGGGGTCGAGCTCGGCGGCGTGGCGGAGGCGACCGGCGACCGTCGCCGAGACCTCGCCGGCGGCCGTCGCCACGTGGAGCGAGCCGCGCTCCTCGGCCACGACCCGACCCGGAACGAGCCCAACCCGCGTGGGTGAGCCAGCCACGCCCGGGGGCGAGCCGGCAGGAGTGGACGTGCCTGGTGGATGCGCGGGCCAGGCAGCCTCCTGCGTGGGCCCCCAGCCGAGGGCCCGGAGCTCGTCCGCGCCACCGATCGCGTCGAACGGCGCCTCGAGCGCGGTCATCGCCACGCCTCCGGAACGAGGCGCGGGGTCGATCCCAGGGGAAACGGCCCGAGCTGGTAGTCGTACGAGGTCGAAACGACTCGGAAGCCCATGTTCTCGTACAAGGTCTGGGCCTGGTTCGGGTTCTGCGAGTCGGCGCCGAGCGCAGCTTTGGTCGCGCCCGCGTCGCGAACAGCCCGCAGGCTCTCGGCGAGGAGCGCCCGCGCCAGGCCCCGCCGGCGGAATTCCGGCTGGGTCGAGATCGACTCCGTCCAGCCGATCCGCGAGCCATCGGGCTCCGGCGCTCCCAGGTAGTTCAGGATCTGCGCCGCGACGGCGTCGCCGTGGAACGCGACGCGCCAGAGGGGCGGATTGAACTCGTCGCTCGTGAGCCAGCGCTCGAACTGGTCCTCGGTCTGGGCCTGCTCGCCGTAGCTCCCGGCGAAGCCCCGGGCGGCCGCCTCCCACACGCGCCGATGCATCGCATGATCATCGCGGCCGATGCGCCAGATCTCGAACCCCTCCGGGAGCGGGACCTCGGGGATGTCGTCGAAGTTCGGGCGGACGAGCGCGACGCCCGACCGGACCCGCCGGAAACCGGCCGCCTCGACGACCGCGATCTGGGCCGTATCACGGCTCGTGACGAAGACGAGCACGGCCATCTCTCGATCGCGGTCGAACTCCGCGACGATCGTTTCGCTGCGCTGCAGGGCGTGGCGAACGAGCAGCTTCTCGACGCCGCGACTGCGCGCATCGGGCTCGATGTTGAGGATGCACTCGACCTGCTGCCCGCCGGTGATCAGCTCCTGGCGCGAGGCGCGGCCGTACGCCACGACGCCGCCATCGAGCTCCACGAGGGCACAGTCGCGCGGCAGATCGGCGTGCTCGAGGTGGGCGTAGTGATTGTCCATATCGGCGACGGTGCCGAGGTTCGGATCGCCGTTGAAGGCCCGGACCGCGTTCGCGACGCGGTTCATCTCGGCGTGATCGACCGGGCCGCGGTACGCCCGGAGGCGCAGCGTGGCCACGCCTCCGGATTCGATGGTGGTCTTCATCACCCGACTCGCTTGAGCTTGCCGGTGCGCTTGGCGTATCGCTCGGCGCGGCTGAAGGCCCAGATGCCTGTCGGGATGAACAGGATGCCCATCACGATCAGGGGCCAGACGTCGCCGAGCAGGTCGCCGACCGGGACGCCGTCGATCAGGCCCTTTCGGACGCCGTCGAGGGCGTACGTCGCCGGCGACACGTGCGACACGACCTGCATCCAGCTCGGCAGGACACTGATCGAGTAGTAGACCCCGCTGACGAGCAGCAGGACCGACTGGATGACGAACGTCATCTGGGCGCCCCGCTCGACGTACAGCAGCGGCAGGATGGCCGCGAGCATCGCGATCCCGACGAAGCTGAACGAGCCGAGCAGCATGAACGTCACGACCGTCAGCACGTTCGCGTGGCTAACGGAGAGGCCCGGGAAGAAGACGATCATCGCAACGAGGATCGCCGCCGTGTGGATGAGGCCGTAGACCATCGCGTAGGCGACGCAGCCCAGGAGGTGGGTCGAGCGCCGGACGGGTGCCATCATCGTGTACTCGAGGGTCCCCTCCCAACGCTCGATCGCGATCGTCTCGGCGATCCAGCCGAAGACCACCGAGAGGTAGTTCCAGAAGATCGCCCCGACCATCAGCGTCAGGAGCAGGCGGGGGTCGCCGGCCTGCGCCCCGATGAACGAGATCGACAGGGCGCCGGCCGCGGAGTACACGAGGAACGCGACCTCCCAGCCCCAGTACCGGCGGGACAGGAAGAAGTTCCGCTCGATGAAGGCGTACGAGGCCTTCAGCTCGTGGGTCATCAGTGCCATCTCAGGGTCCTTCTGTCAGTCATCGGTGTCTTCGGCGTCTTCCTCGACGTCCTCGTCGAGAGATCGGCCGGTGTAGGTCATGAAGACGTTGTGGAGCGTTGGCTCCTGGCCGTGGCGCTCGGCGACGAGTCGCTTCAGGCCGTCGGGCGAATCCATTGCGACGACACGGCCGTCGTTGAGGACCGCAATCCGGCCGCACAGCCGGTCGGCCTCGTCGAGGTCGTGGGTCGTGAGAACGATCGATGCGTCGTGGGTTTCGCGGATCTCCTCGATGAACGTCTGGACGTCGAGCTTCGACCGCGGATCGAGGCCCGTGGTGGGCTCGTCGAGGAGCAGCAGGGCCGGGCTGGTCAACAGGGCTCGCGCGATCGCGATCTTCTGCTGCATCCCTCGGCTCATCTGCTCGATCGGCCGACCCAGCCGCTTCCGGGCAATGCCCAGTCGTTCGGAGATCACGACCGCCTCGCGACGCGCCACCCCAGGGTCGATTCCATAGAGGCGAGCGGCGAAGAGGAGGTTCTCCATCGGGCTGAGCTTCTTGAAGAAGGCGGCGTCCACGCTCACGCGGTTGATGAGCCGCTTCACGGCCATCTCCTCCCGAACGATGTCGTGGCCGAAGACCTCGACTCGACCGATATCGAGCGTGAGGAGACCGGACACGAGTCGGATCAGGGTCGACTTGCCGGACCCGTTGGCGCCCAGGATCCCGACCGTCCCGCCCCGCTCCAGCTGGAGCGAGACGTCGGCGATCGCGGTGACCGGGCGCCGCTTGCGACCGACCTGGAACCGCTTTGTCACGCCCTCGACGAGGAGGGCCGGGACCGCAGTCTCGATCGGCCCGACGGCGACATCAGTCGCCATTCGATCCGGCACGAGCGTCGTCTTCTGTTGTAGGAGCGTCGTGGCGGTCATTTCGATGATCCTCGGGAGTTGCTGACGATGGTGGCGATCGACGGGTGGCCCCGGAGACGGCGCGAGCCGCGAAGCCGGCGCCGGCGCTGGGCGTCGGGCTGGGCTCGCGGCTCGTCAGTGGTCCCCCGTGCAGCAGGGGAGCAACAAAAAACCGTGGGCCCGATCTGGCCCACGGCTCGTGGTTGGCTCGGTGAGGGCGGTCATACCGCCCGTCGGCTACCTCAAGGAGGGCACAGATCTCCCGCGAACGGCGACGCCGAGAGGCGCGACCGAGCGCTGGTAGAGGACGAGAGTGCTCGTCATGCGGACAGACCCTCCTGGGTGATGGATGCGGCGCGGTGGCACCAGCGGCGGATGGTAGGCGAGCCGGCTCGGCGATGTCAACATGCCGCAGCTGCCTCGTGACCCTCGCTCGATGGTCGGCTACGCTCGCGGCGTGACCGACTTGCAGGCCCGACCGACGACTGAGCCGCCCTCGATCGTCGATCTCATCGGGCGCGGGACGCTCGATGCGGAGCTCGCCG
>JBBRNM010000071.1:0-9953 GCA_038230295.1 Candidatus Limnocylindrales bacterium
CACCCACTCCTCGGGCAACCACGCCCAGGGCGTCGCCCGGGCGGCGCGAATCCTCGGGATCCATGCGGTCATCGTCATGCCCGCCGATGCGCCGGCGATCAAGCGCGCCCGCGTCGAGGCGGATGGCGCCGAGATCGTCACGGTCGGGACGGCGAGCGGCGATCGGGAAGCGACGGCGGATCGGCTGGTCGAGGAACGCGGGCTTGTGCTGATCCCTCCGTACGACGACGACCGGATCATTGCCGGCCAGGG
Organism: Candidatus Limnocylindrales bacterium; assembly: GCA_038230295.1. Lineage (GTDB taxonomy): Bacteria > Chloroflexota > Limnocylindria > Limnocylindrales > CSP1-4 > UBA5189. Next base: position 253 of record JBBRNM010000071.1, read on the forward strand.
CACGGTCGGGCTCGAGATCGCCGAGGACGCGCCGAATCTCGCCGCCGTGCTGGTCCCGATCGGCGGCGGCGGCCTCGCCAGCGGCGTTGCGGTGGCAATTCGAGCCCTCCGGCCGGAGGCGAGGATCGTCGGCGTCGAGCCGGAGCTCGCAGCGGACGCGGCGGAGTCCCTGCGAGCCGGTCACATCGTCCGCTGGGATGCGGCGCGAACGAGCCGCACGATCGCTGACGGGACCCGATCGCAGGCGATCGGGCGGCGGCCATTTGCCCACCTCTCGCGCCTCCTCGACGACATCGTCACGGTCAGCGAAGCGGAGATCGCCGCGACGGTTCGGCTGATCGCCGAGGAATCCCGCCTCGTCGCGGAGCCTTCGGGTGCGCTCGCCCCCGCGGCCGCCCGCTTCCACGCTGCCGCGGCTGGACTCGCCGGCCTCGAAGGCACCGTCGTGGCCGTCGTCAGCGGTGGGAATGTAGATCCAGCGCTCTACCGGGCGCTGCTCGCCTCGCCGGTGCCGTCGGGGAGCTGACCCTCGTCCAGGCGCCGGCCCGCGAGGCGGGCCTCGTTCGCCCGAATTGCGGCGCGCTTCGCATCGGCTCGGCGATCCGCGGCCGGCGTCCGGCGCTCCTCATCGCGCATCCAGACGGCGACGATCGTGAGGATCGACGCGATGAGGACGACGTCGCCGATGAACCACATGATCCCGGCCGCGAGCTGCTGGTCGGCGATTGCCGTGATCCCGTATGGCGCGCCGAGCGTCGCGTAATGGCGGTACAGCGGCGAGTCGGCGAAGAGCACGACCATCGCCAGGAACGAGCTGAACGGCATCTGGAGGAGCACGTAGCCGATTCGGGCCGGGTAGCTCATCCGATGCGGTGATGGGTCCAGACCGACGACCGGCCACCAGAAGAGGAGCGCCGCCGAGAGGAACAGCAGGTGCTCCAGGTGATGGATGAAGGGGTCGTCGAGCGCACGGTCGAAGAGCGGTGAGAAGTGGCCGAACCAGAGGACGACCGTGAAGATCGACCACGTCACGACCGGATGGCCGAGGAACGCGATCGGGCGCGAATGGAGGATCGGCAGGATCCACCGTTGCCGGACGCCTGGCGAGGCGACGCGGAGGAGCTGGGTGATCGGCGCGCCAAGGGCGATCAGCGGCGCGGCGACGAGCATCAGGACCAGGTGCTGGACCATGTGGACCGAGAAGAGGGTCGTGTCGTACCGCTCGATCCCGGACATCAACGCGAGCGCGATCGCGAGCAGCCCGCCGATGAAGGCCACCGCCCGGATCAGTGGCACTCGGCTCTCGGGATGCCGCCGGTCGATCCGATCGACGATCGCCAACCAGCCGAGCGCCGCGAGAGCCAGGGGGATGGCGACCAGCGGCTCGAAGGTCCAGGCAAGCGCGATCGTCGCGAGATCCGGCGGGCCGGCCGGAGCGGGACCGTCGGCGGCCACGGGTCCGGCTGCTGCCAGCAGCGTGAGCGCCGCCGCGAGCGCTGCAGCGAGACCTGCGGACGGGGCAGGCCTGCGGCCGCTGAGGCTGCTCCGGACGACGTCCCGGAATCTCCTCACGCTGCGTTTCCGATGCACCGGCTCATGGTCGCACGCGTTCCTTCAACTGGCCTCCACGCGGCTTCGATCGGGCCCCGATCCACCCACGAACCCGAGCCGACGGGCCGTGATGCCCTCGCGCTATCATGGCGCCGGCTGACCGACGATTGGCCGGCCGCTCGCGCCCCTTCCGGTTGCCGCGTCTCCGGCTCCCGGTTCCCCGGTTCTCCCTGGCGCCCTGAACCCCGAGGAGCTGATGTCGAGTAGCCCCAGGAAGCGGCTCGCACCCGAGGCAGTGGTCGCCGGCGGCGTGGTCGTTGTCCTCATCGCGCTCGTGCTCGCGGTGTTCTTCAGCGGACTCGGGAAGAGCCTCTACCCCCCGGACGCGGCCACGACGCAGGCGAAGGACGTCCGAGGCCTCTACGACATCGTGTTCGCCCTCGCCATCGCGGTGTTCCTCGCGGTCGAGGGGCTGATCGTCTGGAGCATCCTCCGCTACCGGCGCAAGCCGGGTGATGTCGAGCTGCCCGCCCAGACCCACGGCAACAACGTCGTCGAGATCATCTGGACACTGATCCCGACCGTGATCGTGCTCTACCTCTTCGCGATCTCCTGGAACACGCTGAAGACTGTCGACGCGATCAGCGCCCAGCCGGACATCCGGATCCAGGCCAACGCCAGCCAGTTCCAGTGGCAGTTCGTGTACCTCGATGCGAGCGGCAAGAAGGTGGCCACGCAGACGATCCCGCTGGCGGCCGACGGCGGCGGAATGGCCGTTCCGGTGGGCAAGACCATCCACGTGTCCCTTGAAAGCCCGGACGTCATCCACGCGTTCTATGTCCCGCGCTTCCTGTTCAAGCGGGACGTCGTGCCGGGTCAGCACAACGAGTTCCAGTTCACGGTCGATCCATCCGAGGCGACCGACGGCCATCCGGCCATCTTCCGCGGCCAGTGCGCCGAGCTCTGCGGGATCGGCCACCGGACGATGCTGTTCAACGTGATCGGCATGACCCAGACGGACTACGACGCGTGGCTGGCGAAGCTGATCGTGACCGCCAACGCCACTCCGGCGCCCGCCGCCAGTGGCGCCACCGTCCTCCAGCTGGCGGCCAAGAACATCGCCTTCGACAAGACGACGCTCGACGCCGCCGCCGGCCAGCCCTTCGCGATCGACTTCAAGAACGAAGACACGCCCGGCACGATGCACAACGTCGAGATCCGGAAGGCCGACGGCACGGTGGTCGCAGATCCGCCGACCATCGATGGCGGCGCTGAGACGACCTACGCCTACGACTCGCTGCCCGCCGGCACCTACACCTTCATCTGCAAGGTCCACCCGATCGCCCAGATGACCGGCACTCTGACGGTCAAGTAAGGAGCCCTCGACATGGCGACCCACGCCCTGACCCCGGCTGCCGTGGCCTCCTATCGGGGCGGGCTGTACGAGTGGTTGACCACGACCGATCACAAGAAGATCGGGATCATGTACGTGATCAACTCGTTCCTGTTCTTCCTGGTCGGCGGGTTGTTCGCCCTCGGCGTTCGCGCGGAGCTGGCTCGGCCGGGCCTCCAGATCTTCTCGAACGAGCACGTCTACAACGAGTTCTTCTCGATCCACGCGACCGTGATGATCTTTCTCTTCATCATCCCGATACTCGCCGGACTCGGGAACTACGCGGTGCCGCTGATGATCGGCGCGCCCGACATGGCGTTCCCGCGGATCAATGCGCTGTCGTTCTGGATGCTGCCCCTCGGCGGGCTCCTCCTGCTGGCCGGCTTCCTGACTCCCGGCGGAGCGGCCGCCGCGGGCTGGACAAGCTACCCGCCCCTCTCCGAAGTGGGCCCGTTGAAGTCGCCTGGACCGGGGCAGGATCTGTGGCTCGTCTCCCTGGCGCTGATCGGGACGAGCTCGATCCTCGGCGGCATCAACTTCCTCGTCACGATCTTCAAGATGCGGGCGCCCGGGATGACCCTCTTCCGGATGCCGATCATGGTCTGGACGGTCCTCGTGACGAGCGTCCTGGTGGTCATGGCGACGCCGGTCCTGACGAGCGCGCTGGTGATGCTCTTCATCGACCGCAACTTCGGCGGCCACTTCTTCGACCCGTTTGCCGGCGGCAACGCCGTGCTCTACCAGAACGTGTTCTGGTTCTACTCGCACCCGGCGGTCTACGTGATGATCCTGCCCGCAATGGGCGTGGTCAGCGAGGTGCTGCCGGTCTTCAGCCGGAAGCCGCTGTTCGGCTACAAGGCCTTCATCTTCGCGACGGCCGGCATCGGGGCACTCGGCTTCTCTGTCTGGGCTCACCACATGTTCACGACAGGCGCGGTGTTCCTGCCGTTCTTCAGCCTGATGACCTTCCTCATCGCGGTCCCGACGGGCGTGAAGATGTTCAACTGGGTCTTCACGATCTTCCGCGGCCAGCTGACCTTCTCGACGCCCTTTATCTTCGCCCTGGGCTTCCTCACGATGTTCCTGATCGGCGGCATCAACGGGGCATTCAGCGCCGCCGTCCCGGTCGACTTCGCCCTCCACGACACCTACTTCGTCGTCGCTCACCTCCACTACGTGCTCTTCGGGGGCTCGGTGTTCGGGGTGTTCGCCGGGATCTATTACTGGTTCCCGAAGATGACCGGCCGGCTCCTCGACGAGGGGCTCGGCAAGGTCCACTTCATCCTGATGTTCATCGGCTTCAACCTGACGTTCTTCCCAATGCACATGCTCGGGCTGTCCGGCATGCCGCGACGGATCGCCGACTATGCCGACAACGCCGGCTGGAACGACTGGAACCTCCTCGCGACGATCGGCGGATTCACCATCGCCTTCTCGATCCTGCCGTTCATCTGGAACGTCTTCGTCTCACGGCGGGCCGGCAAGATCGCCGGGGACGACCCCTGGGAAGGCAACACGCTGGAGTGGGCGACGTCCTCGCCGCCGCCGCCGTACAACTTCGATCGCCTGCCCGAGATCCGGTCCGAGCGACCGGTGTTCGACGCCCGCCACGGCCGGCTCGCGGTCCACGCCCCCGAGCTCACCGACGAGATGGGTCCCGCATGACCAGCGACGCCGCGCTCGGTCACGTCGAGACCGGGATCCCTGGCCAGCCGCTCGTCGTGCAGGAAGGCCACGTCGCCCGGGGGATCAGCAATCCCATCCTCGGGATGCTCATGTTCATCACCTCCGAGGTGATGTTCTTCGCGGGCCTCTTCGCGGCCTACTTCAGCACCCGCGCGGCGAACCAGACCACGACCGCCTGGACGCATTTCCAGCCACTCCTGAACCCGCTCTCCCTGATCCTCGTCGCGACGATCATCCTCATCACGAGCTCGTTCACCTGCCAGTTCGCGATCTGGTCGATCCGGAAAGGCGACCGGACCGGCTTCATCCGCAATATCTCGGTCACCTTCGTGCTCGGGATCACGTTCCTCGTGCTCCAGGCCTACGACTACAGCCTGCTGTTCGGCGAAGGGATGACCCTCGGCTCGGGGCCCTTCGGGACCACGTACTTCACGCTCACGGGCTTCCACGGCGCCCACGTCTTCGGCGGGGTCCTGATGCTCGGGGTGATCCTCTATCGCGGCATGTCCGGCCAGTTCTCGTCGAAGCACCACGATGCGGTCGAGGCGGTCTCGCTGTACTGGCACTTCGTCGATGCGGTCTGGATCCTGCTGTTCTCCGTGCTGTACCTCCTGTAGCGCGAGGCGGACCCTGAGATGACCACTCGCACTCGGAACTCGCTCGTCATCGGGATCGCCTTCGTCATCACGGCGGTGATCTACGCCGGGCTCGCGAACCCGCTCGGCTACAAGATCGAGTGGGCCGGCGCGACGATGCTGGCTGCCCTGGGCGTGGCGCTCGGGATCATGGCCTACGTCCTCACCTCCGGCTCGTCCGACTGAGGATCGCGCACCGGCCATGGACGTCATGAAGACGCTGACCGATCTCCTCGCGCCCATCATCACGCCCGACTGGGGCGCGCTGATCGCGTTGATCCCGGCGATCCTCGCGATCCTCTTCGTCGTGTGGTTCACCCTGACGCTGCGTCGCTTCGCGACCGCGGGCCCGACTCGCCGGGCTCCGGCGCGGATCGAGCCCGTGACGCCGCCCGAGCTCCACATGCCGGGACCGTCGGCGGCCCCGATCCTCGTCGCCTTTGGCGCGGCGGCGCTGTTCGGTGGCCTCGTGATCGGTGGCGTGGCCCTCGCGGGTGGTGTCGTGATCCTGGTCGCGACGCTCGTGCTCTGGGGCCGCGAGGCGATGCGCGATTACGCCCACCTCGAACCGGTCGAGACCCTGCCCGCCGTCATCCGCGAGCCGCCACCGGGCGTCCACATGCCGGGGCCCTCAATCCGGCCGTTCATGGGCGCGCTCGGCGTGAGCGCCCTGTTCGGCGGCCTGATCGCGGGTGGTCTCATCCTCGCGATCAGCGTGCTGTTCCTGATCTGGACGCTTCTCGGCTGGCTCATCGACTTCCGGGCCGAATACGCCAAGACGGAGGAGGCGGACGCCACTGGCCACCTCGAGAACATCCCCGACCGGCAGCTGCCGATGCGTGGCCTGCAGGTCTTCGCGGTGCTGTTCATCGCCGCGGGCTTTGTCCAGTCCGGGATCTTTCCACCGAAGATCGGCGGTGCCACAGGCGGCGCGGGGGCCTCGCCCGGTGCCTCGTCGGCAGCCGCCGCCTCGCTGCCGCCCGGAACGCTGCAGGTCGTCGCAAAGAACATCGAATACGACCTGAAAGCCCTGACCGTCGCCGCGGGCAAGCCATTTGCGATCGACTTCGTCAACCAGGACGCCGGCATCGACCACGACGTCGACATCCGTGACGCCGCCGGCAAGGCCGTCATCCAGGATCAACCCCACACGCCAGGCGGCCAGACGACCGTTTACCAGTACACCGCGCTGCAGCCCGGGACCTACACCTTCATCTGCTCCGTGCATCCGATCGGGCCGATGACCGGGGTCCTGACGGTCAAGTAGGCCTCGCACGGCTGCCTGGCAGGATCCGCGTCGGCGGCCGATCCTCGTCGCCCTCGCGCTCGCCGTCCTGACGACGGCCGTCATCCTCGGCATCGGGGTCGCAAGTCGGGCGCCGCAGCTCGTCGGCAGCGCGGCGCCCGCCGTGGCCGGGACGACCCTCGATGGCGCCGCGTTCGACCTCGCCGCGCTGCGAGGGCGGCCCGTCATCGTGAACTTCTGGGGTCCCAGCTGCGTGCCCTGTCGCGACGAGTTCCCGCTGTTCAAGACGAAGCTCGCAGCCCACGCCGTCGATGGCCTGGCGATCGTCGGCATCCTCACCTACGACGGGCCCGACGACGCCCGAGCGTTCGTCGCGCGATACGGGGCGACGTGGCCGACCGTCGAGGATCCCAATGGCGCGATTCGAACCGCCTATCGCGTCGCGGCTCGGCCGCAGACGTACTTCATCGACCGCGCCGGCGTGCTCCGCAAGATCCAGGTCGGGCAGGTCACGGATGCCGAGTTCGAATTCGATTACGCCCTCATCGCCGGGCCCGGATGAGCGACGCGGCAATCCCCGCGAGCGAAGCCGCGGGCCCGGCGGGCGAAACGGCCGTCCGGGCGAGCGGCGCGGCGGCGGCGAACGAGCCCGCGATCCGGCTCGATGGCCTCGTCAAGCGTTATGGCGCGAGGCCTGTCCTCGAGGGCGTCAGCCTCGCCGTGTCCCGCGGCGAGATCGTGGCGCTGCTCGGACCGAACGGCGCCGGCAAGACGACGACGGTCGAGATCGTGGAGGGCTACCGTCGCGCGGACGGCGGCACGGTCCGCGTCCTCGGCACCGACCCGGCCACGGGCGGCCCAGCACTTCGAGCTCGAGTGGGCTTGATGCTCCAGGGCGGCGGGCTCGATCCGCGCTCCACGCCATCCGACGTGCTTCGCCTGTACGCCGCATTCCATGTCGGCGGGCGCGACCCGAAGGCGCTCCTCTCGCTCGTCGGTCTCGAGCGCGTCGCGAGGACGCGCGTGAGACGACTGTCCGGTGGCGAGCGGCAACGGCTGGCCCTTGCGCTCGCAATCGTCGGCGAGCCCGAGGTCCTGATCCTCGACGAACCGACGGCAGGCATGGACCCCGAAGCCAAGCGCGACACGCGGGACCTGATTCAGAGCCTCCGCGACGAGGGCCGGGCGGTCCTGCTGACCACCCACGACCTTGCCGATGTCGAGCGGCTGGCGGATCGGGTCGCAATCCTGCACCACGGCCGGATCGTCGCCGACGGCTCGGTCGCCGAGCTCACGGGTGCCGGCGAGCCTCACCTCCGGATCCGTCTGGCGAGGCCGCTCGATAGAGAGGGCGCGACTGCACTTCGCAACGAGCTTCGACGAACCCATCCCGACGCCACGATCGACCTCAATGGAGTGTCAGGCTCCGCCTTCGCCGTGGGCGCCATCCCGCCGGACGCGTGGCTCATCGCGGCCGTCGCGTCGTGGCTCGCAACCAAGGACTTGCCGATCGTCGAGCTCCGGACCATCGGCGGGACGCTCGAGGAGCGCTATCTCGAGCTCACAGGTGACCGCGACGTCGAGGCGGGTGCGTGAGCCGCCCGGCTCCGGCGCTGCGATCCGCGGCCGCCCTCGCCGCGATGGAGCTGCGCCTGACGAGCCGGCGCGGGGAGAACGTGCTCGTGACCCTCGTGATCCCGATCGCCGTGCTGCTGTTCTTCGCGACGGCCGGGATCGTGCCGGCGACCGGAGGGCCGGCCGTGGATTTCCTCCTGCCGGGCGCGCTGGCCTTGGCGATCATCGCGAGCGGGCTGGTGAACCTCGGCATAGCGACGGCCTACGAGCGCGCCTACGGCGTCCTGAAGCGCCTCGGCGGCTCGCCGCTCTCGCGGTCCGGGCTCGTCGCCGCGAAGATCGCCTCGATCCTCGCCCTGGAGGTCGTCCAGGTGGTGCTCGTCGTCGCCGTCGCCACGCTGGTGCTCGGCTGGCGACCGCCCGCAGGAGCGTCGGCGGCCCTCGTCGTCGCGGCATTGCTGCTCGGGACATTCACCTTCGCCGGGCTCGGGCTGCTCATGGCGGGAACGCTGCGGGCCGAGGCGACGCTCGCGCTGGCGAACGGGCTGTTCCTCGCCTTCCTCATGCTCGGGGGCATCGTCCTGCCGATCGATCACCTCCCCGACGCGCTCCAGGCGGTGGCGCGGATCCTTCCGGCCAACGCGCTCGCCGAAACATTCCGGGTCGCGCTGTCGGGGACGGGGGATGTCGTGGGCCCGGTGGTGGTGCTGGTCGACTGGGGCCTGGCCGCGGTCGGGCTGTCGGTCCGCTACTTCCGGTGGGAGTAGCGTCGCCGGGCTAGCTCGGAGCCACCGACGGTGCGAGCCACCAGCGGCGCTCCACGACCGATTCGCCGAAGAGCTCTGTGTCGATCCGCTCGCGGGGCACGAAGCCGCGTCGCTCGTAGAAGATCTCGCCTTTGCGATTGCCGAGCAGGACCTCGGCCGCAATCGGCGTCGACGGGAACCGCCCCTGCAGTGCCTCGAGGAGAGCGGTCCCGACACGCTGACCACGCGCTTCCGGCAGCGCATAGATCGCGTGGAGCTCGACGTGCGGATCGACGTCAGCTTCGGCGGCTTCGGCTGCGTCGCAGAAGGCGACGACCTCGTCGCCGCGCATGGCCACCAGGAAGACGTCGCGATCGATCCGTCGCTCGAGCCGCTCGATCGAGTACGCGCGCTCGATGAACGTCTCGATCGTGTCCGATCGGAGCATCCCGGCATACGTGTCGCGCCACGCCGCCGCGGCCACGCGTGCGATCGCGGCCGCGTCCGCGGCGACGGCCTGCCGAACCGAAACGCTCATGCGCAGCACGATACGGCGCCGCGGAAAAGAAAGAACCCCGGGTGGTCGGGACCCGGGGTTCTGAGGAAAGTCACTGGTTGCGGGGGAAGGATTCGAACCTCCGACCTTCGGGTTATGAGCCCGACGAGCTGCCGCTGCTCCACCCCGCGACCGCTCATTCTAGAGACCGGACCCATTCGTGGCAAACGCGTGTACTCGTTCAGTACGTCCGTTACACCTCGACCCCGACGGAGGCCAGATATTCGGCGGGGGTGAGATAGCCGAGGGACTGGTGCGGGCGGATCGTGTTGTACACGACCTCCCAGGCCCGGAGCTCACCCTGGAAAGCCTC
>JBBRNM010000072.1:0-9853 GCA_038230295.1 Candidatus Limnocylindrales bacterium
ACGACCGGCCGTCCCGCCGGGGTGGCAGGGCCAGTGGCCGGCCGTCCCAGCTGAGCGTGGCGTCGGGCGCGACCCGGCGCGGGTACTGGAAACAGAAGACAGCCTCGGCGAAGCGGCCCGCGGGCCAGGCTCGCCAGGCCGAATCGGATGTGCAGACGCGTGACTCGCTCAGTGTTCGCCAATGTCACGCGACGCTGCTACGGCGGGCCGGTGGAGCGCTGCGATCAAGGCGGCCATCGTCGGCCACCAGAGGACCGAGAGCGCGAGCCACCCGGCGACCGGCAGAAGCCACGCCCGATCCGTCCGTGCAGCGAACACCATGACCACGACGGCCGCTACCAGTCGTGGCGCGAGCGGGATTGGGATTGTGAAGTAGCCCGGACCTAGGTAGCCCGTGTTTAGTTGCATTGTCTCGATCCAGCGGACCCAAAGGTCCGGAGAGATCGCGAAGCTGATCGCGACCAGCCCGGCGCCGATGAGCACAAGACGGGCGGGGAACGGCTAATCGCGCCATGTATCGCAAAGGTTTGGCCACCGCCTCGACCGAGTGGGTTCCCAGGCACGGTCTCGTTGAATCTTCCGCACCAGCGTACCTGCTGTTTCTTCGAATTCGTAAACAGTAGGTCCTCGGTTCAAATCCGAGTGTCGGCTCCAGATTTTCCCGCGTGAACCCTGCATGCGTCACATCGCGCTCGTCGCCGGGCCGTCCTACCCCTGCGCTGGCCTGTCAGGTCGGCTGAAGACTCCGAACCGCACGCGATCAACGAGCACCCGACGGTCCCGAACGACAAGGATCACGGTCGCGACGATGTAGAACCAGCCCAGTGTCGTCAGCGTGGCAATCGTGGCTGGCTCGTTGTGCTGATTGATCACGGCCAGCATGAACTGGACGGTGAAGAGGCCGAACAGAGCGGCCGCGCCGGCAAGCGTCAGGCGCAAGCGGAGCAGGAGCGCTACGGCGAATACGGATTGGGCGGCCGTCAGGAAGAACTCCTCGTGCTGCCGGTCATCGAGCGGGAATGGGTGGAGCCCTCCTCGGGCGAGGCTGAAGAAGAGCGGGATGAACCCGACGAGCAGGGTCCACTGGTTGATCTTGTCGCTGATCAGGGCGCCGAGGGCCGTCGTCGGGCGAAGGGCGAGGACGAACAGGACCGTGATCACGATCTCCGGCGCCTCGCCCGCGAGCGGAGCGAGCCATTGGACGAGGAAGAAGGGATCGATCCCGAGCTGGCGGCCCGTGCCGAGCAGGGACTCGGCGAAGGGCTCGGCCGCCAGGACGATCACGATCGCGGCGCTGATCGCCAGGGCGGCGATCATGGCCCATTGACGCCGGATCGGCAGTCTTGCCAGGGCGGCCGCCGGCCCGGAATCCGGCGCCGACGATCGACACACCGAAGATCGCCAGGCTGGCGATCGCTGGCAGATGGGCGCCGCTCAGGCGGATCGCCAGCGCTGGCAGCGTGGCGGCAACGGCAACCGCAACGACGAAGACGAACCGCTGGAATCGGGCTTGTCCACCACTTGCCTTTGGCATGGCTGGATCACCGCCCATGCCTTCTCGGATGGAGTCGTCAGTGCCCCGGGTCGTCATCGTCGCTTCGGAAGCCGAGCCAGCCGCGGTCCTCGATCACCTGTGCCGGGGACGCCGAGTGTCACGACCTCCACGTCGACGCGCCGGTTCCGGCGAGGATGAGCGAATCCCGCCACCGCCGGCGCGGCCGCCACTTCGCTCGTGGACATTCGTACTCCGAGAGTCGCCAATCGAAGTCCCCAGGATTACAGGAGTCGAGGTCCCCTGGAGCCGAAAGGTGCCGCGGGGGCGCTCTCGCCTATTTCGCCCTCGCGGACGCGATGTTGGAGAACACGCCCGGACCGGCGCTGTTGACTGCCGCCACCTCGTAGTAGTAGAGGACTCCTCGGCTCGTCGACGTGTCCTTGTAGCTCGTCACCACACCGAGGCTCGCGATCTGCGTATAGCCAGAGCCAATCAACCGGTAGACGATGTAGCCGGTGATCGGGCTGCCGCCGTTCGATATCGGCGTTTGCCAGGTGAGCTGCACCCCCTTGCCACTTGCAGGGGCGGCCGTGAGCTGGGGCGGGCCCGGTGGCGACGTCGCCACCGGGGTGGCGGACGCCTCGTTCGAGGGCAGCGAAGGCCCGACGGAGTTCGTCGCCTTCACGGTGTAGTAGTACGTGGTCCCGTTCGCCGCGGTGGCGTCGGTGTACGCCGTACCGGTGGTCGTCCAGATCGCGGTCGAGTAGTCCTCACCCCCGACCGACGTGCCGCGGTACACGCTGTAGCCCGTGATCGCTGCACCGCCGTTCGAGGCCGGCGCCTGCCAGGTGAGACCGACGCTCGCGTTCCCGGCCTTGGCCACGAGGTTCTGGGGTGCGCTCGGTGCGGTCGCGACCGACCCGCAGCCGGGCAGCGTGAACGATCCGATTCGGGTGCGCCAGTTGAAGGACGCCGTGGTCGAGTAGTACTCCGTCGTGAACCAGAACGTGCAGCCGTCCACCGGGTCGACCGTCAGGTCGCTGTAGTCGCCCCAGCGGTTACTCGTGCCCGTCTGGCTCCCGGTACCCGAGTAGAGGGTCGCCTCGCCTTGGCCAAGGACCCCGAGCGGATCGCCCACGAGCCGCCCCGCATATCGGATCTGCGGGTTGATCGAGCTGCTCGAGGCGCTGAAGCCGATCGCGATGCCACCGAGCTTGTCCATCGCGGCACTGCCCATCCAGCGCCACGTGGTGTCGGGCTGATAGGTGCTCTCCTGGAAGACCGTCTCCGGTCCGGAGGTCACCCCCCGGATCTCGAACCAGCGGATGCCGGCAACGCCGCCGGAGCTGACGGTGTAGTTGCCGACGATCGACTCGTGATCGCCGAAGTTGCGATACGTCAGCCGGAACATGAGGCGGTCGGCGATGCCGTCCAGGCCCGCCGTCGAGCCGAGCTGCGGGACGCAGGACCGCGAAAAGATGCACACCCTCGTGAAGCCGGCCGCGGCGGGGGACGCGAACGTCGTGAACGTCGAGTTCGCCGGCGTCGTCCAGTCGACGTGATAGTGGTAGGTCTGGTACGTCCCGGCGCCCGGGAATCGCACGAACGATTCCGGACTATTCGCCGGCGGGGGGGTCGAGCCCTCCACGTCAGCCGGGAGGATCGGGTCGACGCTGCTCCCGAGCGTCCCGGTGGTCTGGAACGTCGCCGGCTGCCCGGCCAGCATCCTTGCCCGGTCGAAGACGAAGGGTTGCGGGCCGAGGTACGACGTCCCGGCCGAGTTGAAGACGTTATCGCTCATGTAGTAACCGTCGGACCAAACCGCGAGATGCGGGTAGTCGTAGAAGTTCGACCCGAGGTGGAAGTCGTAGCGGTACCACGATCCCGTGGCGTCGCCGGTCGTCGAGATCGCGATGCACTCGTCGGTGGGAGTGCCGGAACCGGCGAACTGGCTCACCAGCCAGCGCCCGGCGAGCTGGTCGTAGAGGACCACCGGGTCGCCGTCGCCGTTCGTCTGGCAGACGCCCCCGAAGCCGCTCCAGATCGTCGCGATGCCGACCGGCCCGTAGACCGACGCGCCGGTGGCCTTGTCGAAGACCTGGTAGCCGTCATTGACGGTCTGGACGTACTGCGTCGCACCGACCTCACCGTTGGTGTCCGGCGGCGCGCAGAAGCAGCTGACGCCGGGGAAGGCGATGCCGTCGAAATTGAGGCCAGCCGCCGGCATCGCCGCGGCCGCAGCCGCGCCCTGAACGACGGGGTCGTGGGCGCTGGGAGCTGCATGGACCGGTCTCCCCTGGTCGTTCTCGGCATCGGCCGGCAGCGCGCGGACGGGATATTGGGTCATGTCGCGGAGCGGACGGGACCGGTCGTTTCGGACGGACCTCCCGACACTGACGCCGTGCCCTACGGCGACCGGGCCGTCCGCACCGGCGGTGGTGGACGCGCCGGCGAGGCCTCCGGGTGCCGCGAGCTCAGGGCCGCCGCTCCCGGGTCCGGCTGACCCGGTCCCGAGGACGAGGGCTACGACGAGGGCGAGGCTGCCGCCGGCGGCAGCGAGGGCGGTGAGCCGCAGGCGACGAGCTTGGGACATGGGCGAGTGACTCCCCTTGAGTTCGATCGGCTGAACCCGGGACGGTGGCACGCATCATCTCACCGATTCCGTCCCAAGCAAGCAACCCCGGTCGATTCGACGTACGTCGAGGGAATCGGCGGCCCGAATCGCGTGGCGTTTCATAAACAGCAGGTCCTCGGTTCAAATCCGAGTGTCGGCTCCAGCATTTTCCCGCGTGAAACCTCCTGAATGGGGCGCAACACGCCCGTTGCCGGACCATGCTGACCCCTGCGGGGCGAGGCGCTCACGCGAAGCCCCGAACGCTTGATCTTGGTTCCTTTGATCTAGCGCCGAAACTCCTAGACACGTACCCCGAAAAGCGCTGATACTCGACGCTATGGCAACCATTGGTGAACGCACGCCCAGCCGGCTGCGGGTCGGCCAGGCCGCCGAGATGCTCCAGGTCAGCATCGAGACCCTCCGCCGCTGGGAAACCGAAGGGCGCCTGCGGATGACCCGGTCCGAGGGTGGCCAGCGTCTGGTCGCGATCGACGAGGTGGCGCGTCTGCTCGACGAGCGCAGGAAGGCTTCGACCGACCGCCCGATCATCGCCCAGTCGGCCCGCAACCGGTTCCCGGGCATCGTCACCCGGATCGAGGCCGACCGGGTCGCCGCGGTCGTCGAGGTCATCGCCGGACCGCATCGGGTGGTCAGCCTCATGACCGCCGAAGCCGTCGAAGAGCTTGGCCTCAAGGTCGGCGACGAAGCCATCTGCATCGTCAAGGCAACGAACGTCATCGTCGAGATCCCGACCACCAGGGAGACCCGCTCGTGACCTCCCGAATCGTCCCCTTCCTGGCGATCGTGGCCATGCTGGCCTCGGCCTGCTCGAGTGGCTCCGGAGCGCCCTTGGCCTCCGCGCCCGCGAGCAGGGCGCCAGCATCCCTGACGATCTACGCGGCGGCGTCGTTGAAGGGCGCCATGGACAAGGCGAAGACGGCCTACGAGGCCGCGCATCCGGGCATGACGCTGACGATCTCGACCGACTCGTCGTCTGCGCTCGAGACGCAGATCGAGCAGGGCGCCCCGGCCGACGTGTTCCTGTCGGCCGACACGACCAACCCCAGGAAGCTCGTCGACAAGGGCCTTGCATCCGGGGCCACGGTCACCTTCGCCGGGAACAAGCTCACGGTCATCGTCCCGACCGGCAACCCCGGCGGGGTGACGACGCCGGCCGACCTCGCCAAATCGGGCCTCAAGGTCATCGCGGCGGGCGACGCGGTGCCGATCACGAAGTACGCCATGCAGCTGGTCGCGAATCTCGCCAGTGAGTCGGGCTATCCAGCCGACTTCGCGGCCAGGTACACCGCCAACATCGCCTCGCAGGAGGACAACGTCAAGACGGTCGTCACCAAGATCGAGCTCGGGGAGGGCGACGCCGCCATCGTCTACGTCACCGACGCCAGGGCCTCGACGAAGGTCAAGCCGATCGACATACCCCCGTCCGCCAACATCCCGGCCACGTACGCCGGCGTGGTCGTCAAGACGTCGAAGAACCAGGACGCGGCGCACGCATTCCTGGCCTGGTTCGCGGGATCTGACGGCCAGGCCATCCTCGCCTCCCTCGGGTTCCTCCTGCCGTCGTGACCGGCGGCGCCGAGGCGCGGTCCGCCGCCGATGCAACGCCCAGGGCTGGATCGCGCGCCGCTCCCCGACCGGGCCAGTCGCGCCGGGGAGAGCGGTCGCTCCGCGCCCTCGCCGGTCTCTTCGCCCTGTTCCTTGGCCTTCCGGTCGCCGTGCTGGTCATCCGCGCGCTCATCGATGGCTCGCTGCTCCATGCCCTCACCGCGATGGTGGTCCTCGATGCGCTGGTCCTGAGTCTCGTGACGACGGCTATCAGCCTCACGATCACGGTCGCGTTCGGCCTGCCACTTGCTTTCCTGCTCGCCCGGCGAACGTTCCGCGGATCGGGCCTGCTCGAAGCGATCGTCGACCTTCCGATTGTTCTCCCCCCGGCGGTCGCTGGTCTTGGCCTCCTGCTCGTTTTCGGCCGGCGCGGGCTGGTGGGTGACGCCTTCGGTCTCAGCATTCCGTTCACGACCGCGGCCGTCGTCCTGGCCCAGACGTTTGTCTCCGCCCCCTTTTTCATCCGCTCGGCTCGGACCGGGATCGGCGGCATTGACCGCGACCTGGAGGATGCTGCGCGCGTCGATGGCGCCTCGGAAGGGCAGCTGTTCCGGATGGTCACGATCCCGCTTGCCAGCGCCGCCCTGGCGGCCGGCCTCGTCATGACCTGGGCTCGATCGCTGGGCGAGTTTGGCGCCACGATCATGTTCGCCGGCAATGTCGAAGGTCGGACCCAGACCCTCCCGCTGGTCGTCTACTCCGAATTCCAGGCTGGCGGCCTGGACGCCTCGATCGCCGCCGCCGCGATCCTGGTCGTGGCGGCGTTCGGCGTCCTGGTCGCCGTGCGGGTCTTCCGGTGGGGTCGGATCCTCGACGCGAGAAGCCTCGCGTGACGCGATGCGGACGCCGCGATGGGCGACGTCGTGCAGCCGTGATGCTCAAGGTTGCCTGAGGGATCCCGGTGATGCCCGGATGGTGAGGCCGGCGTTGCCGGTCCCGTCCCCGGCTTGTGAACGGGTACGCACGCGCCGCAGGAGCTCGCCGGCGGCGGGATTGCCTGATCCGTCGGCCCGATGGGCGAGGAACAGCTCCCACACGATCTGCCGAGCTAGCGGGACGTACGCAACACCCGGCCCTCGCACGCTCGCCGACTCGGGGACCACCATCACCCCGACAACGCGGCGGACTAGCTCCACGCCGAACTGTCAGCGTTCCCGCGTACCCTTGGGCGATGCCTGCCAAATCGCAACGACCCGCTCCCGCATCCAGCATCGATGGCCGGACCGTCGGCGCGCTCAGCATCCTCGTGGTCATCGTCGTGGCCGTGGTCGCCGCGCTCTCGGTCGGCCTCGGCGGGGCCCCCTCCGGCTCGGGACCGCTCTCGTCGGATGCGAGCCTGGCCCCCGGGTCGAGCGACGCCCTCCCCTCCGACACACCCGCGTCGGCAGTCCTCGAAGGCCTGCTGCCGACGACCGTGAACGGCACGACCGTTACCGTCCGATCGGCGACCGATGCCAAGAGCATCGCCTCGGACCCCTCGGGACGCGCGCTCGATGCGGCCGTCCTCGCCATGGGCAAGCAGCCGACCGACCTCGAGATCGGGGTCGCCTATGACGCGTCTCAGAGCGTCGACCTGACGATCATCGCCTTCCGGGTCGCCGGGGTCAGTGCGGACAAGCTGCAGCCGCTGGTCCTTCACACGTGGCTCGCGAACCAGACAGCGGGCGTAACGACGACGAAGGCCAACCTGTCGGGGAACGCGGTGACACACGTCTCGTACGGCGACAGCGGCGCCGACGAGTACCTCTTCGTCTTCCACGACGCGGTCTTCGTCGTGGAGACTGCGGATCAGGCGCTCGCGACCGCCGCAGTCGCCGCCGTCACCGGCGTGTCCGCATCACCGCCGCCCTCGGGGTCCACGCCGCCTGCCGCGTCGCCCGGCCCGTCGGGATCCACGGTGCCGTCCCCGAGCTGATCGGCCTGCTGTCTCAGCCGACTGAAGCGATTCAACCGCCTGACGCGGCCACTACCATGTGGCCCCGTGCCACTAGCCGCGATCCTTCCGTTCTTCTCGACCCTCGTGGGCGGGTACGCCGCTCTTCGCCTGCGTCATCGCCTGCACGCATTCATGGCGCTCGCCGCCGGAGTGGTGGTAGCGACTGCGGTGGCGGATCTCCTGCCCGAAGCGTACGACCTCGTCGGACCTGGTTCAGCCCTGAAGGTCGGGGCTGCCTCGGTCCTGGGGTTCATCGGATTCAGCCTCGTCGAGGCATTCCTTCACCAGTCGAGCTTCGAGCATGCCAACGACGAGGCTCCGCCGGCCCGTGACCAGCCTCCCACGACGCCGGATGCCCGGAGGCGGCCATCATGGGCGCTGGGGATCCTTCCGCCGATCAGCCTGATCCTCCACAGCACGCTCGACGGGGTCGCCATCGGCCTGGCATTCCAGGCGGGAGCGTCGATCGGGCTGGTGGTTCTCCTGGCCGTTCTTGCCCACGATTTCGCCGACGGCATGAATGTCGTCACGCTCGCCCTGGACGCCGCCCGCGGCGAGCGTCTGGCGGTTGCGCTGCTCATCGTCGACGCGGCCGCCCCAGTTGCAGGTGCGGCCTTGAGCATGCTCATCACGATCCCCGCGTTCGCCCTGGGTCTATTGCTCGCCGCGTTCGCGGGTGCGTTCATCGCGATCGGCGCCGGCCACCTGCTGCCCGAATCGCAACATCGCGACCCCCGACGCGGGCCGGCCCTGGTGGCCCTGTCGGGCTTGGGTGGCTTGCTCGTGCTGATCGTTCGATCCTTCGCCCCATAGCCCGCGGCGCTGCCCAGCGCGGGACTGTTTGGGATCATGGATCGCGATGCGACGAGGCCGGGCCGGGGGGGCCCGGCCTCAAATCGCGCAGCGGAGGCTGACGCTCCTCCGCCAGGAAAAGCGGTTCAGCCGGCGATCAGCACCGGTGGCGCCGCGGCTCCAATGGCCGCGGGCAGTAGGACGAAGATCAGGAGCAGGGCGATGCCGATGAGCACGGTCGCCCGCACGGTCCCGGAGGCAAGCGGCCGGACGATCGCCCGGACGCCGCCGCTGATCACGCGCCCCTGCGGATTCCGCGTCCGCCGCGGAGAGCGCCAACCACGAGCACGACGAGGATCGCGCCGAGGGTTGCGATGAAGATGCTTTCGAGATTGATCCCGTCGACCGAGCCGCGATGGAAGACGGTGGTGGCGATGAACCCGCCGACGAGGCCGCCGACGATCCCGAGGACGATCATCATGATGAGGCCCTCACGAGAGCCCATGATCTGGTTGGCAAGGAAGCCGGCGATGGCGCCGACGACGATCCAGGCGATGAATCCCACGTTCGATCTGTTTCCTTCCTGCGATCAGGTTTGCTGGCGTCGGAAGATCCCGACGGCCCAGATGACGATGAACTCGAGGATCGTCCAGCCGACGATCGCCACGATGGCGGTGAAGTCAAAGAACTGGCCGTGCGAGGCGAGCCCGTTGGTTCGAAGGATCCCCTCGAACGGAGCGACGAATGGCTGGCTGAGATTGAGGATCCCCGAGACGAGGCCGTTCGCCTCTCGAGCGTCCAGCAGCAGCAGGACGAAGCGGAGACCGATGACGAGCTGGATGAGCCCGAAGATCAGGACGACGACGCGTCGGGTCATCTCCGATCCGCCGGGGCCGGTCGTGCTTACCTGGCGGCTCTGGGTCGTGATGGTGGGACCCGACACGGTCGCCGGTTCCTGGGTTGTGACCGTCTGATCGACGGGATCGATTGCCATGAAGTAACCCTGTGCCTTTCCAGGCATCCGGGAGGTTGGCGCTCTCCTGACCAGGGTCACGAATCGCTCCGGCCCACGTGGATGCCGAGGCGCAGTGTCCGGTGCCATCGGGCCGGTGTCATGACGCGCCGTCATCTGCCCGCGACCCGCACGGGCGGACCTTGTTCCTTCCCAGACGTGAGAAACTGTGGATCGCGGGTTCTTCCGAAGTGGGGGGCGAGGCGTGTCGTCAATCGCGGTAAGCGACGGAGAGGGCGCAGCACGGCGGGCGCTCGTGCTCCACGATCGGCAGCTCGTCGTCGATCTCATCGAGCTCACGCTGAACCACGGGTTGTTCGTGGTTCGCGCGGCGACGAGCCTCGCCGAGGCGGAGCGGATCATCGGCGAGGAGCGTCC
>JBBRNM010000073.1:0-9637 GCA_038230295.1 Candidatus Limnocylindrales bacterium
GAAGTGCGCCTGCGATCGCTCGAGCGAGCGGAGGATGGCCGTCTGGTTCTTCGCGCTGGTGAAGAACGGGACGCCAGCGTTCATGTATTCGAGGAACCGCTGGGACTGAACGTCGGCGATCGAGACGGCCTGCTTGGCGTTGTGCGTGTAGCCGAGGACCTTCTCCGACCGGGCGACGCCGATGGAGCCCGCACCTTTCACGACCGCGGCCTTCATCTCACGCCATTGCGCCTCGGTGGCGCCGAAGCGGTGATAGATCCGGAGCAACTGACCCGCGACGCC
Source organism: Candidatus Limnocylindrales bacterium (assembly GCA_038230295.1). Taxonomy (GTDB): domain Bacteria; phylum Chloroflexota; class Limnocylindria; order Limnocylindrales; family CSP1-4; genus UBA5189. The sequence continues at coordinate 283 of JBBRNM010000073.1, forward strand.
AGACAACCCTGCCCGCGTGGCCGCGACAATGTTCATGTCGCCATCTTTGATCGCGGCGATCTGAGCTCGACGGGCGCTGGCTGCTGCCGTGGCGTCCGCACGGTCCTGTCGATCGCCGGGTGAGCCGGGATTGTCGGGGGCTGGGTTGTTTCCGAAGAACCCAAGCGGTGCACCGGGCTTGAATAGCCAGTCAAACGGACCCGTGCCGCCACCGCTACCGGGCGCGCTCGGTGTGCCACCAAAGAAGCCGTTCGATCCAGCTCCGGGCATCCCCGCTCCGAAGTTCGGCGTGTTCTTGGGTCCCCACGGCCAGTTCTGCTCCGACTGCCACTGCCCGAAGTCATCGAACGGACCCTTGCCGCCTGGGAAGATCGTGTCGTGGAGCTGTGTCGCGAGGTCGTCCAGCGTCGGCTTGATCGCGTCGGCAATCTCCGCGACCGCGACGACCGCAAATACCTTCATCGCGCCACTCATCAGGCGAGCGATGACCCCGCCTTCCGCAGCAGTAGCGGCTCCCGCGGGCCCGGCCGCTCCGAGGCCGCCAACGCCCATGTTGTCCACCCAGACGTGCTGGACAAAGGCCCGGTTGATGAGCCCGCCCGCACCGCCGGCCGCCGACCCGCCACCGCGCATGAGGTTCGCCACGATCCCGGCGATGCCACCGGCGATGTTGCCGATGCCCTTGCCGAACAGGCCACCCGAAACCTTGTTCAGCCCCACGAAGGCAACGACCATCGCGTCGATCTGGACCGGGATCTTGCTGATGACATCGAGGACGGTCTTGAGGATGCCGAAGAACGTCTCCGCACCGTGCGTGACCTGCTTCCAGTCGATCCCCGAGATGGCCGCCCCGACTTCCTGACCGAACGCCGTGATGTCGCCCTCATGGGCAACGATCGCGTTGCTGAGTCCGTCCAGGCCCTTCGTGATCCCCGGCAGGATGCCCGTGCCGAAGTCCACGGCGGCTGCTTGGAGGTCGGCGACGAAGCGGCCCCACTGGTAGCCCGCTGTCTTCGTCGTCGCCTCCACGTTCGCGGCGAACTCACTGGCGCGCTTATCAATAAGGGCGTACTTCGGCGGGATCCGGTCCATCGCGGAAATGAGCTGCATTGCGGTCGTCCCGAAGCGCCCGCCGCCGAAGATTCTTGCCATGACGGCCGCACCCTGCGGCGTGAGCGTGCCGTCTTTCGCGATGTCGCCGATAGCCTTCAAGCGGTCGTGGAGGAGTTTGAAGGCCACATAAACGCCGTCCGGCTTGCGGAGGGCGTTGGCGAGGTCGAACTGCCCGAGACCAAGGAGCTTCAACTGCTTGATCGCGATGGCCGTGGGTGCGGCCATGTGCGTCAGCGTCATGTTCATTCGGGTCGCGGCGATGTTCGCCGGGATTTGCGCGTCGGTCAGGGTCGCCAGCGCGGCTCCGAGGCTCTTGATGTCAACGCCGTATGTCGCCGCCGTGCCGAGGATGCCCGACTTGAAGGAGTCGGTGAGGTCTTGGAGGTGCATGTTGCCGACGCCCACGATGCCGTCGAGGATCGCCATTGCGTCGGTCATAGACTTCGCGCCCTTGATGCCCGAGAACCACACGCCGGTAAGCGCGTTGGTCGTGCTCTCCATATCCGCGAGTCCGACGTTGGCTCCGAGCGCGGCAGCCTTGAGGATGTCGAGGGCTGCGGCGGTGTCGTGAACGCCGACAGATTCGATGTGATACAGGCCCTTCGCCAGCGCATCGGGTGTCTGACCAACAACATCGACGAGAGCGAGCACCTGCTTTGAGAGGTCGCCGATGTCGACCTTCATATTGCCGGCCTGGGTTCGGATCAGCAGCATGTTCCGCTGGAAGCTGCCGGCCATCTTCGTGCTCTCGGCGGCTACCCCGATGAAGGCTGCGCCCATGATCTCGCCGACCTTGACCATACCCTGGGCGAGCTGCCCGCCGCCCGTGCCAATCTTGAGTGCGTTCGGTCCGATGCTGCTGAGGGCACGTTGGGCAAGCCCTACGGCACCCGAGACGCGCCCGAGTTCGGAGATCGTCCGTCCGGCCCCAGCGACCGAGACAGTTCCGTACAACGCATACGCCTGGATCGCCACGCTACATCCCCGCGATCTTGACCGTCTTGGGCGCCTCGATGAGCGGGTCGACCGCCCGGAGGGTCATCGCCCAGCGACGCCAGACCGGGTGGTGCTTCGCCCGTTCCGCCCGTTCGTCGAGCTCGAACGGCGAGACACCGAGGGCTCTGGCTTCAACGAGGTACGCGAGCCAGTCCGGGAGCGCGCCGTAGTCCTCGAACTCGATGGCTCGTTCGATGGCGGCGCCGGCGTAGGGTCCGGCTGGTTCTCCTGGTTGAGCGACAGGAACACGGCCCACAGGAACACGTCCGGCAAGCCATTGAGGGACTCGCCGGTCGTCGGGATGGGCTTGCCCTTCGCGTCGAGCACGTCCCACGTCACGAGGAGCTTCGAGAGCACGTCCCGCAGGGCCGCCTTGTCACGGTGGTCGAGCCGGACCTCATGCTGGCTCGCCTCGTCCCGGAGTTCGGCCGCGCGAGCCCGGAGCGTGGCCACATCAGCGGCATGGGAGCCGTTGAGGCGATCCGCTTCGGCGTCGCGGGCGTTGGCCTGCTCGATGAGCACGGCCATCTCCTCGCGCTCGGTCGCCTGCTCGGCTTGGAGGCGGTCGAGGAGGTCCTGCATCTCGCCCGTGTATTTCCACGGGGCAAAGGTGACGTTGACCGTCTCCCCCAGGAATGGGAAGGAGACGGTCGCGGTCGGTGAAAAGAGCTTCTCTAGGGTGATCGGCACTACGCCACCGTCGGCACGTCGTTGACGACGCCGATCTGAAGCGCGCGGCCCCACGTCGAGTCCTTCGTGAGCTCCGTTTCGTAGGTCATGGTCACGACGCCCGACTCGTCCTCGTCGGGGCTGACTGACTTCACGAGGAGAGCCGAGTCCCATGTGAACGAGTACGGGATTGCGGTATCGATGACGGCTCCTGTCGCCTTGACGCGCAGGAAGATCGTCGTGCCGGCCCGGAACTGCGTCAGGTACGCCGAACCTGCGGCGTCGGCCTCGAGTGTCAGCCGGACGGCGGTCGTCGGAGCGAGATCGACGTGGGCGCCGAACGAGGTGAGCGCGCTGTTGATCGGCCAGATCGGACCGTAGACGCCGGCCAGCGACGGCTCGACCTTGAAGGCCCGCAGCATCTTCGTCGTCCCGAGCGAGGCCGAGGACGAGTCGACGAAGACATCGAAGTGCTTGCCCATCATCGGCACGAGCGGCACGTCAACCGGCGAGACGGTCTTCGTGATGCCATCCTGGTAGAGCTGGCCGATGCCTGCGCCCGTCAGGGTCAGGCCGTTGGCCCGCGTGACCGACAGAGCGAAATCCGTGAGGAGGCCATAGGTGATCCTCTCGGCCCGGACCGAGGAACCCTTCTCGATGGTCAGGGTGATCGGCGTCAGGATGGTCGTGTCGAGCATCTCGTAGGTGCGCGTCTTGACGGCCACGCCCGAGGACGCTGGGGCGGGGTTGCCGAACATCGGTGCCAAGAGGTAGCAGATCTCGGTGTAGGTCGGCTTGCCGTTGAGGTCGAACGCCGTCCATTCGGCATTGTCCTCGGCGAGCACGTTGAACTTGTGCCCGTCCGGTCGGAACAGGTCCGCCGAACCGGGCATCTTGAGCATGACGGAGACCGAGCGCAGATTGGTCGGCGCTGCGACCGCGGTGCCCGGTGTGGACTCCAGGCCAACCTGGATCGTTTCACTGACCTTTGCGCGGTCAACCATCAGACGCTCTCCCTAAACTACTTCGCTTCACGCATTGAGGGGCTGGACGATGAGGCTATAGATGCCCCCCAACCCTCTGTATTCGACGCCTTGGACGAGCCACGAGTCGCGGGTTTCGCTGGTCTGGGTGGACGAGATGACGCGCCCGTCCGATGTCGTGCCGCTCTTGCGGTGAAGGCGGTTGTCGATCTCGTCGGCGACCGACTCGAGGGCAACCGTAGAGCGCCCGCGCTTGACGGCATGGACGAGGAAGGCGAACTCCGTCCAGACCCGCTGCTCGCCGACGACTCCCACGTCGTCACCGGGGTTCATCGCCTCAATCTCGATCCAGACCGACGAGGCATCGGTGGAGCCTTCCGGGGCGGCAAACTCGTACACCCCGAGGATGCCGCTGATTGGGGCGGTCGTCAGGGTGGCGTACAGCCACTTCATCGCTCGGGTGTAGGCCGTGAAACCGCTCACCGCGGCAACCGCCGTTCGAGGTCCTTGAGGCGGGCGATGAAGGGCTCCCGCTCGTTCACGATGGCCGGCACGAGGAACGGTTCGGCGGGGACGTGGTAGTAGCCACCGCCCTTGCCAATGGTGCGGTTCAGGCGGGTCGAACCGACCTCGACCGCCTTGGCGAACGAGTGGTTGGGCTCTTTCGCGGTCGGGTCGACGGCCTTGAAGTCGATCCGGCCCGAGAGCGTGATGTCCGTCCCACGACGGCGGTAGAAGCGGACCTTTTCGGACCGACGCAAGGTGCCCGGCGCTACGTCACGTCGGCCGTTCCACGAACCAGGTGGTCGTCCGCGCGACTGGCCCTGCTGCGGGGCGAGAGCCTGAGCGATGACGGCGAGGTGCTCGGTCGTCTCGATGACGATCTCACTGATGGCCTCGGGGAACGCGGCGATGATCTGTGGGAAGTGGTTGAACGACTTGCCGGGCGTGACTCGACCAATGGGGTCGGTGCGAACCCGGCCGGGACGCGAACCGGCGACGGAGGCCATCGGCATCAGCCGGCTCCCGAGTTCAGGAGACGGCAGCTGACCCGCACGTCGACCTCGTAGGTCCGCGGGGCCAGGACCTCGACGACCTCGAAGGTCCGGCTCTGGTAGAGGACCCGGTACGTCGGGTCGATGGTGGTTCCGGTCGGGAACGACAGGACCCACAACGACTGCGGGATGGTGCGGCCGGCCTCGCGGATCTCCGCGTCTGCCGCGGAGCGCGTCAGGCGAATCGGACCCGCTCGACAGGGCACGGTGGTGACCGTCGTGGGCGTCGCCGTGTGGCCGCCCGCGTTATCGCTCGTGAGCGTGTCGTGGATGAGCGCGCAGGTGTCCGGCATGGTGCCGTTCATCGTCTGCTGCATCCCGAGCAGATCGGCTGCCGAAAGACCCATCGGCTACTCGGTCGGCTCGCCGACGGGTGGATCGGCCACGACATCGGTGGCAAGCGGCGAGATGGTCGGCGCGAGGCGCTTCGCGGCCTTGGCCTTTGGCCTTGGGCGAGCAGCCTTGGGCTGCGGGACGCCGGTCACCGTGAAGGCGCCAACGGTCTCCGGCCCGATGACCTTGTATTTCTCATCGGGGTAGTGGCGCTTGAAGTCAGACTCGATGACGCTCGCCTGCGAGCCGTCGCGCTTCTCGATGATGACGTACTTGTCGGCCACGCTGTCTCCTTTATGCCGTCAGGCCGTCGTCGGCCGGAACCGGGATGATCGGCGGGGTGAGAATCGGCAGGGCGCCCTTGACCCGGATCGAGCCCGAGACGCGCTTCTGGTAGTGCTCGGCCATCGCCATGCAATGGACGTGCTTGTCGTCGCGGTTGAACGACTGCTGGTCCGTGCCGAAGGTGAACTCGCCGGCCACCCTCGCCGCCTTCCAGCGCCAGCCTTCCGCCGCCGCCGCGTTGAGGTCGTAGGTCGGCGTCCACGAGCTGCCCGCCTCGGTCCAGACGACCGTGCCGTCCGTGACGGTGCCCGACGACGGCCACAGCGGCTCGTTAGCCCCGGACGTGCCGGCCGTCGTGACGGTGTAGATGTGGCCGTTCCGCGAGACCGGCGCCCGCCGGTCGCTGAGTGCGTAGGCCGTGGTAGCGGCCCAGGTGGCGTCGTCCGTGATCCACCGGAACGATGGGTCCGAACGGCGGGCGAAGGCCACGAGGAGGTCGATCTGGTCAGCCGTCAGCGTGGGCTCTGAGTCCCACGCCGTCATCGACTCGATGCGCGTCCTCGCCGTGGCCTCGTCCATCAGACGCCTGCGGCGTCGTCCGCCTTGGCGGCGGCCTTGTCATCGGTCTCGGGGGTCGCGGCGCCCTTGTTGACGCCGGCGACGGAATAGGCGGCATCGGGGGTCGGATCGACCTTCTCGCCCCGGAAGCCCTGCTCCGTCTCGGTGTCTACCGCGTCCTGGACCTGATCCTGACCTGCGGTCTTCTTGTCAGCCATTCGGGGTCTCCTGTGGTGTGTCTCGGGTTCGGTTGATGAGAGCCGCCCAACGGTCCTCGAGGAGCCGTCGGGCCGAGACAGAGCCGCGCAGCCGCAGTTCGTTGGTCCGCACGAACACGGCCCTTCGGACCTGTTGTGCTCGCCACGCAGCTGCGCGGTCGTCTTCGGCTGTTGCCAATGGTTAGGCGCCGGCGGTCCGGCTGAATGAGAGCCTGGCGAGGAGTTGCGGACCGGCGAGGCCGGTGGCGCCGACGTGGAGGCTCTTGACCTCGATCACGTCACCTGACGCGATAACGAGGTCCGCCGCCGTGGCCGAGAGGGTCAGAGCCGTCTCGTCCAAGGCAGGAGCGTTGACCGTGGAGACGAACGCCTTGGACGCCGCAAGCGTCGTGCCGGCACCCGCCTGTCCACGGTTGAACACCTGAAGCGTTCGGCTTTCGGTGTTCGCGCCGGTGAGGACGGTGAGCGGAACGATCGACGCCGCGGCAAGTGTGCCGTCGAACGGAGCCACGATGAGACCGGAGGCATCTGCTCCGTTGGCGGTCGCCACGACCGCCGTGCCGACGTACTGAGTGGACGGTGCTGCTTCGCCTGCCATGTCTGGCTTCTCCTAGTTCGGTGGGTGGTGGGCGACCCGAAGGCCGCCCCTTTAGGTCAGTCGCCTACGGGGCGAGCATCACCGCGAACGGGTAGCGGTTCGCTTCGGTCTGCTGGTCGTAGTTGATGACGTTCTTCACCTGCCACGCCAGCCGGGTCGTGACGCGCAGCGCCACCATGTCCTGCTGGGCGAGGTTGTAGATGATCGTCCCGGAGCCGTCCTGGATGACAGCCTGGTCGAGCACCTTGTAGGTGATGTCCTGACGGATGCCGACGACGCCCTGATCGAACGCGCCGCCGACGAGCTCGGCCGTGCCGGTGCCCGTCGGCCAGAGGCCGCGCATCGGGTAGATGATGTCGATGCCGTCGATGGCGGTCGGTGAGACCTCCGCGAAGCGCTGGCCGGTCGTCATTCGGGCCTGGCGCAGAACGCCGCGGATGGTCCGCTTGGCAACGAAGCCCGACACGTCGTAGCCATCGGCCTCGACAAGTGCCTCAAGGTTCGAGAGGTCGCCCGCCACGCCGCCCTGTGCGGCAGTGGAGGTGCCACGGGTGTACGTGTTACCGGCCGCGGTGGCCGCCGTCACGATGTCCGAGGGCCACGATGCCGGCTTGTTGGAGCCGAAGAAGACCGCCGCGTCGAACGTCCGGGCGATGGACTCCACGAGTCGGGGCTTGATCTCGTCCCAGACATTGAAGGCGAGGTCGTCCAGCACCGCCTCGGGGATCGGGACGATGGTCGCGATCTCCTCGGCGTTGAGGTACTTATTCGCCCAGTCGACTTCGGTCGTCTGCTTGAGGCCCGTGTCGCCGTTGACGAAGTAGGCGACAGGCAGAGCCGAGATGACCGGGATACGGGTCTGCGCCCGCGGCATCTGGTAGTGGGCGAAGAGCTGCATGGCGGCCGAACTCTGTTCGACCTCGCCCATGACCGCCGCCGCCACGTCCTCGGGCATCCCTGCCGAGGCATCGGTCCGACTGATGATGTTGGAATAAGCCATGTGAGGTATCTCCCGCGAGTAGGGGAGGCTCCCGATCCGGCCAGCACTCGCATCTCAGGCCAGAGGAGTTAGGTAGGGGTTAGCTGCGGCCGGCTGACCGCCGGATGAGGTCGTTCATATCGACACCGCCCGCCGGGGCGCCTCTCGGTCCGCCGTCGAAGGAGCCGCCCGGCCGGCTCGCGCCGGCGAGGTAGGGCTTGGCTGCGAGCAGGGCGGTGAGCAACTTGTCCACGTTCCTCGGCTTGCCGGTCTCATCGAACTCCAGAGCCGCCCGGTCGATCAGGAAGTAGGCGTCCTGTGGATCCGCGTAGCCCAACCGCAGCGCGGTCACAGTCACGGCTTCCCGTGTCTGCCAGTCCTGTCGCTCCCGTTCCCAATCGGACTCCTTGGCTTCGAGCTCCGCGAGGCGCTTGTCGCGCCTCTCGACATCCGTCAGCTGGGCATCTTTGAGGGCCTGGAGTTCGCGTGCGGCGGTTTCGGCCTTGGCCTTCCATTCGGACGCGGCAACCCGCTCCTTCTGGAGAGCCGACTTGCCACCCTCACCGAGCTTCTCATCGCTCTCCGGTTCGCCCGTCGCAGGCTTCCCGTCCGCGTCTGTTCCGCTCGTCGGTGGCGTCTGGGGAGGCGTCGCACCTCCCGCGGCGGGCATCGCGCCCGCGTTAGGTTCTGCCGGCATTATGCACTCCTAGTCAAGCGTTGCGAATAGTTTTCACGAGCCCGCCAAACGGCGGATGGAGTCGGGGACCGGCTCCTTGAGTTGCCCGTACAGGCCGACGAGCTTGCGGGCGGCGGCGCGCTTCGCCTGGGGACTCGACCGCACGCCTCCGCGCGCACCCGCGAGGGCTGCCGCGGCAGCGTGCACGGCGTTTCTATTTAGATCGCCGTTGGGCTCATAGACCGGGAGCTTGCAGGCGTCCATGACCCACTGGCCCTTCGGAACGATGTTGTCGTTGATGAGCGAGTAGAAGCACAGTCGTTGGGCCACGCCGTAATCCGACGGCTTGAACCGGCTCCACGACTTATTTGAGACCGCCATGCTTCGGCCCCTTCTTGGCAGCGTCACGGAGCGCCGTCGTCTCGCCCTTCTTGGACTTCTTCTTCTTGCCACCCATCACGTTCTGTGGCATCCGTGCGGACGCATCGCCGCGGCTGATGGATGAGTCGTAGGTCATCTTTAGGCCACCTTGCTACGGCTGATGCGGAACTCGCCCTCGGATGCCGCCTCACAGGCACCCGTACCGTCCCATGCGTAGTTCCACGGCCCCGGAGCGACAGCGATGAAGTCACGGTGGTAGTTTCCGGTCGAGTCTTTTGTGATCGTCGCGCCGGCGTAGGTGTAGGTCGTCCTGGCACCGAGCGGATCCTTGACCGTGAGGCTCACCGTCGTCGGGTCGGTGGCCGTGGGACCGACGGTGAAGGCGCATGACAGCCGGACCAGGTTGTTCGGGACGTAGGTGTTCACCATCAGCTATCTCCACTCGTCGCGTTGCCGATTTCATCGTCGGTTGCAGAGGCCCCGCCGATGCTGGCATCGCCTGTTCCTGCTC
>JBBRNM010000074.1:0-9382 GCA_038230295.1 Candidatus Limnocylindrales bacterium
CGGCACGCCGGTCGTCCGCGCCGAGGGTGCCGTCCGCCACTACTGCCCGAATCTGGCCTGTCCGGCGCGGGTCGCCCAGGAGTTCGGCCACTTCGCCGGTCGTGGCGGGATGGACATCGAGGGCGCGGGCTGGCACGTCCTCGAGCAGCTGCTCCAGCGTGGCCTCGTCAAGCGACGGGGCGACTTCTTCCGCCTGAGCGTGGACGACCTCGAGGGCCTCGACCGGTTCGCGAGGAAGAGTGCCGAGAACCTCCACGCCTCGATCCAGAAGGCGCGGCGGCGACCGCTCGAGCGCGTTCTCGCGGGGCTCGGCATCCCCCAGATGGGCTGGACAACCGCGATCGAGCTCGCCGCCTGGCTTGCGACCGAGGTCCCGCCCGGCGACGACTGGCTCAATCGAGCAGCGGCCCTGCTGGAGCGCGTCGCGGCCGAGGAGCCGGCGCGGTTCGAGGAGGTCGAGGGCATCGGGCCGACTGTCGGCGCGAGCCTTGCCGCGTGGTTCGGCCCGGGCGGCGCTGGCCGCGGGGTGCTCGAGGACCTCGCCGACGCGGGAGTCGAGGTCGAGCTGCCGGCGCCACGCGTCGCTGCCGCGGCCGGGCCGCTGGCCGGGAAGACCGTCGTGGTGACCGGTGCCGTGGAAGGCTTCAGCCGCGAGGAGGCCGAAGATGCGATCCGGGCCGCAGGCGGGAAGGCCGGGAGCTCGGTCTCGAAGAAGACGGACTACATCGTCGCCGGCCCCGGCGCCGGTTCCAAGCTCGCCAAGGCGGAGGAGCTCGGCGTGCCCGTGCTCGACGCCGACGGATTCCGCAAGCTCCTCGAAGGAGGATCGACCGAATGACCTCGCCTGATCCCGTTACCGAGGCGGCGGCCTACCAGCGACATCTCCTCGACGCGCTCGGCGACGACGATCCGGCCGCCGCCCAGGCCGAGACGCCCAAGATCGTTCGGGACCTCATCGGCGAGGCCGGCGATCACCTTCGGACGATCCCGTCGCCCGGCGAGTGGAGCGTCCTCGAGTGCATCGCCCACGTCGTCGACGCCGAGCTCGTCGTGTCGGGTCGCTATCGCTGGATCCTCGCCCAGGACGAGCCCGAGCTCATCGGCTACGACCAGGGGCTGTGGGTGACGGGCTTGCACCATCGGGAGGACGATCCGGCACTGCTTATCGCGCTCTTCGAGGGGCTGCGAGCCGCGAACCTCGACATGTGGCGTCGCACGCCCGCGGCCGATCGGGCGAGGATCGGCCTGCACCGGGAGCGCGGGCCGGAGAGCTACGAGCTCACGTTCCGGCTCGCCGCCGGCCACGACCGCGTCCACCTGGGGCAAGCTCGGGCCACGCTCGAGGCCGTGCGCGCTCACTAGAGCCGAACCGTTGAACGAGGACAGGTCCGGTGGAGGCACCATAGCGGAGTAGGCTGACGAATCCAGGGAGTGATGCGAGAAAGGGAGGGCAGTGTGCGGTTCATCCAGCAGCTCGGATACAGCGTTCGGCCGGGGCACGACGAGGCCCATCAGAAGTGGATCACGGAGAACGACGCCCCGATTCGTGCGGCGGCGCCGGGCGGCTCCCGGTACATCGGGACCTTCACCGTCGTGTTCAGCTCGGAGAAGCAGTCCGGCGGGTACGTCACCCTCATGGAGCTGGATAGCTACGCCGCGCTGGATACGGGCGCGGCGGCCATGAAGGATGGCAAGAGCGAATGGGCCAGGCTCAACATGGAGTGGGCGAAGTTCATCGACATCGATCTCCAGGCGCCGTGGAGCAACGGGCTCTGGAAGGACGTGGTCGACGCGACCATCTGGGATATGCCGAGGTAGCGCTCGTCCGGCCGCGGCGCTACCGGCCGGAGTGGGCCGCGCCGCGGTCGGTCGTCAGGCGCTCGCGAACGAGGTTCTCGACCTCGTCGTGGGAGCCGGTCCAGGAGGCCCAGACCTCGGTTGCCCAGAGGCTCGTGGCAGGCTTCGGACGGTGTCGAGCGGGGATCCCACGGCGACGGCGAGCCCGGGAGCTCGACGCCGCAGCCTGGACAAGCGCCCATCGGAACCGCCGGTGGAGCCATCGATCGAGGATGCCACGGTCGAGACCGGCTGGAGGCTCGGATATCATCCGTCGATGGCCGAACTCTCCCGCTCGGACCTCGAGCACGTCGCCTACCTCGCGCGCCTCGGGTTGACCGAGGCCGAGCTCGAGCGTCTCGAGGGCCAGCTCAACCACATCCTCGACCAGTACGCGAAGCTGGCCGAGCTCGACACCTCCGCGATCCCGCCCACGGCCCAGACGATCGAGCTCGAGAACATCCTCCGTGAGGACGTCGTGACCCCGTCGCTGCCCGTCGAGGCCGTCCTGGGCAACGCCGGCGATCGAGTCGCCGGCGACTTCGTCATCAGCCCGCCGATCCTCGGCGGAGACGCGAGCTGAGCGCCGGCCGATGAGCACGGCCCGATGAGCACGGACTGGACGCGGCTGCTCGCCCACGAGATGGCCGCCCGGCTGCGCGCCGGCGACGTCTCCTCGCGAGAGCTCGTGAGTGCGCACCTTGATGTCGCCGAGCGCCAGAACAACGCCCTGAACGCCTGGCTGACGATCGACCGCGAGCGGGCGCTCGAGGAGGCCGCCGCGGCCCACGTTCGGCTCACGGCGGCACGTGCCGAAGGGTCGGCCGCCGTCGAGGCGCTTCACCCATTGCTCGGCATCCCCGTCGCACTCAAGGATCTCGTGTCGGTGGCGGGCGGCCAGTGCACCGCCGGTTCGCGGATCCTCGAAGGCTACGTCGCCCCGTACGACGCCCATATCACCGAGCGACTCCGTGACGCCGGAGCGGTGATCCTCGGCAAGACCAACATGGACGAGTTCGCGATGGGCTCGTCGACCGAGCACTCGGCCTTCGGCCCGACGTCGAACCCGTGGGACCTCGATCGCGTGCCTGGCGGCAGCAGCGGCGGGTCGGCTGCTGCGGTCGCGGCATATCACGTGCCGTTCGGCATCGGCACCGACACCGGCGGCTCGATCCGCCAACCGGCCGCGCTGACCGGGATCGTGGGCATGAAGCCGACCTACGGGCGAGTGAGCCGCTACGGGATCGTGGCGTTCGCCTCGTCGCTGGACCAGATCGGCCCGCTGGCCCGCGATTCCCGCGACGCGGCCGCGCTCCTGCATGCGGTCGCGGGCCGCGACGGGCGCGACTCCACCTCGGCGCCGATCGCGGTGCCGGACGAGCTGCTTCACCTCCCCTCGGGCGACGACGAGGCGGCCGGCTGGCTGAAGGGCAAGCGCCTCGGCCTCCCGAAGGAGTATTTCGTCGCCGGCATGGAGCCCGGCGTGGAGACGGCCGTTCGCACGGCCGTGGCGGCGCTCGAGGCCGCGGGTGCCACCGTCGACGAGGTCAGCCTGCCGCACACCGACTACGGGCTCGCGACCTACTACATCGTCGCGCCGGCGGAGGCCTCGGCGAACCTCGCCCGCTACGACGGCGTGCGCTACGGCCGCTCGATCCGCCTCGAAGGGGCGGACTTCATCGCCGACTATCTCGCGACCCGGGGCGAAGGTTTCGGGGCCGAGGTCAAGCGCCGGATCATGCTCGGCACGTACGCCCTGTCGGCGGGCTACTACGACGCGTTCTACCTCAAGGCGCAGAAGGTCCGGACGCTCATCAAGCGCGATTTCGACACCGTCTTCGAAGCCGGATTCGACGCCCTCGTGGCACCGACATCCCCTTCGGTGGCGTTCCGGTTCGGGGCTCGCCTCGCGGATCCCGTGGCGATGTATCTGAGCGACGCGTGCACGCTGCCGGTCAACATCGCCGGGCTGCCGGGAGTCTCGGTGCCGTGCGGCCTGTCCGACGACCTGCCCGTCGGGCTCCAGCTCATCGGGCCACCCTGGTCCGAGCTCGAGCTGTTCCGGCTCGCCCGCGCGTATGAGGGCATCACCGCCGACGCCGCGTGGCGGTCCGTCGAGCCTCGCGCGCTCGCCGCCGCGGACGATCCGGGCGGCCCAACACCCCGCGCCCGGACCGCGGCTGCCGTAGGCTCGCAGGCATGACGATCGACGTCGATCGGGTGCCGCTGGCGGATCGGGTCCTCGCGGATCGGGTTCGGGCCGTCCCGCCATCGGGCATCCGGCGCTTCTTCGACATCCTGGCCGACATGACCGACGTCATCAGCCTCGGGATCGGCGAGCCGGACTTCGAGACGCCTCGGGCGATCATCGAAGCCGGGGTCGAGTCGCTGCGCGAGGGCCGGACGCATTACACCTCGAACTACGGGACGCTCGAGCTGCGACGCGCCCTGGCCCGCCATCTGGAGCGCCTCTACGGCGTCCGCTACGACCCGGAGCACGAGCTCCTGATCACGGTCGGCGCGTCGGAGGCGGTGGACCTCGCGCTCCGGGCGACGTGCGACCCCGGTGACGAGGTGATCCTGCACGAACCCTCGTACGTGGCGTATGTGCCGGCCATCGTCTTCGCGGGCGGCGTGGCGGTCCACGTCCCGACCCGCTTCGAGGACGACTTCGCGCTCGACCCGGCGGCCGTCGAGGCCGCGATCACGCCGCGGACCAAGGCCTTGTTCCTCGGCTACCCATGCAACCCGACCGGCGCCGTCCTGCCGCCGGAGATCCAGGACGAGCTCGCCGCGATCGCGGATCGGCACGACCTCCTGGTCTACAGCGACGAGATCTATGACCGGCTCGCCTACGGCACCTATCGCCACCGGGCCTTCTCGTCGCTCCCGGGGATGCGGCCGCGGACGATCCTGATGGGCGGCTTCAGCAAGGCCTATGCCATGACCGGCTGGCGCGTCGGTTGGCTGGCCGCGCCGGCGCCGATCCTGGAGGGCATCGTCAAGGTCCACCAGTACGGGATCATGTCCGCGCCGACCACGGCGCAGGATGCGGCGCTGGTCGCGCTCGTCGAGGGCGAGGCCGACGTCGAGGCGATGCGGGCCGAATACGACCGCCGCCGGCGGCTGGTCGTCGACAGCTTCAACGCGATCGGGCTCGAGACGTTCGAGCCGCGCGGCGCGTTCTATGCGTTCCCCCGCATCACGTCGACAGGCCTGGATTCCGAGACGTTCGCCCGGCGCCTCCTCGAGGAGGAGCACGTCGCGGTGATCCCGGGAGGCGCGTTCGGCGCGTCGGGCGAGGGCCACGTCCGCGCGTGCTACGCGACCTCGTACGAGAAGCTCGAGGAAGCCCTGGTTCGGATCGGGCGGTTCGTCGAGCGGGCGCGCGCGTGATCGGGCAGCCGCTCGCCTCCACGACCGAACCGGCACCGGCGCTCCCGTGGGCGCCCCTCGGTGGTGCCCTCTCGACCTTCCTGATCACGGACATCGAAGGCTCCACCCGCCTCTGGGAGACGTACGGCGAGGCCATGGGCGTCGCACTCGCGCTCCACGACCACATCCTCCGGGGCGCGGTAGAAGCGGGTCGCGGCGTCGTCATCAAGACGACCGGCGACGGGTTGCTCGCCGTGTTCGAGGACCCGATGGCCGCCGTCTCCGCTGCGATCGCGGCGCAACGTCTGCTCCGGGATGGCGAGTGGGGCGTGACCGGCCCGCTCGCGGTGCGAATGGCCATCCACGCCGGCGCGGCCGAGACGCGCGACGGCGACTACTTCGGGCCCGCGCTGAACCGCTCGGCACGCATCCTCGCGATCGGCCACGGTGGCCAGATCCTGCTCTCCGCGGCGGCTTCGGTCCTCGCCGGGGAGCGGTTGCCTGCCTCGATCGAGCTGCGCGACCTGGGGTCACACCGGCTCCGGGACCTCGATCGTCCCGAGCAGGTCTTCCAGCTGCTCGTTCCGGACCTCCGGCGTGACTTCCCGCCGCTCCGGTCCCTGAGCACCCGGCGCTCCAATCTCCCGGTGCAGCTCACCTCGTTCGTGGGCCGTGACCGGGAGCTTGCCGAGGTCGAAGCGCTCATCGGCCGCCATCGGCTCGTCACCCTGATCGGCACCGGCGGCACGGGCAAGACCCGCCTGATGCTCGAGGCTGCGGGCCACTTGGGGTCGACGTTTCCGGACGGAACCTGGCTGGCCGAGCTTGCTCCCGTCGGCGATCCGTCGCAGATCGCGTCCGAGATCGCCCGCGCCCTCGGTGCTCAGGAGGTCCCAGGCCAGCCGGCCATCGCGACCGTCACGGCCTTCCTCGCCGAGAAGGACCTGCTGCTGCTGGTTGACAACGCCGAGCATCTGGTCGACGGGGTCGCCCGCGTCGCCGGAGTCCTGCTCGCGGCCGCGCCGCGTCTGCGGATCCTGACCACGAGCCGCGAGGCCCTCGCCGTCGCGGGCGAGGCCGTTCTCCAGATCCCGTCCCTGTCGTGCCCCGCGATCGCGGCTCCGCATCACGCCGGTGTTCCGAATGTGCCAATGGACTTCGCGGCAGCAGCGGCCACGGACGCGGTCCGTCTCTTCACGGAGCGGGCGAACGCGGTCGTCCCGGAGTTCACGCTCAACTCGGCCAACGTCGCGGCCGTCGCCGAGATCTGCACTCGTCTCGACGGCATCCCCCTGGCGATCGAGCTCGCCGCCGCGCGCGTCGCGGCGATGTCGCCGGCGGATATCGCGAAGCGGCTCGGCGATCGGTTCCGGCTCCTCGCTGGAGGACGTCGGACGGCCGTGCCTCGGCAACAGACGCTCCACGCGCTCGTCGACTGGAGCTGGGACCTCCTCACCGAGGATGACCGTCGCCTGCTCCGGCGGCTGTCGATCTTCGCCGGCGGCTGGACGGTCGAGGCGGCGGCGAGCATCGTCGGCGATGGCCCCGTCGAGCTCGACTACCTGGAGCTCGTCGACAACCTGACTCGCCTCGTCGACCGCTCCCTGATCATCGTCGAGCGCGGCGCCACGACCCGCTACCGGATGTTCGAGACGATCCGGCAGTACGCCCGCGAGAAGCTCATCGCGGAAGGGGAGGTCGCCACTCTGGCGGATCGCCACTTCGCGACCTTCTCGGCGCTCGTCGTCGCTTCCTACTCCGAGTTGCGAGGCCCGGCGATGGTCGACTGGCTCGACCGCCTGGACGCCGACCTCGAGAACCTCGGGAACGCCCTCGAGTGGGGTCTCGAGGCCGCACCCTGGCAGGCGGTCGAGATGGCTTCGGCCTTCCTGGCGTACTGGTCGGTCCGGGTCGCTCCGGCCGAGATCGAGGCCCAGGTCGTTGCGGCGATCGCGATCGCGCGAACCCGCGTCGTCGGCAAGCCGGACGCCGACCCCGCAGAACAGGCCACGGCGGCAAGGCTGCTCGGCCAGGCCGCCTGGCTGTGGGGAGCTTCCGGTCGCGCCCCGCAGGGTCTCATCTGGGCGGCCGATGCCGTCGACCTCGGCCGGGCGAGCGGCGACCCGAAGGCGCTCCTGCTGGCCATCGGCGGGATGGCCATCTCGATGGTCTTCGGCGGCGGGGGACCGGCCGTCCGAGGCTGGTTCGAGGAAGCGATTGCGCTGGCGGAGCAGACCGAGACGTGGTGGGTCCTTGCGATGTCGTCCGGGTTCACCGCGTCCACGATCTCGGCGATCGATCCGGAGGCCGCGGACGTCATGATGGCCCATGCCGAGGCGGCCGCGGTGCGCTCGGGCAGCCCCTACGCCGTCGGCGGAGTGTCGATGGCGCACGGCCGGATGCTCGGCGCGTCGGGCCGCACCGATGAGGCCGTGGAGCGGTTCGCGATCGCGATCGCTCGCTCCGCAGAGGTCGGCGATCAGCGCTTCGTCCTCAGCGCTCGCAGCGATCTCGCCCACGCCCTGCGGCGCGGCGGACGACTCGCGGAGGCCGAGGCGCTCTACCGCGAGACGATCGCCGGTTGGGTCCACTTCGGCAATCGCGGCGCCGTCGCGAACCAGCTGGAGCACGTGGCCTTCGTCGCGATCGACACGGACCAGCCCGAGCGGGCCGCCCGCCTGCTCGGCGCGGCCGCGGCGATGCGCGAGGCGGCGGCCGCGGAGATGCCGTTCGACGAGCGCCCGGAGCTCGATCGGTTCGTGGAACGGCTGCGGGCGCTGCTCCCGGGACCGGCGCTCGACGCGGCCTGGGCCGCCGGTCGGGCGATGACGATGACCGAGGCGGTTGCCGAGGCCGTCGGGAGCTGAGGGCTCGCGGACAGCGGCTGCGAAGAGCCCTGTGCGACACTGCGGCCATGAGCGCCGCTACGGCCCCCGACGTCCTTTCCGCCGTCCTGGAGCGATACGAGCCCATCATCGGGATCGAGGTCCACTGCCAGCTCAAGACGGCCTCGAAGATGTTCTGCGGCTGCTCGACGGCCTACGACGGCGCGGCACCGAACACGCACGTCTGCCCCGTCTGCCTCGGCCTGCCGGGGGCGTTGCCGGTCATCAACAAGCGCGCCGTCGAGCTCGTGCTGGCGACCGGCGCCGCCCTCGAGGCGAGCACGCCCGAGGCCACCCGCTGGGACCGCAAGAACTACTTCTACCCGGACCTTCCGAAGGGCTACCAGATCAGCCAGTACGACCTGCCTTTGGCGTCGGCGGGCAGGCTGACCTTCGACACGTCCGACGGGCCGTTCACGGTCCACATCACCCGTGCCCATCTCGAGGAGGACACCGCGAAGCTCGTCCATGCGCCGGGCGGCGATGGGAGCCGGATCAGCCTCGTCGACTTCAACCGCTCCGGTGCGCCGCTCATGGAGGTCGTCACCGAGCCCGACGTCCGAACCGCCGAGCAGGCCCGCCGCTACGCCGAAGAGCTGCAGTTGCTGCTCCGCACCATCGGCGCGTCCGACGCCGACATGGAACGTGGCCAGATGCGCGTCGAGGCCAACGTCTCACTCCGGCCGCGAGGCCGTGAGGAATTCGGCACCCGGGTCGAGGTCAAGAACATGAACTCCTTCCGCTCCGTCGAGCGAGCCGTCGCGTTCGAGATCGAACGCCAGGCGGCCATCATCGACGGCGGCGGGACGCTCGTGATGGAGACCCGTGGGTGGTCGGACGAGCGCGGGGAGACGTACCGGATGCGGGCCAAGGAGACCTCGGACGACTACCGCTACTTCCCCGAGCCGGACCTGCCGCCGCTCCGGGTGGACGAGGCCTGGCGCCAGGAGATCGCCGCGGGGCTGCCGGAGCTGCCGTCTGCACGGCGGGCTCGCTATCGCGACGCCCACGGCCTGACGCCGTACGACGCGGCCGTCCTCGTGTCCGATGCGGACGCGGCCGCGCTGTTCGAGTCGACCCTCGCCGCAGATGGCTCGCTGGAGGCGAAGCCCGTCGCGAACTGGGTGACGGGGGAGTACCTGCGGCTCCGGAACGCCGCCGCCGCGCCCGTCGTCCTGCAGCCGGGCGAGCTCGCTGTCCTGGTTCGCCTCGTGACCGACGGCTCGATCTCGCGGGGGACCGGCAAGGACGTCCTGCAGGCCCATCTCGAGACTGGCCAGCCCATC
>JBBRNM010000075.1:0-8934 GCA_038230295.1 Candidatus Limnocylindrales bacterium
CGATCTGCGTGAGCTCGGCGTCCGTGATGATGAAGGGCGGCCCAAGCAGAATGCCATCGCCGTCGGTGCCGTCGGCGAGACCCGTGCCCGAGTAGACGAGCAGCCCGGCATCGCGGCTCGCGCGAACGATGCGCTCGGCGATCCGCTCGGCCCGCGGGAACGGGGCGCGGGTCTCCCGGTCGGCCACCAGCTCCAGCCCGACCATCAGGCCCCGGCCCCGAATCTCGCCCACGTTCGGATGGCCGCCCAGCCGGTCCCGGAGCAGCTCGAGGAGTCGATCGCCCTTCGCCGCGCTGGCTTCGACGAGCCGCTCGCTCTCGAGGATCCGAAGCACCTCGCCCGCAACAGCCGCGCCGACGGCGTGGTGCGAGTACGTGAAGCCGTGAACGAAGCCGCCGGCCTCGACGACGGTGTCCCGGACCGAGCCTGACGCGGCGACCAGCCCGAACGGCCAGTAGCCCGAGGTGGCGCCCTTGGCCGCGACGAGGATGTCCGGCCGGATGCCCCAGTGATCGACGCCGAACCAGCGACCCGTGCGCCCGAAGCCGGTCATGACCTCGTCCGCGACGAGGAGGACGCCGTGGCGCCGGCAGACGTCCACGATCGCCTGCCAGTAGCCGTCCGGCGGGACCGCCGCGGCGAGCGTGGCCCCGACGATCGGCTCGGCGACGAAGGCCGCCACGGTGCCCGGACCGGCGGCCTCGATTGCGCGCTCGAGCTCGGCCGCGAGTTCCTCGGGGTCGCCGAGCGCCTGGCTCCCGGAATCGCCGGCGCGGTATGGGTACGCCGCCGACACGTGCCGGAACCTCCCGAGCCACGCCTCGTACGGCCGTCGAAGCGGCTTGCGGCCCGAGAGGTCCAGGGCTCCCAGCGAGTTGCCGTGATAGCTGCCCCACCTGGCGATCACGATCCAGCGCTCGCGCTCCTCGCGGGCGAGGTGGTACGCGCGGACGAGCTTGAGCGCGGATTCCATCGCCTCGGAGCCGCCTGAGACCGGGTAGATCGCAGGCTCGTCCAAAGGCAGGTGCGGCCCAAGCGCGGCCGCGTATCGCTCGAGTGGCTCGTTCGTGAATGCGCTGCCGTGGGCGAACGCGAGGCGGCCGGCCTGATCGGCCATGACCTGCGCCACCGAAGCCCGACCATGGCCGACGCCGACGACGACCGCCCCGCCCGCCCCGTCGAGGTAGGCCCGGCCATCGGTATCCCAGATCGTCGAGCCCTCCGCCCGTACGGCTACGGGGAGATCGGGGTCGAGAGAGCGTCGAAACACGCGTCCGGTTGGCACGACCGTCCGATTGTAGGGTCCGGCTTGAGGGGCTCGCCGCCCGCAGGCGGGTCCTTCCAGCAAGGCTTGCGATCGCGCCTAGAGCAGATGCAGGCGCCGGGCCTCAGCTCGCAAGTCTGGTCGGAAGGCTGGATCCGCGATCGCGATGAGGGCTACCGCACGCTCGCCGAGGGACCTTCCCCACAGCTCCGCGACGCCGTGCTCGGTCACGATCGTTCGCGCGTGGGCCCGCGTCGTGACGACGCCGGCGCCGTCCTGCAGCGTCGCCACGATCCGCGAGCTCGCGCCGGCGGCTGCTGTCGAGGGCATGGCGATGATCGCCCGGCCTTCCTCGGCAAGCGAAGCGCCACGGATGAAGTCCATCTGGCCGCCCACACCTGAGTAGAGCCGCCGCCCGATCGAGTCCGCCACGATCTGGCCGGTGAGGTCGACCTCGATCGCGGAGTTGATCGCGGTCATCCGGCTGAACGATCGGATGACGTGGGTGTCGTTCGTGAAATCCACGGGCCGCATCTCGATCATGGGATTGTCCCGAACGAACTCGTACAGGCGCGGCGAGCCCATGACGAACGCCGCCACGATCTTGCCGCGATTGCGTTCCTTGCGCGACCCGTTGATGACGCCCGCCTCGACGAGGTCGACGACGCTGTCGGTGAACATCTCGGTGTGCACGCCGAGGTCGTGCTTGTCGCCGAGGGCCATGGCGACGGCGGCGGGAATCGCCCCGATCCCCAGTTGGATCGTCGCGCCGTCCGGCACGAGCGCGGCGACGAACTGCCCGATCCGTCGCTCCACATCGCCTATGGACGGCTGGGCAACCGCATACGGCGGAACGTCACACTCCACCGCGAGGTCGATCGCATCGACGTGGATGAAGCTGTCGCCCTGGGTCCTTGGCATGGCCCTGTTGAGCTGGACGATGACGCGCTTCGCGGCCCGGATCGCGGAATGTATCGCCTCGACGCTGGTCCCGAGCGAGCAGAAGCCGTGCGCGTCCGGGGGTGTCGCGTTCACGAAGACGGCGTCGAGCGGCTGGAGCCCGGTGTCGAACAGGCGGGGCACGTCGGACAGGAACACCGGCACGTAATCGGCGCGGCCCTCGTTCACCGCGGCCCGCGCGTTCGGGCCGATGAAGAGCGCCCGGTGGCGGAAGTGCCCGGCCATGGCGGGCGCCAGGTGTGGGCCCGGGCCTTCCGCGTGCAGGTGGATGACGCTCACGTCGGTCAGCTCGGCTGATCTCGCGACGAGGGCATCGAGCAGGACCGAGGGCGTCGCCGACGCCCCATGCAGGTAGACCCGATCGCCGGATCGGATGTCCCCTACGGCCTCTGCCGCGGAAACGATCTTCACGCTGCGAGCCATTCGGCGGATGGGCGTGTCGTCGTCAACCGCCGCCGTGGTCGTAACGGTGCTTTGCCACGAATGCCGCCGCCTGTGCGCGACGCTCGAGGTTCAGCTTCGAGAGGATCGAGCTGACGTAGTTCTTGACGGTCTTGTCGGACAGGAACACGTCGTTCGCGATCTCCTTGTTCGTCTTGCCCTCGGCCACGAGCAGGAGGATCTTGCGTTCCTGGGACGTGAGCTGGGCGAGCTCGTCCGTATAGGAGCCGGCCGCGATCCGGCGCACGCGTTCCAGGACCTTCTCCGTGACCGCCGGATCGAGGAGCGACTCGCCACGTCCGACGGCCTCGAGCGCGGCGACGAGGTCTCGGGCCCGCACCTGCTTCAGGAGGTAGCCGGCCGCTCCGGCGACGATCGCCGACAGGACCGCCTCCTCATCCGGGAACGACGTGAGCATCACGACCCGGGTCGCCGGCAGCTCGGCTCGGATCTCCCGACAGGCCTCGATGCCCGAGCCATCCGGCAGGCGGACGTCCATCACGACGATGTCCGGTGCGTGGCGCCGGGCCTGCTCGACGGCCTCTGCGACGGTTCCGGCCTCGGCCACCACCTGGAACCCGGCACGCCGATCGAGGAGGGCGACGAGGCCCTGCCGAACGACTTCGTGGTCGTCGACGATCAGGAGGCGGAGCAGCGGACCCGGCCGCTCAGGACCGTTCGACTCGGGGCGCAGATCGCTCAAGCGGTGGGCCTCTCCGGCTCCAGGATGGGAAGCCAGACGATAATACGCGTGCCCTTTTCCGGCTGGCTGTCGATCGAGATCCGGCCGCCGACGGCGCCGGCGCGCTCCCGGAGATTGGAGAGCCCGAGATGGCCCGGGCGAACCGGCAACGCCGGATCGAAGCCGCGCCCGTCGTCCTCGACCCGCAGGACGAGGTCACCCCCCTCGACCCGGAGCGACAGCGTCGCGCGGGCGGCGCCGCTGTGACGAGCGGTGTTGCTGAGCGCCTCGCGAATGATCTGGAGAAGCTCGTGCGATGCCTCCATCGACAGATTGCCTTCGACCTCGTCCGCAGCCGCCAGGTCGAGCTCGATCGCGAGACCGGGGGTCGGTGGTATCTCCGCGACGACCGCCTTGATCGCATCGACGAGCCTGAGGTCCGCGGGCCCTTCGAGGCCGACGATGAAGGTCCGGATGTCCCGGATCGTCGTGTGCAACCGGTCGATCGCCCGATCGATCCGGGCCGCGGCCTCGGCGCTGTCCTCTGCCATCAGTTCCGGGACGTCCTCGAGCGAGAGCCCCACCGCATAGATGCTCTGGATGATGCCGTCGTGGAGATCGCGGCTGATCCGGAGGCGCTCGTCGACCACGGCCAGCTCCTGGACGCGCTGGTGAAGGCGAGCATTCTGGATTGCGATGCCCGCATGGACCGCGAACATCTCGACCGTTTCCTGGTCCTGCGCGGTGAACTGGCCGGGCCCCACCTTCTCGGTGAGATAGAAGTTGCCGATCGGCCTTCCGGCGACGCGGACGGGAACGCCGAGGAATGAATCCATTCGCGGATGCCGGGGCGGAAAGCCGTAGCTGTCGGGGTGGCTGCGGATCTCCGGGATGCGGAGCGAGACCCCGTCACGAATGATCGTGCCGAGGAGGCCGTGGCCGCGCGGGAACGGCCCGATTCGCTTCCGCTGCTCCGGCGAGATCCCGCTCGTGATGAAGCGCTCGATACGCCCGCGGGCATCCACGATGCCGGCGGCCGCGTACCGGGCTTCGACGAGGCCGCGCACGCGGTCGACCATCAGCTGGAGCACGCGGTCGAGATCCAGCTCCGCCGCAATTGCCTGGGTAGCCTCGTCGAGGGCCGCGAGCCGGGCGGTCGCTCGGGCGACCTCCGCTTCCGCCTCGGAGAGCGAGCGATTGGCTGGATGGACGGTCACCGTGGTGAGCCTACCAGTCGCGATGTCAGGCTCGATGGCCCGCGATTTCGTGCCGGACGTCACTCCACGTGAGCCACACCGCGGCGCACTATCGCGGCATGGCTAGCCAGCCCTCCCCCGCCGTCGCAATGGTCGCGGTCCCGCGGGTCGCGGGCATCGCCCGAATCCTGCTGGCCACCGATCTGTCCGCTGCGTCCGACGCTGCCTCGACCCAGGCCTTCGACCTCGCCCGCGATCTGGGCGCCGATCTGCTCGTCCTCAGCGTGATCGATCCCTTGAGCAGGCACCTCGCTGCCCGGCCCGGCCAGCGGATCGACCAGCTCCGGGCCGATCGTGAGCACGCCGCGCGTGGTCTCGCCGCAAGAGGGCGCGAAGCCGGAGTCCAGGTGAGCTTCCTGATCTGGGAAGGCCCGCCGGGCGAGGCAATCGTCGACGTCGCCACGAGCGAGGCCGTCGATCTCGTCGTCGTCGGGAGTCACGGCCGCGGCTCGATGGGTCGGCTGCTCATCGGCAGCGTCTCCGACCACGTCGTCCGCCACGCCCCGTGTCCGGTGCTCGTCGTCCGCGGACCCCAATCGGCCGCCCCGCACTAGGTCGGCGCCAGCGCGGGCCATGCCCCCGCTCCTCGTCCCGGGCTCAGCGCGTGTACGACCCGCCCGGATCGAGCTCATCGCGAATGAGCCGCAGCTCCTCGGCGGTCGGCGGTGGCGTCTCGCCGACGTCGGCGGCCGTTTTCGGAGGCCAGGCGACCGTCGCGCAGATCTCGTCGAGGGTCACGCCGGGGTGCATCGCATCGAGGCGCATTTCGCCGGTTTCGTCGAAGTGCCAAACCCCGAGGTCGGTGACCACCACCGACGGGCCGCGCCCGAGCCAGCCCTGCTCTTGCCGGATCCGTTCGGATTGCTCGGCGCCGCCGAGATTCCCAGGCGATGTCCGAAAATCGATCCGCTCGACGAAGCTCCGGCTCGACTGCCGCATGATCACGAACACCTGGCGGGCGTTGATGGCGATCTCGCACGCGCCGCCGCTTCCGGGCAGGCGCGTCGTCGGGTGGTCGTAGTCGCCGATCACCGTCGAGTTGAGGTTGCCGAACCGGTCGATCTGGGCAGCGCCGAGGAAGCCGACGTCGATCAATCCGCCCTGCAGATAGAAGCTGAAGAGCTCGAACATGCTCGTCACCGCCGTCGAGCCCGTGACGATCGTGGGATCGCCGATCGAGAGCGGCAGGCGCGCCGGTCGAGCCCCGAAGACCCCGGCCTCGTACACGAGCTCGAGGTCCGGCGCGACGGTCCGTTGGGCGAGGTTCACGGCGATGTTCGGGAGTCCCACGCCGACGAAGCACACGCGTTGCCCGGCGAGCTCGCGGGCGGCCGCGACGATCATCATCTCCGACTTCGAGTACGCCGCCGGATCGCTCATCGGTAGGCCCCATAGTCGACGGAACCCGATGGCGCTGGCATCGGCGTCAGCCCGGCGACTCGTTCGGCGCCAAGCTTCGCCCTGTACTCGGCGCGATTCGCGACGCCGAGGACCCACTCCTTCAGCCATGCCTGCATCGCGGCTTCGTCCCTCGTGATCGCATCCCAGTCGAGGTAGAACCGGTTGTCGCGGTCGTACGCGCCCTGGACGTAGCTCGGGTGCGCCCCGAACGGCTCCACGACGACGGCGTCGACGATGAGACCCGGGACGATCGTCCGGTTGGGGTCGGCCCGGATCACCGCCTCGTCGACGAGCTCCTCGACGACCACGATGACCCGCTCGGCCGCGAACGCGGCCTCCTTCTGGCAGCCGAGGAGACCCCAGATCTGGGTGTCGCCGCCCGCATCGGCCCGCTGGGCGTGGACGATCGTGACGTCCGGCTTGAGCGGCGGGACCGCAAAGACGACGCCGTCGCCGTACGGTGACTCGATCTCGCGGATGAGCGGATTCGCCTTCGGGAGGTCCGTCTCGAAGTAGCTCCGGATCGGGTAGAACGGCAGGTTCGCCGCGCCAGCCGTGTACCGGCCGACCATCCCGAAGTGGCTGTACTCCTCGATCTCGAGGCGCGGCGGCTGGCCCGGTCCCCCGCTCGTCGCCGGCTCGATCCGCCGGCGGATCGCGCCGAGGCCGCCGACGCCGGGGTTGCCGAGCCAGCTGAAGATCAGCTTCCGGGCAACCCCGGCCGCGATCATCTGGTCGTAGATCAGATCCGGCGTGAGCCGGGCGAGCGTCAGGTCCCGCCGCCCCTGGCGAATGATCTCGTGGCCCGCCGCGAACGAGATGAGGTGGGTGAACCCCTCGATCGCGACCGTGTCGCCATCGCGCACGAGATCGGCGATCGCGTCGTGCATCGATGCGACCTTGTTCGTCATCACCGCAGTATCGACGAGCAAGCGAGAGCGGTGCACGAGCGGTCGTGCAACGGCGACATCCCGTGACCCGCCAGCTCCCGACGCTGCCGACGCTGCGCGGCGGCGCGCTCCGGCCCCGATCACGTCGTGCGGATGTTCAGATGAAGTGAACACCCGAGCGCTGCCGGCAGTGAGCGCCGCGGAAATTCTGGCTGCCGCGGCCCGGGCTCGGCCGGATCGCCCCTCAGAACACTCGGCTGACCACACCTTCCGGACGAAGAACGCCCACCTGCTGGGCAGGGGGCGGCGGTACGGCCCGATCTACCTTCTTCCGCGCGCGGCGACGAGCAGCGCCGCGGTTTGTGTTCAATTGAAGCGAACATCGGTCACGGTGCGCCGTCGCCAGCCCCCTCGGCGATTCTGCCGATTTCGACGTGGCGGCGAGCTTTTCGAGGCCGGTGTGGCGCACGATCGGCCAGCCGGAGCGCGACCGAGGGACCTAGCCGTCGACCTCGCCGTCGTGCATCGCGCCGGCCTGGACGGCGTCGTCGATGACGCGCCCTGCGTCGGCAACGGCGGCCGCGACGGCCTCGCCGAAGATCCGGACCCCGGTCGCCATCTCCTCGGCGGTCACGATCAGCGGCGGGCACATCCGGACGGTCTGCTTGCCGCACTCGAGGACGAGGAGGCCGCGCTCGAAGGCGGCCCATTGGACCGCCTCCGCTCGTTCCGGGCTGTCGAACTCGATGCCGATCATCAAGCCCTTGCCGCGAACGTCCATGATCACCCCCGGGAAGCGCGCGGCGAGCTCATCGAGGAGCTCCGTGGCCTGATCGCCGCGTTCTCGGGCGTTCTCGACGAGCCCGCCTTCGAGGAGCTCGATGGTCGCGAGCGCCGCGGCGCAGGCGACGGGATTGCCGCCGTACGTCGAGCCATGCGCGCCGAGCCCCCACGACTCCAGGAGCTCGGCCCGGGCCACGAGCGCGCCGAGGGGCATTCCCGACGCGATCCCCTTCGCCACCAGCAGGATGTCCGGCTCGACGTTCCAGTGCTCGACCGCCCACATCTTGCCGGTGCGTCCCGCGCCGGACTGGATCTCGTCGGCCACCAGCAGGATGCCGTGGCGGTCGCAGAGCGCGCGAAGGCCCTCGAGGAACCCGTCCTCGGGGACGATGTAGCCGCCCTCGCCCTGAATCGGCTCGACGACGATCGCCGCGACCTCATTGGCCGGGATGAGCCGTTCGAACAGGACCTCGTCGAACCACTTCAGGTCCGCCACGTGGCCGAAGGGCGCGTGATAGATGCCCGGCAGGAGTGGGTCGAAGCGGGCGTGGTATTTCGCCTTCGAGGCCGTGAGGCTGACCGCGCCGTACGTCCGGCCGTGGAAGCCGCCGAGGAAGGCGACGATGTACGGCCGGCCCGTCGCGTGCCGGGCGAGCTTCATCGCCGTCTCGACCATCTCGGTGCCGGAGTTCCCGAGGTAGGTCCGGAGCCGGCCCGACATCGGCGCGATGTCGGCGATGCGCTTCGCCGTCTCGGCGTAGATCGGCAGGTAGAAGTCGGAGGCCGAGTAGTGGATGAGCTCGCTCGCCTGCTCCTTGATCGCCCCGACGACCTGTGGGTGGCCGTGCCCGGTCGAGTTGACGGCAATCCCGGCGGCGAAGTCGAGGAAGAGATTGCCGTCGATGTCCTCGATGGCCATTCCTCGTCCGCGAACCGGCACGATCGGGTAGGCGCGCGGCAGGCTGGGCGACGTCCAGGTCTCGTCGAAGGTCACGTGAGCCCGAGCCTTGGGCCCCGGGATCTCGGTGATCAGGTCCGGAACGGGCCGATCATCTGCTGCGACACGGCCGCGATCGGGCGAGGAGACAGACTGGGCCACGGGTACCTCGACGCATGCGGTTTATGCAGAGTGGATACTCGGAGTCTAGCAGCGCCATCCGGGGCTCAGAGGGCGTAGCCTTTCGGCATGAGCCCTCGAGATCCGAGCCAGCAGCAGCCCCGGGACGCGCGCCCGGGACGCACCCAGGGCGACGAGAA
>JBBRNM010000076.1:0-8881 GCA_038230295.1 Candidatus Limnocylindrales bacterium
GAGGCCGAGCGGATCGCCGAGCTTGAGCGGGTTGAGGCCGAGCGGTTGGAGGCCGAGCGGATCGCCGAGCTTGAGCGGGTTGAGGCCGAGCGGTTGGAGGCCGAGCGGATCGCCGAGCTTGAGCGGGTTGAGGCCGAGCGGTTGGAGGCCGAGCGGGTCGCCGAGCTTGAGCGGGTTGAGGCCGAGCGGGTCGCCGAGCTTGAGCGGGTTGAGGCCGAGCGGATCGCCGAGTTTGAGCGGGTCGAGGCCGAGCGGATCGCCGAGCGGATCGAGGCCGAGCGGATCGCCGAGCGGATCGAGGCCGAGCGGATCGAGGCCGAGCGGATCGCCGAGCGGATCGCCGAGCTTGAGCGGGTTGAGGCTGAGCGGATCGAGGCTGAGCGGATCGCCGAGCTTGAGCGGGTTGAGGCCGAGCGGATCGAGGCCGAGCGGATCGAGGCCGAGCGAGTGGCCGACGCCGAGCGGAAGACGGAGGCCGAAAAGGCAGCTCCCCCACTGCCGGGGCTCGTGCCCGGCGCGAACCTGGACGCGGAGATCGCCGCCTATGAGCTCCGGGTCGCAGCCGCATCGGCCGCCTCGGCGCCCATCGCGCCGCCGCCCGCCGGGGCAGCCTCGGCTGCCGCACCGCAGATGCCCATTGCGGCGATGCGCCAGCGTGAGGTGAGGTCAGCCGGCATTCCCGCCGCCCCGGAGGCCGTCCCTGCCTCGATCACGCCGATCTCGGGCATCGCCACGTGCCCGTTGTGCGGCCTGTCGCTGTCAGCGAGCGCCCGATTCTGCCGGCGCTGCGGTACCCAGCAACACCAGTCAGCCTGATCCCGTGTCGACCGGGGCGGCTCCCGACGGGAGCACCCGATCGGCGCGGTCACGGACCCAGGCGGCGCCGAGCAGGACGGCCTGGAATGACAGCGCCAGCCAGGCCAGGGCGGCGAATGCCGTGGCCAGGGTTCCAAGAAGCGCCGCCGACCCGATGAGGCGCGGGGCCACGAAGACGAACACCCGGGCCAGGAGTGTCAGGGCAATCCCGACCGTGATGGCCGGCCAACGGGCGGCCGACCACGGCGGCGCCTGGGCCGGGACGAAGTGGTAGACGAGAGCCATGGCCGCGACGGCCGCCAGCGGTGGCAGGAATCCGAGAGCAAGTGAGAGGGCGTCCCCGATCACGGCGATCACCCCGATGTCCCGACCCGCCTGCAGGAACGCCGCGACCCCGGCGAATGTGGTGGAGGCGAGGAGCGCTCCGATCAACAACAGGACCGCGCCGAAGGCCCCGAGATTCTCCACGAGCAGGCCTCGGCGGCGGTTGCCGCCCATGACGCGGGCGATCGCCTCCTGGAAGGCCACCACGAAGCGACTCGCGCCCCAGATCAGGGCAACGAGACCAATGAGCGATACCGAGGTCGAGTCGCGAACCGCATCGGCGACGACCACGTCGACGAGACCACTCAACGGCGGCAGCACCTCGGATACCGTATGCACGAGCGCCGCGCGAGCCGTGGGATCGTGGAAGAAGACGCCTGCGACCCCAGCCGTCAGCACGATCGCCGGGACGATCGCGAACAGCGCGGCGTAGGCGAGCCCGCCCGCCAGCAGGCCCCCTGCTGACGAGCTGTATCGATCGAGCACGCGTCGAACGCTCGGGACGGGTTCCCGAGCCGCGAGGGCGGCGAGTCGCACCTGCCACGGGTCGAGCCAGCGTGACTCGCCGGGGGCCTTCAGTCTCCGAGCTCCTCGAACAGCCGCGGCTGGAGCTGGTCGGCTCGGACGCGCCGCGACGGTGTCAGGAGCGCCTTGACCTCACCCCGGCGGACGAATCGGCGACCACCGAGCTTGATGCTCTGGAGCTTCCCGGCGCGGGCCCAGGCCCCGATCGTCGACGACTGGAAGCGGACGTTCGAGCCGGCAAGAATCTCCGCGGCCTCCGAGAGGCTGATCCAGTCTGCCGCCGAGGGAGACATCGTCAGTCCCCTCCCCGTTCGTTGCTACCGGACGATGACTTCGAGGCGCGAGACGGGCGCTCGACGGGACCAACCTTCTTCGAACCCCCGGACTCTGTTGCCTTGTCAGAGGTCCCGGTCGATCCGTCCTTCGAGCTCGTGGTCGGCGATGAGTCGCCGTCGGCAGTTGCCTTCGATGGGCTGGAATCATCACCGGAGCCCTTGGACCCCGAGTCGACCTTAGCGTCGCTGTCGGACCGCGCGTTTGACGATCTCGAGGCACTGGACGCCCGGTCCTTCTTCGCCCAGCCGCTGCCCTTGAAGTGGAC
The DNA here is from genome assembly GCA_038230295.1 of Candidatus Limnocylindrales bacterium. Lineage (GTDB taxonomy): Bacteria > Chloroflexota > Limnocylindria > Limnocylindrales > CSP1-4 > UBA5189. The sequence goes on from JBBRNM010000076.1 coordinate 2,267, forward strand.
CGCGGGCGTCGTGAAGCCCTTGCGCAGCGTGCCCTCGGCGCCGCACGCCGGGCAGAAGCGCGGACCCTCGGCATCGATGCCGTGGATCACTTCCGTGACGCGGCCGCACGCGCTGCAGACGTAGTCGTAGACGGGCACGGAGTGGTGTTCGGCTCAGCCGCGGAGGCGCATGCCGCACTTGGGGCAGTACATGCCGCCACTGTGCGCGGAGTGAAATCCGCAATGGCCACAGGTCTCCCCGGAAACGCCGCTCCCGATTGCCGGACGCTCGACCGCTGTCAGCCCGAGAGAGCTGCTGGATTCGAGGATGTTGCCGAGCAACGAGCTCAGGATCCGGGTGGCGTTTCGGTCCGTGTCGCCCCGCGCGCCGCGACCGCCCCAGCCCACGACACCGCGCACGATGAGGTCGCCGGTCGATTCGTCCCAGTGAGCCGCGGCCCCGCCGACGATCGCGGAGTAGTCCGGGTAGCCGGCCGGATCCACCGTGCCGTCAAGAAGCGCACAGGCGAACGTGTCGAACGCCGGGTCGATCGCATCGAGGGATTCGAGCACGAAGAGGGCATGCCGGGTCACGGGACCGAGGTCGCCATGCGCCTGCAGCCATTGCCTGGCCTCGTTGGCATGCTCGATGGATGGCGACGCGTGGTCGAGGTCCGGATCACGAGCTTCCGCCACTTCGATCGCGCTGATGGCCAGGGAGCCGATCATCGCCGGAAGCTCGGCCATCGCCTGGGGGCCGCCGCGAAGGCGGACGCCCTCGCTCGTCTTGCCGGCGTAGGTCAGTCGGAGCTGGTGCTCCTGGGCCACGACCTCCTCGGGCAGGGGCGTGGAGTGGCTCGACGGGATCGGGATCGTGGTGGTCGCCGGCGTGGGGATGTCCCCCTTCCGGCGCCGCAGGAACTCAAGTGGCAACGATTTCTCCCGGCGAGTGAAGGCGCGACGCTCATATCGTACCAGCGGCCTCGGCCCCTCCTGACCCGGATGTCGATCCGGCAATCGAGGCGAGAAGGACCGCCCGAAGGCCCCGCAGCTCGACGGCTCCGGTCACAGGACCGGTCCCGACCTGGGGCTCGTCCGTGTCGAACAGCGGCCACCAGTCGCCGTCCGGCAGCACGGCGCGGCGGGCCTCGGTCGAGAAGTTGATGAGGACCAGGGCGCGTTCGCCCTCGGCCTCCCGCACGTACGCCAGCACGTCGGCATCGCCCGAGGACACGAACGCGAACGATCCGGCGTGCAACGCCTCGGAGCGGCGCCGGACGACGAGCAGCCGGCGGTATGCCGCAAGCACCGAGTTCGCCTCGCTGCCTTGGCGCTCGACGTTCCGAGTGTCGGCGTTCGGGATCAGCCGGATCCAGGGCCGGCCGGTCGTGAATCCCGCGCCTCGGCCGGCGGTCCACGACATCGGGCTCCGGCACTGGTCGCGGTTCCACCATGGAAACGCCGGCGAGGCTCGCCGCGCGGGGGGATCCTGAATCTCGCTCTCGGGAACCTCGACGTTCGGCAGGCCGATCTCCTCGCCGTAGTACATGAACGGGGTTCCGCGCTGCGATAGCAACAGCACCGCCGCGGCCCGTGCAATCCGGTCGGCGGTCTCCGAGTCACTCCTGCCGATCGACTCGAGGTAGCGGCTGACGTGACGGGGGCGGTCATGGTTCGACAGCACCACGGTCGGCCAGCGATCCGGACCGTAGGCGTTCTCCCGGATCAGGATGGCCTGGCCGATCGCCTCGGCCGACCACGGTGCCTCGAGCAGCGAGAAATCGAACACCACGTGACGCGGCCGGGTCAGCGTGGCGGCCATCGCGATCGTGCCCTCGAACAGCTCGCCGACCGACATCCGCCCCGGGGTCTCATCGAGCAGGGCCCGGAATGCGCCGAGGAGGGTCTCGAGGCCGGCGTTGTCCTTGTCGTAGAGATGGCGCTGGCGATCCCAGGGTCGGTGCGTGGTCGACCGCAGCCGCGGGTTCGATTCGAGCCCCTCGGACTTGAGCAGCGCGTTGAAGACGTCGAGCCGAAAGCCATCGACACCGCGCGCCAGCCAGCCGCGAATCATGTCGAACTGGGCCGCCTGGACGCCCGGCTCGCGCCAGTTCAGATCGGGTTGCTGGGCAAGAAACGTGTGCAGGTAGTACTGCTGCCGGGTTCGATCCCAGGCCCACGCCGATCCGCCGAAATACGACACCCAGTTGTTCGGCGGGCGCGGTCGGCCGCGGCGATCGTGGCCGGACGGATCGCGCCAGATGTACCAGTTCGCGTGCTGGTCCTCGCGGCTGCGACGGGATCCCCGGAACCACGGGTGCAGGTTGCTCGTGTGGTTCAGGACGAGGTCGAGGATGACCTTCAGGCCACGTTCGTGGGCGCCCTGAACCAGGCGCTCGAAGTCGGCCATCGTCCCGAACGCCGGATCGATGGCCGTGTGATCGGACACGTCGTAGCCGGCGTCGAGCCCAGGCGATGGATAGATCGGCGAAAGCCAGAGGGCGTCGACGCCGAGGCCTCCGGGCTCCCAGGCCAGGTGGTCGAGGTGCTCGATCACCCCGGGCAGGTCGCCGAGACCGTCGCCGTCGGTGTCGGCGAAGCTCCGTGGGTAGATCTGGTAGACCACGCCGGAGCGCCACCAGTCGTCGCGGCTCTGCACCTCGTCCCTCTGCATGCAGCGGGCACCCTATCGCATCCGGGGGCGACGATCGCAGCCCACGGCGTCCCGCCCGTGTCGGTCCGTTACCGATCTGTCAGGTGTAGTCCGGCGTTGATGGCTTCGCCCATGGGACCCGGGTGGGCCGCGGCATCACGGGCGGCGCCGTCAAGGGCTGACCCCGGCGCGCCCGGGTGGGTGCCTACCGCGAGAGCGACTCCCGCAAGCGCGCGACCAGGCCCTCCAGCTCGGCCTCCCGAGCGCGCGCTCCCTCGACGATCGGGGCGGGGGCACGCTCGATGAACTGCGGGCTTGCGAGGCGGGCTCGGGCCGCTTCGAGAAGCCCCTCGGCGTCGGCAAGCTGGCGCTCCTCGCGGCCTCGGTCCGGGCCGGCAGCGGCGCCGGCCCCTCCGCCGACGTCGAGGACCACTTGAAAGCGACCGGCGAGGACCGGCACTGGCGACACGAACGGATGAGCGTCGGAGCCCGGGACGGCGAGCGTCAGGGGCCGGATGCGCGCCAGGCGTTCGATGGCAGGGCGAAGCGCTTCGACGACATCCCCATCCGCTGGGACCAGCGCGACGCCCGGCAACCAGGCCGCGGCATCCACGCCGGCTTCGGTCCTCGCGTTCCGAATCGCTCGGACGAGGTCGAGGACCTCGGCAACCGTCGAGTCGACGGCCTCGTCGCGCTCGCCAGGAGCAGGCCAGCGGGCGGTGATCAGCAGCGGTGACTCATCGCGGCGGTGGGGCAGCGCGGCCCAGAGGACCTCCGTCACGAACGGCATCACCGGGTGCAGCAGCCGCAGGAACGTGTCGAGCGATTCGACGAGCGTCCACCACGTCGCTTCCCGCTCGGCGTCCGCCAACGAGGCGTCGGAGAGGCGGACCTTGGCGAGCTCGAGGCCCCAGTCGCAGAACTCGGACCAGATCGCGTCGTAGAGGGTCCGCGTCACCTCGGCGAGCTGGCAGTCGCCGATCGCCTCGTCCACGCCTGCGACGGCGGCGGCAGTACGCGATCGGATCCAGCGTTCGGACACGCCGAGGTGAGCCTTGGGAGGGTCCTGCCGCTCCGCGTCCGGGGCGATCGACGACGGCCGCGCCCCGAGCACATACCGGGTCGCGTTCCAGAGCTTGTTGGCGAATGTCCGGCCAATCTCGAGCTTCTGCGATCCGAACTTCTGGTCCTCGCCCGGCGTGGCGCCATGGATGACCGCGAAGCGCAGGGCGTCGGCGCCGGACTCCTCGATCACCGACAAGGGGTCCACGACATTGCCCTTCGTCTTCGACATCTTCTGGCCGAGGGGATCCCGGATCAGCCCGGACAGGAAGATCGTGTGGAAGGGTTCCCGATCGGTCAGGTGCAGCCCGAGCATCATCATTCGGGCCACCCAGAAGAACAGGATCTCGTGGGCCGTCTCGAGCACGGACGTCGGGTAGTAGCGCTCCAGATCGGGAGTGTCCTCCGGCCAGCCGAGCGTCGAGAAGGGCCAGAGTCCCGCGCTGAACCACGTGTCGAAGATGTCGGGATCCTGCTCGAGCTCAGCCGCGGGACGGGCGCAGACCTCGCACGCGGCCGGGCCCGCCGGATCCGTGCTGACGGTCACGTGCCCGTCAGGGCAATACCACGCCGGGATCCGATGGCCCCACCACAGCTGGCGCGAGACGTTCCAGTCGCGGATGTTCGTGAGCCAGTGCTCCCAGACCTTCACGAAGCGTTTCGGGACGATCGCCGTCCGGCCGCTGCGAGTCGCATCGAGGGCGCGGTCGGCGAGCGGCCGCGTGCGAATGAACCACTGCGTCTTGAGTCGTGGTTCGACCACGTCGTCGGAGCGATCGCAGCGGCCGATGAGCATCTCGTGCGGCGTCGCGCTGACGAGATCCCCGCGAGCCTCGAGGTCGGCGACGACCCGGGCCCGGACCGCGTAGCGATCCAGGCCCACGTAGCCATCGCCGAGGTCGTTGATCGTCGCGTCATCGGCGAGGATCGTGATCATCGGCAGCGCGTGGCGGCGACCCGTCTCGTAGTCGTCGTGGTCATGCGCCGGCGTGATCTTCACGGCGCCGGTGCCGAACCCCCGATCGACGACCTCGTCGGCGATGATGGGGACGTCGCGCTCGACGAACGGCACGCGAGCCCACCGGCCAACCAGGTCGCGATAGCGTGCATCGTCCGGATGCACCGCGACCGCGGTGTCCCCGAGAATCGTCTCCGGCCGGGTCGTCGCGACGCCGATCGTCTCCGTTGGGCTCGGCAGTCCAGTCGCCGGATCGATCAAGTGGTAGCGGATGGTCCAGAGCGTCCCCGATTCGGCTCGCGGGATCACCTCGAGGTCCGAGATGCTCGTCCGGCAGCCGGGGCACCAGTTGACCAGGGCCTCGGTTCGGTACGCGAGGCCATCTAGGTAGAGGCGCTGAAACGCCGCGCGAACGGCGCGTGCCGAGCCATCGTCCATGGTGAACCGGAGCCGGCTCCAGTCTGCCGACGCCCCCAGGCGGCGCTGTTGGCCGAGCATGACCTCGCGCGTGGAATTGATGAACTGCCACATCCGTTCGAGGTAGCGCTCGCGACCCAACGATTGGCGGTTCTCGCCCTCGGCGGCAAGGATCCGGTCGAGGACGTATTGGGCCGCGATCCCCGCATGGTCGAGGCCCGGGAGAAACAGCGTCGGGCGCCCCTGCATCCGCGCGTGCCGGACGAGCAAGTCCTCGACCGCGGTCCGCTGGGCGTGGCCGAGGTGCAGCGAACCCGTGATGTTCGGTGGTGGCTGGATGATCACGAACGGCGGCTGGGACGGGTCGGCCCGAGTGCCGGCCCCGTCGGGCGCGAAGACATCGGCCGCCAGCCAGCGCTCGTAGACGGCCGACTCGAAGTCGGCCGGCACGTACGCCTTCGGCAGCTCGCGAGTCACTTTCGCCACGCCGTCCTCCGAAACACAAACGGCCCGCTCGTCCAGCGGACGAACGGGTCGTGGTACCACCTGCTGGTTCGGCGCCGGGGCTTCTGCCGCTCATCACGGCGGGCCGGTTCCGGCGCCCTCTCGGCGCGCTATCGGCCGCCAACCGCAGGACTCGCGAGCGACCTTCGCGTCCCGGTCCCCGCGCGGCTCTCACCGTCCCACGCTCGCTCCGGAGGCCCGATCGGACGTTACTCCTCTCGGTCGTTGCCCTGAGCGCCGGAGTTTAGCACCCGCGGTACGAGGCCTCTCCCGATGCCCCGGGGGCCCATGCCGCTCGATGGTGGCCGGACGCACCATCCGGGACTTTCGGGCTATTGGCCGGGCAGGACTTCCGTTGCTACCGTCCGGGTCAGATCAGAGAATGCCATGCCGATAACCGACGGGGGTCGACTGTTGCTGACGGCCGAGACGCTGCGCGCCCTGGCATTCCTCACTGCCGCGGTCCTCATCGGGGCGCTCGCCTTCTCCGCGGTGATCGGCCGGTACCGGGCCTGCCGGCTCGCCGACCTCGTCGACCGCCTCGCCCAGCTGAAGGGCGCGACCGGCCCCGACCCGTTCCGCTATCCCGACGCCGTCCTCCGGCGAGCGATGGAGCGGCTGGCAACGCGAATCGCCGTGGTCGAGGGCATGGCGACCACGGATGTGCTGACGGGCGTGCTGAACCGTCAGGCCTGCCTCGCCCTGCTCGCCACCGAGATCGAGCGGGCGAACCGCTACGGCCGATCCATCGCCGTGGCGCTGATCGACATCGACCACTTCAAGCGCGTGAACGACACGCACGGTCACGCGGTGGGCGACGTCGTCCTGACGCACGTCGCCCGCGAGCTCGCCGCGAATGTTCGAGCGGTCGACTCCCTCGGGCGATACGGCGGCGAGGAGTTCCTCCTCGTCATGCCCGAGACCGACCCGGACGCGGGCGCCGCAACCGCTGAGCATCTGCGGCGGCTGATCGCCGGTTCGTCGGTCCCGACCAGCGCCGGGGAGCTCGAGGTCACGATCAGTGCCGGCGTGGCCGGTGGCA
>JBBRNM010000077.1:0-8868 GCA_038230295.1 Candidatus Limnocylindrales bacterium
GACCGGCGACTCGAAGGCCACGGCCACTCGAAGAGGTCGGCGGGTCGGTCCGCAACGGTCCAGCCCGACGCGTCCGGCGATTAGTCCACAGGCGAAGTCGCGCTGCCGGACTCGAACCGGCGACCCCCTCCTTACCATTGAAGTCGGGAGGGGGTCTCTTCATGCCTGTTTCCGCTTAACCACACCGGTTTGCGTCCGTCGCTGGTAGCCGCGGATCGTCGCGTTTTGCGTACTCGTGCACCCTCGGTGCACGCTCCAGTCCGTGGGCTTCAATGACGCGTGGAAGGTGGAGATTCGAGTCCGTTTAGGCCCATTCGGTTCGCTGTTGGTGCGGTGATTCGCGCGACGGCACGAGCCTCAGCCGCGGAGGTACGCGAGCACGGCCAGGACGCGACGGTGGTCGTCCGCCGATTCGCGAAGACCGAGCTTGCCGAGGATCTGCCGGATGTGAGCTTCGACGGTTCTCTGCGTGACGACGAGCCGTTCGGCGATCGCGGCGTTGGAGCGCCCCTCCGCCATGAGAGAGAGAACCTCCCGCTCGCGATCGGTGAGCTCGGCGAGCGGCTCGCGCTGTCGGGAGCGGGCGACGAGGCGCGCGACAATCGTCGGGTCGAGTACGCACTCCCCGTCGACGATTCTCTGCAGGGCGTCCACGAGAACCGCGATGTCAGACACGCGTTCCTTGAGGAGATAGCCGGTTCGCTCGGGATGGTCCTCGAGCAACTGGACGGCGTAGCCGGGAGAGAGGTACTGCGACAGGACGAGTACGCCGACGTTCGGGTGACGCGTGCGGATCTCCCGGGCGGCGACGAGTCCTTCGTCGGTCTGGGTGGGCGGCATCCGGATGTCGACGACGGCTACGTCGGGTTGCACCGACTCGACCTCCCGAAGGAGTTGGGCCGCGTCGCTCGCCTCGCCCACGATCTCGACTCCTGCGTCGGCAAGGAGGCGCGCGATACCGGCGCGCATCAGCATCACGTCGTCGGCAACGACTACGCGCATGGGATCTCCGCCTGGATCCGCGTGCCGCCGCCGCTGGGGCTCAGAATCTGGAACCGGCCGCCGAGAGCGCCGACGCGGTCCGCGGCGTCGAGGAGGCCGATGCCGCCATTCGGGTCGGCGCCCCCGATTCCGTCGTCAGTTGCGTCGACGATCACGATGTCTTCGGCGCAGAGCGCACTGACCGAGACGATGCTCGCTCTCGCGTGGAGGGCGGCGTTCTCGACGGCCTCACGGATCAGACCGTACGCGGCCGCTTCGACGAGCGGCGGGAGACGCCGGTCGGGGACAGCCCCGATCTCGACTCGAATCGGCGCGAGCTCCGCGAGCTCTTCGATCGCGAAAGCCAATCCTGCGTTTGCCAATGTGGTCGGGAAGAGACCGTTCGCGACGGCGCGCACTGCAGCGAGCGCCTTTCCAAGCGCCTCCTCGGCGTCTGCGAGCCGCTTGGCGACGCGGGCGTCCGGTTGCGATCCGAGCTCCGCGCGCGCCAGCCGGAGTCCAAACGAGAGCGCGACGAGCCGCTGCTGCGCACCGTCGTGCAGGTCGCGCTCGAGCCGGCGGCGAACGGCGTCGCTGGCCGCGACGATCCGGGCGCGGGACTGGCGGAGGTCGATCAGCTGCGCCAGCGCCTCGGCGCGAAGTCGCTCGTTTTCGACTGCGAGTCGGACGGCAGCGCCGATCTCGTCCTGGAAAGTTTCGCCGAGCGCCGCCCGATCGTGCTCGAGCAAGGCGACAGGGCGGCCGTTGCGGACGATCGGTGTTACGGCGCGGGTTGCAGAACCCACAGGTGCTTGCACGTCACGGCCTTGGCCGTCGACGCACCGGTCGACATCCCGTAGCCGGTAGACGATTCGGAGTGAAGGATCACCGGTCGCTCGCGCGAGGGCGGCCTCAAGCGAGCCGGGCTCCGGAGCCTGTGTCAGCTCGACGACGAGATGCTCCACCGCCCGGCGCGCCCGATGGGCCCGAGCGAGCTCGAACCCGAACAGGAGCGCGACGGCGATTACGGCAAGACCCTGGCCGACGAAGATGGACGCGAATGTTCGATCGCTGGGTCCCTCGAGCGGCGTGTGGAGCTGGGCGACCGCATGCGCTGCGTGAAGGGCGGTGAGGAGTGTGCCGACGACGAGAGGCAGCGCCAGCAGCCACCGCGCCAACGGTGTCGCCGTGACAAGGCGCCAGGCGAACAGCGCAGCGAAACCGGTCGCGAGGACGATCGCGAAGCGGAGATCGACCCAGTCGAGCGCACGCGCAACGGTCGGGTACGAGTGGACGAGGAAGCTGTTGTCGGTGCAGTTGTTCCAGCAGTTGACGTCGTTGAACGGATCGCGGAAGAGTGCTCGCCCGATGCCGACAAGCGCCGTCTCGATGTAGACCGCCACGACGAGGACGCGCGCCGCCGACGAGGGAAGGCGCGAGTGGGGGAACACGAGCACCGCGTGCACGAGAAAGGCGAGCGATACGCCGGCCACGAGCATGCCCACGCTCCGGATCAGAGCTGGCCCGCCTTCCCAGCCGACCCAGTCGGGGGCGAACCAGGCGAAGCCCGCCGCCACTGCGAGCGCCCCAGCCCGGACGCCAGGGAGCAGGCGCCAGATCAGCAGGCCGACGGCGACGAGAGCCCACCCCGCTGACAGGTCGACCGCGGTCGCCCATCCCGAGGCGCCCCCGTATGTCGTCAGCTGGCCGCGGTGCGTCGCCACCAATTCGGCAGCGAGCCCGTAGGCGACGGCGGTCGAGGCCAGCGCCGCGGTCAAAGCCGACGCGCGCTTCACGCGAGCCTCTCCAGGGGGATCTCAGCGACCACGGCGGTTCCGCCAGACGTCGGACTGGCCACGGTCAGGCGTCCTCCGGCAGCCTCCACCCGGTCGGCGAGTCCGCGGAGTCCCGACCCGCGCCCCGGGTCGGCGCCGCCGACGCCGTCGTCGGTGATCACCACGCGGAGCCGTCCGTTGCTGCGCTGAATCTCGACCGAGGCGTGAGCGGCATGCGCGTATTTCGTGACGTTCGCGAGCGCCTCTGCGCAGACGAAGTACGCGGCAGCCTCGACTGCCGGAGGGAATCGCTCGCAGGGAGCGCCGACCGAGACCGGCGTCGGCGCGGTTGCGGCCAGCTCGGCGAGCGCCGGCTCGAGCCCGTGCTCGGTGAGCGTGCGCGGGTGGATGCCGCGCGCCAGGTCGTGGACGTCGCCGATGGCTTGCTCGAGCTCTCGCTGTGCAGCCTCGACGGCTAGGGTCACCCTGGGCGGCGCGGGGTGGTGCGCACTGTCGAGGGCGAGCCGCATTTCCTCGAGATGCAGCTCCGCCGCTTGACGGAGGCGGCGCTCGAGCCGGCGTCGCTGGGCGTCACCCGCTTCGATCATCCGTCGCCGCGAGGTCGCGAGCTCGCCGACCTGGCTTCGGAGATCCGCCTGTAGCTGCGCGTTCGAGGCGGCGAGCCGCAGGGCTGCTGCCACGGCCTCGTCGAGCCGGGGGTCACGAGCGACAGCGGCGTCGTGAACGAGCGCTGCGATCGGCTCACCACCTCCTTCGACGAGCCTGAGCACCCGCCTGCCGCCGGAGCTCGGCAGCGTCATCAGCTTGCCCTCGGGATCGACATACGAGTCTCCGGCTCGGTATCCGAGCTCCAACGACGGGTCGCCGTATGCCTGCGCGAGCGCATCGCGGAGCGTCCCGGAGGCGCCGCTCGCTCCGAGTTCGACGACGAGGTCGGCGACCGCGGCCGGTCGAGAGCGCTTGATGGCGATTCCAATCGCGAGGGCGAGACCCGAGACGACTAGCGTCGCCTCGTACGCCACGAGGAGCGTCATATCCGCAATCGCCCCCGCCCCGGCCAGACGAACGACGCTGCCCAATGCGAGCCCAGCCCCGATCAGCACGGCGCAGCCCGTCGCGAGCGCGCGGGCGCTGCGCTCATCGGCCCCGGACCGGAGCGCTCCGAGTGCGGCGGTGGCGATGACGATCCCCACGAGCGCGAGGGTGACCACGTCGACTTGCGCGATCGAGACGACCAGCCCGTCGACCAGGGCGAGCGAAACGAGGAGCCGATCGAGCCGGGACCGGAGCTGCCCGCGCGGGTAGGCGAGAATGAGGAGCACGAGCGGTGCTCGATGGAGGTAGAGGAACGAGGGGCTGACCGTTCCGGCAAACCAGGCGAGTCCCGTCGCGAGGAACTGGAGCGCGATCAAGTCGGGCGGCCCGCGCCTCCAGACCAGCATCGCGCCGGCGAAAAAGGCGAGCCCGACGGCCGCGTCCGCCGCGGCAAGGGCCACACCGCCGCCGTCGTAGCTCGACCACTCGACCACGACCGCCAGAGTTGCGAGGGCGAGCCAGAGCATGGGCCGGAATGCGCGCACCGTCACATGGTCCCCTAGGATACGAGCGCCGCCAGGGCGGGCCCCGAGAGAGACGTCTTCAGGATGAACCCTCGGGCGGGGGTCGTTTCGAGTCGCTCGCCATAGGCCGCGGCCGTCCGCGTCGAGATGAGGACGACCTCAGGTGAGTCGGCTGCTTCGGCGAGTCGCTCGGCGACCTCGAAACCGTCGGTGTCCGGCAACTGGACGTCCAACAACACGATCATCGGCCGGAGAGCCTCCACCGCCGCGAGGGCGGCAGCGCCATCCTCGGCCTCGCCGACAACGGCAAACCCTTCCGACTCGAGCAGCGTCCGGGCAAACGACCTGAACGACGGGTGGTCGTCGACGATCAGCACGGTCGGCCGCATCCGCTCAAGTGTCCCACGCAACGAACTCTCGCGCCCCGGTGCTACCACCAGCATCTGACGCACCAAGACTGGTGCGCGCGCCGATGCGACCGGCCTCGATCGGGCCCAGCATGACCCCAGGTCTGAACAGAATCAACCAAGGAGGTCTTCCGATGAAGGTACTCGGCGTTGGGCGAAAGGTGACGGTCACTGTCTTCGCGGCGATCCTCGCGGCGGGAGTCGGGCTTGTTGCCGCCTCGCTCACAAGCGCACAGGCCGGGGCTACCGCCCCGGGCCAGAACGGCCCGATCGTCTACCAGTCGGCTGTCGGCAACCACATCCAGCTCTTCACAGTGAGACCGGACGGGAGCGGCGTTCGCCGGCTGACGCGGTTCGCGGACAGCGACTCGGTGCACGCCTCCTGGTCGCCGGACGGGACGAGGATCGCCTTCGAGCGCGCCTTCGCGAAGCACGCCGCCATCTACACCATGAACCTCGACGGCAGCGACCTCGTGTCGCTGACGCCACACGGCCTGCAGGGGCTCCCCTCGTATTCGCCCGACGGGACAACGATCGTTTTCGACCGGACCCTGCCGAAAGAGGATTCGCTGTGGGTGATGAACGCTGACGGGACCGGGCTCCGACAGCTGACGCACAACAAGCCGGCCGGCAAGGACGAGTGCCGCTGCGAGGGCAGTCCTGTCTTCTCCCCAGACGGGAAGCGGATCGCGTTTGTCCGGACGATCACCGACCTCCAGACGGCGGCATTCGTCGTCAACGCGGACGGCACGGGCCTCAAGCAGCTCACGCCCTGGCGCCTGGGCATCTCCGCCAAGCTCGACTGGTCGCCTGACGGCTCGAGAATCGTGGTCAGCAGCCCCCAGGCTGAGCGGCCGGGCGTCGCCTCGAACGTGTTCACCGTCCGGCCCGACGGAACAGGGCTGAAGCAGCTGACGCACGAGACGAAAGCAGGAGTCCACGACCTCGCAGACGGCTTCTCCCCAGACGGCACGAAGATCATCTTCGCCAAGACCATCGACGGCGGGCCGTTCCAGGTCTACGTCATGAACGCCGACGGCACGGGCATCAGGCAACTCACCCACGGCGTCGACGCCCACTGGGCCAGCTGGGGACGGCGGCCCTAGCCGGACGAAAGGAGCGAAACCATGTCACTGATGAAGATCGCAACTGGGCTCGCCATCGCGGCGGTCCTGCTGCCCGCGGCGGTCGCGGCTCGCACAACGAGCTCGAGCGGACTCGACGGCGTCTACCGCGTGAGTTGGAGCGAGAAGGAGCTGCTCGCCGCCGGGACGACCCAGCACTATGCGCACGTAAACCACGGCGTGCTCACGTTGACGCTGCGGAGCGGCAAGTTCAGCCTGAACAAGCTCTGCCACGACGTCTACACGGCGTCGGGCGGGACCGTCTCGATCAAGCAAGGGCCCGGCTGCAGCGGCCGCGTGGCGGCGCGATGGTCGCTGAGCGGTCGCACCCTCCGCCTTCACGTCACGAAGGCAACCGACCCGGGCGACAGTGTCCTCTTCGGCGGCAAGCCCTGGAGGAAGATCGCTTAATGCCCATGCCCCGCGCACGTGGAAGGAGTGAGACCATGCAACGGATGCGAATCCCAAGCGGGGTTGCCGTCGCACTGGCCCTGAGCGTGGCCGCGGCCGCGTATGGCGGAGTCACGACCTCGAGGATTCCGAACGGCGTCTACCGCGCCACGCTGAGCGAGGTGTTCATGCGATATGCCGGCGTCAGCGCTGCCGACGCAGCCCAGAACAGCGGCGTCCAGACACTGATTTTTCGAGGCAAGCGCTGGACGAACAAGACAGTGAACAGGTACCACCCGCCGGACTGCTCCGGTGACCTGTCTTACACGGGGAACCGGGTAACGCTCGTCGCCGATCGCGTCCCCCAATGCGGAACGGCTGGTGGCCGCCGCCTGTTCAGCGCCCGCTGGTCGTTCGAGCGCGGTCAGCTCCGGTTCACCGCGATCCAGCCGAAGGACGTATTCTCACGGACGGCGTGGGGAGGGAAGCCATGGACGAAGATCGCCTGAGCATGCGCCGGGCGAGCACGTTCGGCCTGCGCTGGTCTCCGCCGACAGGCCCGTGTCGTGGAAGGTACGTGGTGGCGGGGAAGATCTTCTCGATCGACTTCAACGTACCGACGTGTCCGGGGGGCGCGGGCTCGTCTGAGGCGATCTGGTTCCGGCATGGCAACCAGCTTCGCTTCAGCCGCATCCGGGCGGCCGACTCCGGCGACGAGATCTTCTGGGGGCATAAGCCGTGGCTCAAGATCGGCTGATCGGGCTCGCGGCGCTCGCCCTCGCAGCCGCGGCGACTACCCTCACGGCCGGCTGCAGCGGCCGGGCTGGTGCGAACAAGGCGGGCGGCCAGGGCCCGCCCGTCGTACTCCGCATGGCCGACGCGTACGAACCGGGTCTCGATCTCGAACCGGCGGTGGCGTACTTCGTCCGGCGAGTTCGAGAGCTCTCGAACGGCAGGCTCCGGATCAGGGTCATCGACGCGTGGGGCGGCGTGCGGCCCGGGGCAGAGCAGCAGGTCGTGCGTTCGGTCGCGGCGGGAAAGGCCGACGTTGCCTGGGTCGGGACGCGGATCTTCGACACGCTTGGACTGAACAGCTTCCAGGCGCTCACCGCCCCGATGCTGATCGACAGCTATGAGCTGGAGCGGGCGGTGATCGCCAGCGGGATCCCGGCGAAGATGCTGGATAGGCTCGACGAGCTGGGCGTGACCGGGCTCGGTGTGCTCGGCAACGGGCTGCGCAAGCCGATCGCGCTCCGAGGCCCGCTCCTTCGTCCTGCCGACTGGCGCGGGATAACCTTTGCTGCCTTCCGCTCGCGTGGCCAAGCCGAGGCGATCCAGGCGCTCGGTGCCCACACGACCGACATTTGGGGGTCGGCGCTCCAGGACGCGGTCGGCGCGCACAAGGTCGACGGGTTCGAGAAGCACTACTTTCTCTGGGGCCTCGTCATCGATCCGGGGGCCGTCCCATACGTCGCGGCGAACGTGAACCTTTGGCCCGAAACGGTCGCGCTCCTGGCAAACCCCGAGCGCCTGTCGCGGCTCAGCGACACGCAGCAGGGGTGGCTGCGGAAAGCGGCGGTCGATGCGGCTTCTCGTTCGACCAGCCTGTTTGCGCGCGAGCAGCCGCAGATCGTCCGCCTGTGCAAGGAGGGCGCGCGCTTCACCAATGCGTCACCGGCCGATCTCGCCGCGATGCGGCGCGCCTTCGCGCCCGTCTACGCGAGTCTCGAGCGGGACCCGCAGACGCGGGACTTCATCGTTCGGATCGAGCAGTTGAAACGCAAGACGGCCCGGGAGCCAGCGCCGTCGATCCCACCGCGCTGCGCAGGCCCGGCGCACGCACGTTCGGAGCCGGCGGCTGCACGGATCAACCCAGCCGTGCTGAACGGCGTGTACCGCCTGGCGCTCACGGACGACGAGGTCCGGGCGACGGGGCCGCCCGCCGCCTTCTCGCGCCCGAGTTACGGGGTGATCACGTTGACGCTCCGGAACGGCCGCTACCGCTTCCACCCTCGAACGCCGCCGGAGTGCACCGGCACGTATGCGCTCTCGGCGAACACCGTTCGCTTCCGTTTTCACCCGGCCGCCTACTGCCAGGGTGTCGTCATCGCACGGTGGTCGCTCGACGGCGGCCGGCTCGGCCTGCGTGTCGTCTCTTCCACGAACCCCTACGACTCGGTCGTCTGGGGCGGCAAGCCCTGGGAAAAGATCGGCTGAACCTACCCCGCCGCCCGCCGCAAACTGACGCACGCTGCGAGTCCCGCGCCGACTGCCCGGCCCAAGCGGTTCTGACGGCCTCGATGCCGCGTGTCACGCTGTCGGACCCTCCCTGGTAGAGAGGGGGTCAGCCGGGCGGTAAAGCTGTGGTGCACCCCCGTGCACCCTCGGAGCGGCCGCCGTTGTCTAGATGAACAACGAAATACCCAATTTCCAGGGGTGATTGGAAGCCCTCTTCCGGACTCGAACCGGAGACCCCCTCCTTACCATTGAGGTCAGGAGGGGTTGACCTATGCTTTTTCTCCAGTATCCATGCCTGTTTGTGCCTGTCGCTGGTAGCCGGCAGTTACCGCGTTTTGCGTTCTCGTGCACCCTCGGTGCACCCTCGTTCCCC
>JBBRNM010000078.1:0-8584 GCA_038230295.1 Candidatus Limnocylindrales bacterium
CGAGCGCCCAGAAGTGCGGCGGCGTCCAGTAGAAGACCACGAGGAAGAGCAGCAGTGCCGGCATGCCCACGTTGCCCGTCACCGCGGCCCAGCCGATGACCGGCGGGAGTGCGCCCGCCGCGCCACCGATGACGATGTTCTGGGGCGTCGTCCGCTTCAGCAGGACGGTGTAGATCACGACATAGAACCCGATCGCGAGCAGGGTCAGCGAAGCGGCCAGCAGGTTCACCGTCCAGGCCATCAGGCCGACCGACACGACTCCCAGGACGATCCCGAAGAGCATCGCCCGCTCCGGCTCCACCTGGTCGGCCGGCAGCGGCCGGCGGCGCGTCCGGGCCATGAGCCCGTCGATGTCGCGCTCGAGGTACTGGTTGATCGCGTTCGCCGAACCGGCGGCCAGCGTTCCGCACACCAGCGTCCAGAAGGTCAGGCGCACCCAATCCCCGAGCTGGATGCCGGGCACCTCGCGCGTCGCGAGGACCATCGCCGGAACCGTCGTCACGAGCAGCAGCTCGATGATCCGCGGCTTCGTGAGCGCGACGTACGCGCGAACCGAGTCGCCGATGCCCTCGCGCCGCCCGCCTTCGGCCGCGCCCGGATCCGAACCGGGCCGGGAGCGCCCTGCGAGGGAGCCCGCGTCGCCGTCCGGCGACATCACCGTCGCGACGCTGTGCCCTTCGTAGTACGCCCAGATCGCGAGCCCCGCGGCGCCACCCCAGATCAGCGAGCCAAGGGCCACGTGGAGCGTCTGCGTCCAGGGCGCGAGCTGGGTCAGGACCTGGAGCCCACCGACGACCACCTGCACCACGTACACCGCGAGCACGGCGACGGCCAGCCTCCCGATCGCCGGCCTGGACGCTCGGGCCGGCCATGCGACCGCGGCGATCCAGGCGAGGATCACGAAGACGACCACGGCCGCGTAGCGGTGCAGCTCGTGGGCCGCGTAGAGCGCTGCGAGGCTCGACGGCGTGTCGGGCCCGATCGCCTGGATGCCGCCATTCATCAGCGGCCAGTCCGGGAACACGAGGGCCGCGCTGGTCGCGGTCACGTTGGATCCGAAGAGCAGGAGCACGAAGGTCGCGGCGGCGCCGAATGTCGCGAGAAGCGTGAACCGCTGGCTCGGGCCCCGGCTCGCACCGCCGACCCGCGCCGGGTACCAGGCACGCACGAGGAGGTAGACGAGCAGCCCGACCAGCGCCATCGCCGCGGCCAGATGCGCTGTCACGGACGGGCCGCTGTTCCCGAGTCGAACGGTCTCCTGACCCAGCCACGCCTGGAAGCCGACGAGGACCACGGCCCCGATCGAGGGCCACAGGATCGATCGGCGGTCGCGGTAGTCGAGGAACGCGATGACCGCCAGCCCGAGCGCCTCAAAGCCGATCAGCGCTGCGACGGTTCGATGGAGCCACTCGATCCAGATGTGGACGTCCGCGCCCAGGCCGGGTAGGAACTGGCCGGGGAAGCAGCCCGGCCAGTGCGGACAGGCCTCACCCGATGCCGTCGCCCGCACCACGACGCCGATCGTGACGAGCAGGAACACGGTGGCGACGGTCGCGGCGGCGAGCCGCTGGAAGCGGGACACGGGACCTCCGGGGACGAGCGGCCGGATTCTACCGTGCGAGCGCCCTCCGCTACGCTGTCGCCGATGCGACGTTTCCCCTTCCGCGTTCGGCCCTTGATGGTGCTGGCCGTCGCGGCGGCCGTGTTGGCGGGGTGCGCTCAGACCGGCAACGCCTCTCCGTCGATCGGACCGGGCGCATCGGGCGGAGCGGCCTGCCAGAGCGCACCCCAGCCCGGGAACCTCCCCGGCTGGCAGACGCCGGCCACCCCGCCGCCGATCTATCCCGTGGTCATCGCAAATCCCGGCGAGCTCACCTGCGGCGCTAACCGTTTGCTGTTCTCGTTCCTGGACGCGAAGAACAACGTCCTGTCGAAGCCCGACCGCACGGCGAAGGTTGCGCTGTACGACCTCGGTCGCGATCCGGCCAAGCCGGTCGCAACGGCGGACGGCACGTTCATCTGGGCGATCCAGGACGAACGCGGGCTCTACGTCGCGAACGTGAACCTGCCGGAGGCCGGGACCTACGGCGCCGAGTTCACGACCAGCGTCGCCGGCGGCGCCCCGGAGACGATCCGAACGACCTTCAGCGTCGATGCGACCACATCACTCGTCCGCGTCGGCCAGACCGCACCGTCGACGAAGACGCCGACCGCGACCGACGCCGCCGGCGACCTCAGCCACATCTCCACCGACCCGAAACCGGATCCCGCCTTCTACAAGACGTCCGAGGACCAGGCGCTGGCGAGCCACCAGCCGTTCGTCCTCATCTTTGCGACGCCCAAGTTCTGCCAGACGGCGCAGTGCGGGCCGACGCTCGATCGGATCAAGCCGTTCGTCACGAAGTACCCGACCGTGGACTTCATCCACGTCGAGCCGTACGCGCTGCAGCTCCAGAACGGCGCGCTCCAGCCCGTGATGACCAACAACAACCTCACCCCGACATCGGTGACGAATACGTGGGGCCTCTCGTCGGAGCCGTGGGTCTTCGTCATCGATCGCCAGGGGATCGTCCGCGGCTCGTTCGGCCTCATCTTCTCGGACGCCGAGCTCACCGCCGCGCTCGACGCCGTGAAATGAACCAACCGACGCGACCATCGGGCGAGGACGCCGTCAAGCTGCCGAAGGGCTACTGGTCGGACGAGCAGGCGCGCCGGATCCTCGACAAGGTCCTGACGTTCCGGCTCGAGGAGGACCTCTCGACCCTGACGCAGGCCGAGCGCCGGGTCGTTGACGAGCTCGTCGCCGTCGGCCACCTGCTCGAGGATCTCAACGAACAGCAGCGCCACCACCAGGCCCTCCGCGCCCGGGAGGAGCTGCTGGAGCTCCATGAGCAGCTCGGGCGGCCGGCGCGAACCCAGCATCTTTTCGACCTCTACCACCAGTTCCTCGGGCCCATCGCCACGACCCTCGAGAACGAGCTCGAGCCCTTCCTGCCGGTTGATGGCTTCACCGAGGGCAAGGCGTTCTACCCGTGGGCCATCGAGCGCGATGAGCTCGACGCCTTCCTGGAGTCGCATCCCGAGCGGCAGGCGGAGATCCTCGGCATCCATACGATCGTCCGACGGACAACGCCCCGGCACCTGAAACGGGATCTGCTCACGCTGCGCCGCCATCCCGCGCTGTCGTTGCTCCACCCGGGCCTGGAGTCCTTCCTGGGCGATCTCGCCACGACGCCAACCCGCGAGGCCTTCTATGCCGTGCCCTACTCGATCGCGTGGCCCGGTCCGATCCTCGAGGCGTCGAACCGGCTCTCGGCCGCCGCGGCCGCGATCGATGGCGAGGACGCCGACGCCGGCGCCTTCCTGCGCCAGCGCGCCCGGGACCTCCTCACGGACGATAACGAGGCCGGCGATGCCGCCTGGATCCGCGGCGAGCTCGGCCGCATCGACGGCGTGATCGGCGCGTATGAGGTCTACGACGACGGCCTGTACGGGGCGAAGGCGTCGTTCGCCGTGAGCGTGGTGCTGCGCGACGAGCCCGCCACGACCCTGCTCCGGGCCGAGCTTGCGCATCTCCAGGAGATCGAGGAGGCGCTCCCGTACCCGAGCCGTCGCCGGGTCCGGACGGACATTCCTGTTGCGAGCGTTAACGTGCTCGCTGCGTTCGGCGCCGCGGTGGATGTCTCGGCTGAGATCCTGCCGAACGATCCGATCCTCAGGCGCAAGTACGGCCGGAAGATCCTGGTCCGCCGGAACACCCTCACGAACCCCCAGGCGTTCGAGCGCCTCGAGGTCCGCTGGCAAGCCGCGATGCTGCCCCAGCACCACGCCGAGCTCACGCCGGAAGGGAGCTACCAGCAAGTGGTCTGGCACGAGATCGGCCACTACCTCGGGCCGGACACCACCCGCGAGGGCCGGTCCCTCGATACGGCGCTCGAGGCCGACGCCTCACCGATCGAGGAGCTGAAGGCCGAGCTCGTCTCCCAGTTCGCAACGCATCGTCTCCGGGCGATGGGCCTCGTCGACGAAGCCGGAGCGCGAGCCGTCACGGCGAGCGTGATCCTGGCCGGCCTCCGGCCGGTTCGGCCGCTGCGCTCCCAGGCGTACCCAACCCTGTGGTTGATGGCCCTGAACTACTTCCTCGAGCATGGCGTGCTCGTCTACCAGGACGGCCGCCTCGGGATCCGTCACGAGCGCCACGACAAGGTGGTCTCGGACATGCTCGCCGAAACCCTCGCGATCCAGGAAGACGGTTCGAAGGAACGCTCGACGGCCTTCATTGATCGATGGACAACCTGGGACGAGCGCCACGAGGCCCTGGCCCGGGCCCTGAAGGCGGTCGAGCGCTACCGCTACCTGGACGCCCGTTACGGGCTGCTCGAGGGCGCGACCGGGGCATCCTCGAGCCGGTAGAGGGTCAGGACGCCGCCGTTCGCGACGAACCAGGCGCGAACCGGAGAGCTGGTCGCCTGGTGCTCCGCGAGATGGCCCGGCGCGAACTGCGTGGCGTTTTCCAGCGTGCCAAGCGTGAGGGCCAGCGTGGCGCCACCCGGCAGCCGCATCGTGAAGCCGGTGACATTGCCGAGTCCGGTCGAGTCGACGTGGACGACGACCCCTTCGGCCGGCGAGGCCGGAACGGCGGCGGAGGCGGCAATCGATGGGGCCTGGCTCCCGCTTCCCGCGCAGGCCGCGACGGCGAGTCCCACCGCGAAGGTGAGCGTCAGCCGTGACGTCTGGGCGATGAGACGGCTTCGCGACCTCAACGCGCGGTCGTCGTCACAGCCATCGTCCCGGCCCCGGCAATGCCCGTGCTCCCCGGTGCATTGAGGGGCGTCCCGTCCCCGCAGCGCGGGCAGGTCGCCGGGCCGGGCTCGTAGGTCGGGAGATCCAGGGCCCACAGGGCTCGCAGCGGATAGACCCGTCCCGTTGACGGCGAGGTGAGCGTCGACATCCCGCCCGAGCGATCGACCAGCACCGCGCATTCGACGATCTCGCCGCCGGCCGCCTCGACGGCTGGCAGCATCGCGAGGAGCGAGCCGCCGGTCGTCAGGATGTCGTCGACCAGGAGGACGCGCTCACCGGGTTCGATGTGGAAGCCCCGCCGGAACTCGCGCCGCGTCGCTCCGTTCTCGCCGTTGACCTCCTCCGCGAAAATCGCGCGAGTGCCGAGCTGGCGACCGGTCTCGAAGGCGAGGATCACGCCGCCGGTCGTGGGCCCGGCGACGAGGTCGACGGAAGGTGCCCCGGTTTCGCCGCGATACCGTGCGGCCCAGAAGGCGCACAGCTCCGACGTCGCGGCCGGATCCGAGAGCACCGCGAACTTCTCGAGATAGGCGTCGGAGTGACGGCCACTTTTCAACAGGAAGTGGCCCTCCCGGAGCGCGCCGGAGCGCCGAAAGAGCGCTTCCGTTCGGCGCGCGATCTCGACCCTCGCGGCAACCTCGAGCTCCGCCTTTCGCGTCGTCATCGCCCGGAAGTGTAGGCGGGGTCGCCGCGGTGCCCGGATCCGCCTATGGCCGGTATTCGACCCCCCGGGCCGAGGGCGTGCCGGGCCGCTTCGGCAGGGCCGTGCCGACCAGCGGGCGATACGACGTCAGGCCGCGGCGTCGGCACTCGGCGGCCAGCTCGTCCACGAGGCGGACCGGCAGCGTGGGGTCTGCGAAGATCGCGGTCCCGACCTGCACGGCGACGGCCCCGACGGCGAGGAAGTCCAGCACGTCGGCGAGTTCCGTGACGCCGCCGATCGCGACGATGGGAATGTCGACGACCTGGGCGACCTCGTACACGACTCGAAGGGCGACCGGCTTGATCGCCGGTCCCGACAGCCCGCCGTAGATGTTGCCGAGGAGGGGCCGCGTGCGCGTCGGGCCAATCGCGATCCCGGACAACGTGTTCACGGCGGTCAGGGCATCCGCTCCGGCATCGGCGATCGCGCGGGCGATCGGGCGGATGTCAGCGACGTTCGGCGACAGCTTCACGAGCAGCGGCAGGTCCGTGGCGCGCCGGACCGCCGCCGTGACGCCCGCGGCGGCGGCCGCATCGATGGCGAACTGGAGGCCGCCCTTGCCCACGTTCGGGCAGCTGATGTTCAGCTCGATGCCGGCAATGCCCGGGACCCCATCGAGGCGTCGGACGACCTCGACGTAGTCGCCGACCGACTCGCCGGCCACGTTGACGATGACCGGAACCTCCCAGCCCGCCCACGTCTCGCTGTACTTCTCGATCACGGCGTCGACGCCCGGGTTCTGGAGTCCGATCGAGTTCAACATCCCCGCCGGCGTCTCGGTCACCCGCGGCGTCGGATTGCCGATTCGCGGCCTGAGGGTGGTGCCCTTGCAGCAGATCGCACCCAGGCGCTGGACCTCGACCACCTCGCCGTACTCGATGCCGTAGCCGAACGTGCCCGACGCGACGAGCACCGGGTTCCGGAGGACGAGCCCACGCCCGAGATCGACCGCGAGATCGACCTCGACGTCGGCCGGGATCGGCGCCGAGGCCGGGACCGGGCGGGCCACGGGCCCGGACGAAGTGGCGACTCGGGGCGCCATCGATGGCGACCCGACCGAGGCGAACGCGGACTTGATCTTGCGGACGGTCGGCTGGCGCTTCGCGGCCGTGACCCGGCCGCTCGGCGACGTGATGACCCGGCGGCGGGCCTTCACCAGCCGGCCTCCCAATCGATCTCCCCGGCGGCGAAGACCGGGCCCTCGCGGCAGACCCGCTGCGGCGTCCCGGAGGTCGACATCACGACGCAGCCGAGACACGCCCCGACCGCGCAGCCCATGTTCTGTTCCATCGACACCTGCAGGAATGCCTTCCGTCGGGCCTGCGCCGAGCCGACGGGCACCGGCTTGCCGCCTCCGAGCTTCCTCCCGAGCGAGGCCACACCCATCCGCGAGCGGCGGGTCGTCGCGAGCCGGGCCAGGGCTTTGAGCATCGGCAGCGGACCGCAGGCGAAGGCCTGGTCGGCCCACGCCTCGTACTCGGGGACGAGGTCCGTCACGTAGCCCCGATGCCCGACCGAGCCGTCGTCGGTGGCGACGACGTACTCGACCTCGTCCGGCAGGAGCGAGCTCGGGTAGACGTCGACCGCGGTCGCGCCGCCGAAGAGCAGCGTGACCTCGCGCCCGGCGCGGATCGCCTCGTCGGCCAGGGCGCGCACGCCGGCCATGCCGAGACCGCCGGCGATCAGCAGGAGATGCTGGCTCCGGGGATCGACCTCGAACGGCCGCCCAAGGGGGCCCAGCATTTCGACTCGATCACCCGGCCGGAGATGGGTGAACCAGTCCGTGCCACGGCCCACGGTCCGGAAGTGGATCGTGAGCGTCCCAGAGGCCGCATCGACCGTGTTGTAGGAGAAGGGCCGGCGCAGGACCATGCCCGAGTAATCGCCCGTTCGGACGTGGACGAACTGGCCGGCTCTCGCGCCGCTGACGAGCTCGGGCGCGCGGTAGGTCTGGAGCCACTGGTCGCGGAGGATCTCGCGGCTGGCGACGAGCTCGGCCCCCGCGAGCCGCATCGTCGCCGGGCTTGCCGCGCCCGAGCGGCGCGGCGAAGGATCGCGCGATCGAGCCTCCCGGGGGCTCGCGTCAGGCGCTGGCGTCGGCACCCGGTTCGTCTTCGTCGGCACCTGGTGTGTTCTCGGCGCCCCCCGGCGCTCCGCCGCTGACCTCGGGATAGGCCTCGGCGAGGGCCTCGGCGAGGTCGCCGAAGACATCGGTCGGGTCGTAGAAGCGAACGATCTGCTCCGCACCTGCGATGTCCTGCCAGCCGGTCTCGCCCTCGGGGATGACCTTGCCCCGGAAGCCGCCGACCTCGAGCGCGAGGTGCTCGTCCTCGTCGTCGACGATGACGAGCGTGCCGATCTCGCCCAGCAGCCCGGCCGCGGCGTTCTCGAACCCCTCGATCAGCCCGCTCTCCGCGCGCTGGCTGCGCTCCTGGAAGTCAAGGGCGAGCTCATAGAGCGAGGCCGCGGCGCTGCGCTCGTCGTGCGCCTCTCGGACGGCGGGCTGGCCGGCCGCCCAGCTATCGGCAGCCGCGGCGTAGGGGTCCGTGACCGCGCTGACCTGGGCTCCCTCGGGCGGCGTGTCGCTCCAGACGTCCTCGCGCTCGATGTCGGCGAAGGCCTGCAGCACGTCCGCCGGGTTGTACAGCTCCACGAGCTCGGCGGCCGTTTCGATGACCTCGGTCTCGGAGATCCACTCGCCGTGGGAGTCATCGAAGACCCGGCTCCGGCTGCGGAACGTCCCGTCCGGGGCGACCGCGAGGTAGTCAGGATCGTCGTCGATGAGCGTGAGCCCACCCAGCTCCTGGATCCGTGCCGACTGGTCGGTCATGAAACGCTCGAGCTGCTCGCCGGCACGGACGAGGAAGTCCGACCGTTCGAGCGAGGCATCGCGGGCCATCTCGGCCAGGAGCGCGTTCCGGCGAGGTTCCATGGCGGTGCCTCCTAGAGGTGGAACTCGAGATCCGGCCCCATTCGCTGGCGCAGGAACATCGAGTGCTGGCGTTCGAAGATCCACTCGGCCCCGCGGTGCGCGAGGACCTGGATCCCGGCGTCTTGCTCGAGCCGGTCGAGAGTGGC
>JBBRNM010000079.1:0-8345 GCA_038230295.1 Candidatus Limnocylindrales bacterium
CCCGCCGCGACGATTCGAGCGAGGACATCCTTCGTATAGGCCGCCTCGAGCCGGGCCGCCTCGCCGGTCGCCTCGGCGTCGACGTCGTCGCCGCAGGGCCGCCCTTCTCGGCGCCATTCCTCGATGTAGTCGTTCGCCGTCTTCTTGCCGGCCTGCATCGCGGCCTTGTCGATCGCGACCTGGAAGCGCGGATGGAGCACGACCTTGTGGGCTTGGCGGCGGTCCTTCGCGATGACCTGGGCGGGGATGTCACGCCACCAGATGACCGTCAGGGTGCCGGGCATCACGCCGCCTCCGCGAACGCGCGCACTGCCGGGCCGAGCTCGCCGAGACCGGTGAACCGGCGCTCGAAGTCGAGGCCGAGGCGCACCGCTCCCGCCAGGGCGGTCGCCGTCAGCGACTCATCTTCGGTCTGGGCGAGGTACAGGAGCCGCGTGTAGTTGCCGAAATAGCTTGGCAGGAGCTCCGGATGCCGATCGAGGCCGAGGCCGCGGACCACCAGTCGGTCGAAGTTGCGAACCAGGAAGTCGGTCAGGTAGAAGGTCCCGGGCTCGTCCTCGGAGAGTTCGGCGAAGGCCTCCTGGCCGGCGTAGACCTCGTAGCAATGCGCGCCCGCCAACCGCTCGACCCCTTCCGCGCCGAGCGCTCGATCGAGCATCCCGCCGGTGCCGCAATCGGCATAGGCCACGAAGATGCGGTCGTAGCCATCCCGGCGGGCTTTCCGGATCCGGGCAACGACGGCCGCGGGGATCCGGTCCGGCTGGTTATGCAGCGACGCCGGCAGGCAGGTCAGATCCATCTCGGGCAGCCCGGCGCGACGGGTCAGCGCGACGAGCTCCGGGGCGAGCGCCCCACACCCGATCACGAGCGGGGGACGCGGCTCGGTAGCGCTAGGCGACGCGCGCACGACGCTCTTGCACCAGGGTTCGGGCCGTCTCGACCGCCACGGCGGCATCGCGGCAGTACGCGTCGGCACCGACCGCCTTGCCGAACTCCTCGTTCAGCGGCGCGCCGCCCACGAGGACGATGTAGTCGTCGCGAATACCACGCTTCGTCAGCTCCGAGACGACGACCTTCATGTAGGGCATCGTCGTCGTGAGCAGCGCCGACATCCCGAGGATGTCCGGCTTGTGAAGCTCCAGCGCGGCGATGAACTTGTCGGCGTCCGTGTTGATCCCGAGGTCGAACACTTCGAAGCCCGCGCCCTCGAGCATCATCGCCACGAGGTTCTTGCCGATGTCGTGGATGTCGCCCTTCACGGTCCCGATGACGACCCTGCCGATCGGCTTCGCGCCGGTCTCGGCGAGGAGCGGCCGCAGGATGCCCATGCCGGCCTTCATTGCGTTCGCGGCGAGGAGCACCTCTGGGACGAACAGGATGCCGTCCCGGAAGTCGATGCCGACGATCCGCATGCCCTCGACGAGGGCGTCGTTCAGGACCTTGTCCGGCCCCCAGCCACGGCCGAGGAGGATGTTCGTGCCCTCGACGATCTCGGGCGCCATGCCGTCGTACAGATCGTTGTGCATCTGCTCGACGAGGTCGTCGTTCGACAGGCTCGCGAGGTCGAATTCCTGGGTCGAGTCCGGGGCCATTGGGGCATCGCCTCCAACATCGGCTGTTCCACATCGCGGAATGATGCCGTATCATGGAACGAGTTCAGACTAGATCAGGAGGCGGGCCGTGTCCAGAGTCCAGAGCATCGCCCGGGCGTTCGACGTGCTGGCCGCGCTCTCGGAGGGACCGCGCGGCGTTACCGATGTCGCAGCCCGAGTCGGCCTCCCGAAAAGCACCGTCGCCAGGATGCTCGGCGCGCTCGCCCTGGAAGGGGCCGTCGAGCAGATCCCGGGCGACACGCGCTACCGCCTCGGCCCCCGGCTTGGCGCCCTCGCCACCGGCGTCCGCCCGACCCGCCGGCTGGTCTCGATCGCCCACCCCTACCTCGTCGAGCTGGCGACCCAGACGGGCGAGGCGACCGGCCTCTCGGTCCCGGAAGGCCCGACGATGCACTACGTCGACCAGGTGGAGTCGCCGAACCCGGTCCAGGTTCGCGACTGGACGGGCACACGGATCCCGATGCACGCCGTGAGCTCAGGCCAGGTCTTCCTCGCCCACTTCCCACCGCCGGCGATGTCGCGCTTCCTTGCGACCCCGCTCGAGCGATTCACGGAGCACACGATCACCGACGCAAGCGGGCTGCTCGCGCGGCTCCGCGAGGTCCGCCGCGACGGCTACTCCTGGGTCCGCGAGGAGTACGCGATCGGCATCAACTCGGTCGCGGCCCCGATCGCGGACGCCGACGGCGAGGTGATCGGGTCGGTCCACGTGCACGGTCCGTCGTACCGCTTCCCGGCGAGCGGCGACGACGGCGCGATCGCGGGACAGGTCGTGGAGGCCGCTGCCACGATCGGGACTCGCCTCCGAACCTGAGGAATCTGGCGCCGGATCCGCGCGGGCCGGCGTTACGGATGAGCCGACGTTTCCGAGGAGAGTCGCTGGCCATGGACAACGACGGGCTATATCGGGTCGCGGTCGTCCAGGTCCCGCCGGTGCTTCTCGATCGCGAGGCATCACTCGCGCGAGCGGTGGCAAAGGTCGACGAGGCGGCGGACGCCGGAGCCAAGCTCGTCGCGTTTCCCGAGGCGTTCGTTCCCGGCTACCCGGAGTGGGTCTGGCGCCTGCGGCCGGGCACCGATTTCGCGGAGACCTCCGAGATCTGGCGGCGGTTCCTGCCCCAGACGGTCGACCTCGAACAGGATCAGCTGGCCGTGCTGCGGGCTACGGCCCGGCGCCGCTCGGTGACGATCACCGTGGGTATCAACGAGCGCGACGGCTCCTTCAGCCGGGCGACGGTCTACAACACCTTCGTCATCATCGGGCCGGACGGCGAGATCCTCCTGCGCCATCGCAAGCTCGTCCCGACGAACCCCGAGCGAATGGTCTGCTGCGGAAACGTCATGCGAGCGTCGGACATTCCGGCGGACCTGCCGCTCCGCGCGGACCTCTACCCGGATGCCGACGAGTGGGTGAATCCCGGCGACTCGGTGATCGTCGCTCCGGGCGGCAAGATCGTCGCCGGTCCGCTGCACGAGGCCGAGGGGATCCTGTACGCCGAGTGCGACCCGGATGTCGCCTCCGCGACGCATCGGACCCTCGATATCGCGGGCCACTACAGCCGGCCGGATGTGTTCCACCTGACCATTGACCGTTCGCCGCGGCGGCAGGTCGAGACCGAGGCCGGCTAGAGGCTCCCGGCCAGGAGTCGCGGGTGGGGTCGGGTCGGGGAAGTCCTGGCCTAGCCCTAGTAGCGTGAAATACCAACCCGGGTGGTGGTAAGCGCTGGTGGCGCGCTTCCTGGTCGCCCGCCGCTTTTGACGACGCTCGCTGGTTCCCGAATTCGTGCTCCGGCAAGCTCGGCACGGAGATCCCCCGCCGGGGACCGACTCCCGTCTCCGCATACCACCACGGGGGTTGGTAAAACGACAAACGTCGGCTGATTCAGGACTCGGCCGCCCGGTGTCGCACCTCGACGGTGATCGCCGGGATGACGGCGTTGAGGTCCCCGATCACCGCGTAATCGGCCACGGCCATGATCGGCGACTCGGCGTCGGTGTTGATCGCGAGAATCCGCTTGGCCGACTTGCAACCGACGATGTGCTGGATGGCGCCGCTGATGCCGCAGGCGATGTAAAGGTCGGGCGCGATCCGGAGGCCGGTCTGGCCGATCTGGTCCGAATGGGGCCGCCAGCCGAGGCTCGTCACGACGCGCGACCCGCCGACAGCACCGTGGAGCAGCCCAGCGAGCTCCTCGAGCTGGGCGAATCCCGCCGCGGAACCCACGCCACGGCCGCCACCGACGACGACCTTGGCGTCGGTCAGGGAGACGCCGGCGTCATGGGATGCCTCGTGGCTCACGACTCGGACGGCGAAGTCCGCCTTCTCAATGGCCGGCTCGAAGGTCGAAACGGCGGGGCTCGCGGAGGCTGCGCCGACCTCAGCCGGCGCGACGGTATGCGGGGCCACGCTCAGCAGGCGGACCGGCGCGTCGAGCGCCGCATCCTCGAGCAGGCTGCCGGCCCAGCGCTGGCGGACGAGCCGCCACGACGGCCCGGGTGTCGCCTCGATGACGTTCGCGGCCATGGGCAGGCCGCTTCGAGCCGCGACATGGGCGAGCACCTCGTTGCCTCGATCGCTGCCCGCGACGACGATCGCGGCCGGCCCGGCCGAGTCGACGAGCGACCGGATTGCAGCGGCCCAGGCGACCGGCGCGTACGCATCGAGTCGAGGGTCGCTGGCGACGTTCACCTTCGCGAGGCCCGTGCCGCGGAGGCGTGCGGCCGCGGCGCCACCATCGCTGCCGAGGACGACCGCCTCGGCTGCCCCGCCGACCGCACTCGCGAGCCCGGTCGCGAAGCGCACGGCCTCGAGCGAGAGCCGATCGGGCTCGCCGTCTGCATGCTCCACGAGGACGAGGACGCCGCCGCTCATCGCCTGAGGACCCCGATTCGTTCGAACAGGTCCACGACGGCCGACGCGGCGTCCGCCCCACGACCCAGCACTTCGGCCTGCGTTCGTTCCTCCGCAGGAAGGCGCAACCCGAGCTTCGTCGGGCCGGGGACGGGACCGCCGACCCCGGCCGCATCCTCGCCGACGCCGAGGCCCATCGCCCCCGACGGCGAGCCCCCGAGTGAGGCGCGCTCGACCTCCTTGCGCTTTGCCCGAAGCCGACCCGGAACCGACGGGTAGCGCGGCAGGTTCAGGCCCTCCTTGACGCCGAGGATCGCCGGCATCGGCAGCTCGTAGGTCTCCCAGCCGCCGCTCGGCGCCTCGCGCCGCGCGAGCGCGACGCCGTCCCGGAACGACAGGCCCTTGATCCCGTTGATCACCGGCCGGCCGAGCGCGACCGCCACGCGAATCCCGACCTGGTAGTCGCCCGTGTCCGCGGCCTCGTTGCCGAACAGGATCAAGTCAAATGGACCGTGCGCCGCCTCCTGGGCCTCGATGGTCTCGGCGATCGCCGCAGCCGTCGAAACCGGGTCCCACTCGCCGCTGTCGGTCTCGAGGAGGATCGCCCGTTCGATCCCGAGGGCCATCGCGTCGCGGAGCTGCTCTTCCGCCTCGGGCGGACCCAGCGTCAGCACCGCGGACGAGCCACCGTTCGCCTCGACGATCCGGACCGCCTCTTCGACGCCGCATTCCTCGTGGGGGCTGATCGTGAAGCCGAGGAACTTCGTGTCGATGGCCTGGCCGTCGGCGGTCAGGACGATCCGGCCCCCTGTCTGGGGCACGCGCTTGACGCAAACCAGCACGTTCATGGGGGCGGGTCCTGTCGCTCAGCCCGAACCGCCGTGCTCGGGCCTGCGCTGACGCGAAGGGCCCTGCGGCCGGCGATTCGGGCTACGCGCCACCCGCTCCTCATGAACGGATCCGGGCGTTGTCGGGATCGAACAGCGGGGTAGAGCCGGCGACGGCGACCGTCACCGGGTAGCGCTCGCCGAGGTACTCGACGAGCAACGGCGTCCCGACCTTCGCGACGTCCGGCGGCAAGTAGCTCATCAGCAGGTGCTTCCCGACCGACGGCCCCGAGCCGGCCGACGTCACGTAGGAACGGCGTCCCCTGGCGTCCACGAGCGGCCGGCCCTCGCTCGACAGGATCGGCTCGCGCCCGAGCATGTAGCGCTTGACGCCACTCTTCGAGATCGGATCGTCGAGGGTCAGCGTGCAGAGGATCGCGACCGGCGGCTTCGAGCGCCGCTCTAGGTACGCCGTCTTGCCGACGAAGTCCGGGTCCTTGACGGTCGGGCGGGCCATCCCGGCCTCGACGAGGTCGAAGTCGAGCTCGAGCTCCGCGCCATGGGCGCGGTAGCCCTTCTCGAGCCGCGCCGTGACCGCGTAGGTGCCGATCCCCACGGGGGCGAGCCCGTGCGGTTGGCCGGCCTCCCAGAGCGCGTCCCAGACCCGGAGGCCCTGCTCGATCGGGACGTAGATCTCCCAGCCGAGCTCGCCGACGTAGCTGATGCGGGACGCCAGCGTCCGCACGCCATCGACGTCGACCGTCTTCGTCGACAGGAACGGGAATCCGTCGTGGCTGACGTCGGCGGCCGTGACGGCGGCCAGGACCTCGCGCGCCCGTGGCCCCCACAGCCCGATGGTCGTGAAGCTGTTCGTCGCGTCGAAGAGCTGGGCCGACCCGTCAGCCGGCAGGCCGTCGACGAAGAGCTTCTTGTCGCGCATGCCCAAGCCGCCGCCGGTCACGACGCGGAAGCGATCGTGGGCGAGTCGCATGATCGTCAGGTCGGCGAGGATCCCGCCGGCCCCATTCAGGAGCGGCGTGTACACGGTCCGCCCCGGCTTCACGTCGACCTTGTTGACGCACAGCCGCTCGAGCGCGGCCAGGGCGCCGGGTCCCGAGACGTCGAAGATCGCGAACGCGCTGAGGTCGACCATCCCGACCCGGTCGCGCATCGCAAGGTGCTCGGCGTTGATGATCGGTGACCACCAGCGTGATTCCCACTCGGCCTCGCGGGGCATCACACGGTCGCCAAATTCGGCCAGGAGCCGCTCGTTCGTGCCGTACCAGAAGGGCCGCTCCCAGCCCGCCGCCTCGAAGAAGACCGCCCCGAGCTCCTTCTGGCGCTCGTACGCCGGCGAGAGCCGGATCGGGCGATTGCTCGCCCACTGCTCCATCGGGTGGACGATGCCGTAGGTCTTGTTGTAGCCCTCGGTCGCTCGGGCCTCGATGTGCTGCTTCGTCTTGTGGTGCTCGTAAAACCGAGCGACGTCGGAGCCGTGCGGATCGATCTCGGGCTCGCCGGTCGTCATCCACTCCGCGACCGTCTTCGCGATCCCGGGCGCCTCCTTGATCCAGACCGCCGCCACGCTCCAGAGGCCTTTGACCTCGGGCGTCTCGCCGATGATCGGGTTGCCGTCCGGCGTGAGCGAGAGGAGCCCGTTGATCGCGAGCTTCACGCCGACGGACTCGTCGCCGACGATCTCCGGGAACAGCTCGAGAGCGTCCTCGAGCTGCGGGTCGAAGTCCTCCTTGGTGAACGGCAGCATCGTCGGGGAGAGCGCGGACGCCGCGATCGAGGGGATGTCGTCGGGGTCCATGAGGATCGCCCGGTGGGCGTACGAGCCGATCTCGAATCCCGTCCCGTGCTGGCGCTCGTACATGTTCGTGTCGACGTCACGGACGATCGGGAAGCCGACCTCGGCGGTCGCGTGCTCGAAGCGCGGTACGGGTCCGACATCGATCATCTGGTGGACGGCCGGCGTGAGCGGGATCGACGCTCCCGCCATCGCCGCGATCCGCGGGCTCCAGATGCCGCAGGCGATCACGACGGTGTCGGTCTCGATGTCGCCCTGGTCGGTGCGGACGCGAGTCACCCGCCCGGCTTCGACGTCAATGTCGGTGACCTCGACACCGGCGGCGATCGTGAGCACGCCCATCTCCTGCGCCGCCTGTCTCATCAGGGTGCCGGCCTGGAGCGAGTCGACGATCGCAACGCCCTCGGTGTAGAAGCCGCCGAGGATCACCGACTCGTCGATGAACGGGACCATCGCCTTGACCTCGGTGGGGTCGAGCAGCTTCACGCCCTCGATGCCCCACGCCTCGGAGGACGACATGCGGCGGGTCAGCTCCTGCATCCGCTCGGGTGTGCGGGCGACCTCGATGCCGCCGGTCTCCGTGAGGACGCCAAGCTCCTTGTACTGCCGGACGCTGTCGGCCGTGAAGGCCGTCATCTCCTTGCTGTGGTCGGTCAGGAAGATGAAGTTCGAGGCGTGGCCGGTCGAGCCGCCTGGATTCGGGAGCGTGCCCTTCTCGACGAGGACGATGTCGCGCCAGCCCTGCTTCGCCAGGTGGAAGGCCATGCTGTTGCCGACAATTCCCGCGCCGATGACGACAACCCTGGCGCGACTCGGCAGCGTGGCCATTCCCGTGATCCTCCTCAGGCCCGCGTCTGGGCCGCTGTTCGGCCGTCAGGCCAGGTTGACGACGATGGTCTTGAGCTCGGTCAGTCGCTCGATCGAGAAGCGACCGCCGACCCGTCCGAGGCCGCTCTGCGAGCCGGCCCGGCCGCCGAACGGCAGGTGAGACTCCCAGTAGTTCGTGCCTTCATTGATGTTCACCCATCCGGCCCGCGCCGACTCGGCGAACGCGAGCCCGCGCCGGAGGTCGCGGGTGAAGACGGCGGCGAGCAGCCCGAACGGCGAGCGGTCGATGACGCCCAGGGCATCGGCTTCATTGTCGATCGGGCTGATCGGGACGACGGGTCCGAACGTCTCCTCGCGCGCGATCGTCATCGAGTCCGTCACGTGGTCCAGGATGGTCGGCTGGAAGAAGAGCG
>JBBRNM010000080.1:0-8237 GCA_038230295.1 Candidatus Limnocylindrales bacterium
ACTTCACGTACGGCTCGGCCTTCGCGACCGACGCCCCGGATGCCTACGAGACGCTCCTCCTCGATGCGATGCTCGGCGACGCCTCGCTCTTCACCCGAGCCGACGAGGTCGAGGCTGCCTGGGGCACCGTCACCCCGATCGTGGACTCGTGGCTGGATGCGCCGGCGCCCGACTTCCCGAGCTACCCCGCCGGGACGTGGGGACCCGAAGCCGCCGATGACCTGATCGAGCGAGACGGGCGTCGCTGGCGGCGCATCTGATGTTCCCCTTCGGCCTCGGGCTCGACGTCAAGGGTGGCCCGCTCAACGTGCCGCCGCCGGTGCCGGGCAAGCCGTTCCTGCGCTGGTCCTCGCGGACCCACAGCATCGCCGGCGTCGAGGCCGAGCTGGCCCGGATCTGGGCCTCGATCTCGCTGACGACGCCCGACGAGGACGGCATCCCGGAACGCCGCGTCGCGCCGCGCAGCAGCGTGATGAACCTCGTCGTGATCGCCGGCAAGGGCGAGGTCGCGGAGCGGGCGGCCGCGATCGTCGACGGGCTGACGGGCCGGCATCCGTCGCGGACCCTGATCGTCTCCTCGGCGGATCCGGACGGCCCGGCCTGGCTCGACGCCCAGGTCCAGGCGCACTGCCTCCTGCCGACCGACGGGGCTGCCGAGACGTGCGCCGAGCTCGTCTACCTGACCGCGGGAGGCGAAACCGCCCAGCACCTCGCGACCGTCGTGGCGCCGCTCCTCATCCACGACCTGCCGGTCACGGCCTGGTGGCCGCACGAGCCGCGCTTCGAATCGGTCCAGACGCGGGACCTCCTCACGATGGCCGATCGCGTCCTCGTTGACGGGGCGGCATGGTCCGGCGATGGGCTCCGGCACCTGGCCGCGATGGCCCAGCTTCCGGCGCAGTACCAGGTCGAGATCGCCGACTTCGCGCTCGTGCGACAGGCTCGCTGGCGGGAGGCCATCGCCTCGACGTTCGATCGGCCCGTGCTGCAGCCGTTCCTGCGAGGCATCCGCGGGATCGCGGTGGAATACGCGACCCGCGACGGCACGCCCGGTGTCTCGAACATCGTCCGGCCGCTGTATCACGTGGCCTGGCTCGCCTCGCGGCTGGGCATGACCGTCGAGGAGCCGCTCGTGATGGCGGAGGAGCCCTGGGTGGGCTACCGGGCCACGCTCCGGGCCGGCCGACGCCGCGTGGCCGTCGAGCTCCGGCCCATCGAGTCGAGCATCCTGCGCGGCACGACCCTGGCGGTCGAGATCCTCGCGAACCGACAGTCCAGCCGCCTCCGCGTCGAGGTGACGGGCCAGGCGGAGGGCATCACGGTCAGCGCGACCCTCGACGGGCGGGGGATGCAGCCACGCCGTTTCCTGAGCCCGAGAAAAGGCGAGGGCCAGCTCCTTGCCGAGACGATCGAGGGGGTCGCCGCCGACCGGATCTCGGCCGGGTCGCTCGCGATGGCCGGGGCGATCATCGGCTCGAAGCCGTGAGCGTGGGCGAGCCGCAGATCGAGGTTCTCGCCGATCCCGATGCCGTCGCCAACGCTGCGGCGGAGCGGATCGCCGCCGCGCTCTCCGATGCGGTGGAGCGACGCGGCCGGGCGGACTGGGCCACGACCGGCGGCTCGACGCCGATCGGGATCTATCGCGAGCTCGCCGAGGCGCCGCTGCGGGATGAGATCCCGTGGCGCGAGGTCAACGTCTGGTGGGGCGACGACCGGTTCGTCCCGCGCGATCATCCCCTCTCGAATGTCCTGCCGCTCGACCAGGTGCTGCTTCGCGCGACGGCGTTCGCCGGCGTGTCGGGCGAGGGCGAATCGGGCGTCGACGTGGAGGTCGGCAACCAGCCGGGCGTGCTGCTGCCGGCATCGAACGTCCATGCCATGCCGATGACCGCCGCGATCGCCGACGGGCGGGATCCCGCGTGGGTCGCCGCGGCCTACGAGGCCGAGCTCGGAGCGGCTGGGCTGCCCGAATCAGACGGCATTCCCATCTTCGACCTGGTCCTCTCCGGGATCGGCGCAGATGGGCACATCCTGTCGGTGTTCCCGGGCTCGCAGGTGTTCGCCGACGACGGCACGCCCTGGGTGGCGGGGATCCCGGCGCCCGACCACATCGAACCGCACGTGCCTCGCGTGAGCCTGCATCCGCGATTCCTGGCGGCAGCGCGGCTCGTGCTCGTCGTGGCATTCGGCGGCGCCAAGGCCGAGGTCCTGGCCGACGTCCTCGGTGGGCCGCGCGACCCGTCGCGCTGGCCGAGCCAACACGCGCGCCGGCCGAATGCGGTCTGGCTGCTCGACGAGGCCGCAGCGGCAAAGCTGGCTCGTTGACAAAGCGGCCGGCGCCGCCGACGTCACACGACAAGGTCCGCGGCCCATTTGGCCCGTCACCGACGCGCGTGGTGCCGTCGAGGGATGGCACGCCGATCGCGGTCTTCGAGGCCGGGAGTGCCGGCACGCACCCGCCGCTGATCCTCGTCCACGGCGCGACGGCGGACCACACCACCTTTCGAGCGGTCGCGCCGGTGCTCGGCCAGAGCCGCGCACTCCTCGCCATCGACCGCCGCGGCCGCGGTGCGTCCGGTGATGCGGCGGCCTACACCATCGAGCGCGAGTTCGAGGACATCGCGGCGGTCGCCGAAGACGCGGCCGCGCGTGCAGGGGGCCCCGTCGACGTGCTCGGGCACTCGTACGGCGGGCGCTGCGCCCTCGGGGCGAGCCTCCTCACCAGCTCCATCCGGCGGGTGGTCGCCTACGAGGGGGCGCCGGTCCCGGCCGGGAGCTCGTACCGACCCGACGGCCTCCTCGAGGCGGTCCGTGGCTCGCTGGCCCGGGGCGACCCCGACGGGGCCCTGTCGGGATTCCTGGGTGGCGTCGTCGGCATGTCCAAAGCCGATCTCGAGCGCTACCGCGCGGAGCCGGTCTGGCCAGCGCGCGTCGCGGCGGCGCATACGATCCTCAGGGAGCTCGAGGCCGAGACGAGCCGGCCGGCCTCGATCGATGCCCTCGCCGCGGTCCGCGTTCCGGTCCTCCTCATCCTGGGCGGATCCAGCCGCTCCCCGTTCGGCGTCGGTACCCGAGCGTTCGCCAAGCGGCTTGCCCGAGCTGAGGTCGTCACGATCGAGGGGGCGGCGCACGCGGCGCACCACAGCCATGTCGCCGAGTTCGTGGCCGCGGTCGAGGCATTCCTGGACCGCTAGACGTCTGGACGGCGCCGGTATGCTGGCCCGGCGATGACCGAGCACGTCAAGCCCGAGGTCGGCCGGACCTGTGCCTGGTGCTCCGCCACCGCGGCACCCGAGGCAACCCATTGCCCCGCCTGCGGCGCGGGCCTCGCCCAGCGCGAATCGCTCGGCGGCGTCATGGTCCCGGGCGTGACCGATGTCCACCCCGCCCTTGCGGCGTTGGCTGCCCAGCCAATCCGGATGCACGGCCCGAGCCCCACCCAGGGCCTGGCCAGTGGCGCGATGGTGGCCGCGGCGGCGGGTGGTCCCGCCGGTCTGATCGCGATCGGTGGGATCGTCGCGGTGGCGGCCGTGGAATACCTCGGCGGGCGCAATCCCGACGGGGCCGGGCCGCCTGACCTCGAATCGGTGGGCAGCCTCGGCGGCGTCGCCCAGCTGGCCCTCGACCGGATCGAGCGCGAGGGCGAGCCCGACACACGAACGGAGCGAGAACCGCCAGCTGAATCCGCGACCCCGACCGGTCTCGGGCCGGGGATCGACCCGAACTTCGACGCGAACGCCGACCCGCTGACATAGCGGCGCGGACTCTTCGCGGCGCGCCGTTTTGGCGGCCGCGACTACCATCAGGGCATGACCAGCAGCGTCGCACCGACCAAGCCGGCCGCCGAGGGCCGGACGTACTCGCCGGGCCTCGAAGGGGTCATTGCCGCGGAGACGGCGCTCGGCTACGTCGACGGGGAGAAGGGCAAGCTCCTCTACCTCGGCTATCGGATTGGCGACCTCGTCGACCACGGGACGTACCCCGCCGTGGCGAATCTGCTGTGGACCGGCGACTGGGACCCGAACCATCACCTGCCGGCCGCGCCCGTTCCCGAGGCGGTCCTCATTGCCCTGCGGGCGCTGCCGAGGACGGCGAAGCCCATGGATGCCCTGCGAACGGCCGTCTCGATCTGGGGCACCACCCAGACGCTCGATTGGCCGCCGACCCCCGAGCAGGCTCGAGCGCTCACCGCGTTCTCACCCTCGGCGCTCGCCGCGTTCGCGCGTCTGCGCCGCGGCGTCGAGCCCGTCGCGCCGGATCCGTCGCTGGACCTCGTTCCGGGGTTCCTGTACCAGCTCAACGGCGAACGTGCCGACGAGGCCACGACGCGCGCGCTCGACGCCTACTTCATCGTCGGCGCGGAGCACGGCCTGAACGCCTCGACCTTCGCCGCAAGGGTCATCACCTCGACCCGGAGCGACATGGCATCCGCGATCACCGGCGCGATCGGCGCGCTGAAAGGGCCCCTCCACGGCGGCGCACCGTCGGAGGTCGTCGAACAGATCCACGAGGTGAAGTCGCCCGAGGACGCCGAACGCTGGGTTCGCGAGACGCTCGCTCGCGGCGACCGGCTCATGGGCTTCGGCCACCGCGTCTACCGGGCCTACGACCCCCGGGCCACCGCGCTTCGCAAGGTCGCCGAGTCGATGGCCCACAAGCCCGACTGGCTGGAGCTCGCGATCGCGGTCGAGGACGTCGCGCTCCGGGTCCTGGCCGAGACGCACCCGGATCGGGCGCTCAAGACGAACGTCGAGTACTACGCGGCCCCAGTGCTCATGGGCGTGGGCCTGACGCCGGATCTCTTCCCGGCGACCTTCGCCCTGGCCCGTCATGCCGGCTGGACGGCGCACGTGATCGAGCAGGCGGCGTCGAACCGGATCATCCGACCCGACGCCCGCTACATCGGTCCGGCGGAGCGCGATCTCCCGTCCTGAGCCGCAACGTCCCGAGCCGGCGGGTCCGTAGCGTCCTTCCCGCGCAGCCGGACCACGACCACGGCCGCGACCAGGAAGACCAGCCCGCCGACGACGAACGGCGCCGACAGCCCGGCGAACCCCGCGACGATGCCGCCGGCCGCGGGGCCGATGATGCCGGCCGCGTAGAGCGGCAGATACACGAGATTCAGCGTCTGCGATCGGCGCTCGGCCGGGACCTCCGTCGCCAGCAGGCCGAAGACCATCGAGCTCACGATGGCCCCGCAGGCGGCGACCACGACCGCGAGGCCCGCGAGCCCGGCCACGCCCGCCGCGGGGGCCAGCGTCGGCATCAGCCCGAGCGCGATCCCGCCGGCGATCAGCGCCCCGACGAGGACCGGCCGGAACCCGATCCGATCGCCCAGGGCGCCCGCGAACGGGGCGAGCAGGGCGCCGGCCAGGGCGGCTGTCCCGGCGACGAGGCCGATGGCGCTCGCCAGGCCCGGGCCCAGGCCAACGACGGACTCGACGAGCACCGGGATGTACGGCCGGCTCATCTGGCCGGCGAGGAAGGCCGTGCCGAAGATGACGAAGATCCGTCGCACCGCCGGGTCCGAGACCACGCCCCGAACCGCGCCGAAGGCGAGATCGAGGATCCGGCCCTCGGGGATGACCTCGGGACGGACCTCTCGCGAGCCGACGGCGACGAGGACCGCTGTCGCGAGCGACAGCACGGCTGACAGCCCGAACACCCCCGAGATCGACCACCCGAGCCGATCGATCAGGATCCCGGCGAGAATCGGTCCGACGGCGAAGCCGACCGGACCAGCAACGCCAAAGACGGCGATCACGGTGCCGATCCTCGCCCGCGGCGCCGAGTCCCGGATCCCGCCCAGCATGACCCCGGTGTTGCCGAGCTGGAACCCGATCAGCAGCAGCGTCACTGCCACCTGCCAGGGCTCCCGGGCAAGCGCCATGCCCGCGAACACGACCATCTCGACGAGCGCGCTCCGGACGATCACCGCCTTGCGGCTGTAGCGGTCCGCCCAGACGCCCCACAGCGGTACGAGCGGCATGCCGAGCACGAACAGCAGCGAGCTGAACAGCCCGACGAACTGAAGCCGGTCCGTGCCGGTGACACCCATCGACGTGAGCTGCGCGGGCAGCAGCGCGAAGACCTGGCTCACGCCGAGGCCCTCGACCATCGACGTCAGCCAGAAGACAGCGAGCAGGCGCCGCCAATCCGGAGCGCCGA
Organism: Candidatus Limnocylindrales bacterium; assembly: GCA_038230295.1. GTDB lineage: Bacteria > Chloroflexota > Limnocylindria > Limnocylindrales > CSP1-4 > UBA5189. The sequence continues at coordinate 6,169 of JBBRNM010000080.1, forward strand.
GCCTGGGGTCCGTGGACATCGGGCCAGCCTATCGACGTCCGCTGGCCTCCGCCGCGCCGTTGCGCCTGTCCGATCCGTCTCGCGCTCGGCGACGTAGACTCGGGCATTGGAGGTGGGGCCCATGCTCACTCGCTGGCTGGTTCGCCTGATGGACGCCCAGGATGGCTGGGTCAAACCCTTCGGGACGTGGTCCCACGGCTGGCTCAATCGCCTGTTCGGGGCGATGCCCAGCGTCCGCGATTTCCTCGACGGACGCTGGCTCGGCCACCCGCTCCACGCGGTCCTGACGGACGCCCCGGTCGGGATCCTCTTCCTCGTGATCGTGCTCGACGTGCTCGGGCAGTCCCCGGCCGCGGACATCGCGCTTGGTGTCGGGATCCTCGCCGTCCTCGGGGCCGCCCTTGCCGGCTTTGCCGACTATTCGGACACCGATGGCAAGCCCCGCGACCGGGCCACGCTCCATGCGACGCTCATGCTCAGCGCGACCGCCCTGTATCTCGTCTCGCTGGTCGTGCGGTTAGGTGCTGGCCCGGACGGCGCGACTCGATCCGTGGCGATCGTCGTGTCAGTCCTCGCGTTCCTCGTGCTCAGCGCCGGGGCCTACGTCGGGGGCGACGTCGTATACGTGTTCGGAAACATGGTCAATCGCCACGCGTTCCGTGGCGCCGGCACGAAGTGGCTCGCGATGGAGCCGGCGGAGACCGAGGCCGACGGCTCGATCCCCGAGGGCCGGCCGATCAAGGCCAAGCTCGGGGTCAACAGCCTCGTGTTGGTCCGCGCGGGCGAGAAGATCCTCGCGCTCCACGACACCTGTGCCCACGCCGGCGGGCCGCTTTCCGAAGGCAAGCTCGTCGACGGGCAGATCGAATGTCCCTGGCACTTCTCGCGCTACCGGATGGGCGATGGCCACGTGACCCGGGGGCCATCGGTCTACGACCAGCCGGCGTACGAAGTTCGGCCGAAGGAGGGCGGCGGTTGGGAGGCCCGGCGGAGCTCGTAATCGGAGAGCGTCTCGCGGCGGAACCGGCGTTCACGCTGCCCGAGCCCTGCCTGGTCGTCCTCGTCGGCGCGGCGGGATCGGGCAAGTCGACGCTTACGGCGCGGCTGTTCGCCCCGGACCAGATCCTGTCCTCGGATGCCTTCCGGGGCGTCGTCTCCGGCGACGAGGCCGATCAGACCGCCACGCAGGCAGCCTTCGCGATCCTGCACCGCGAGCTCGACCGACGGCTTGCGAAGGGCCTGACCACCGCCGTCGATGCCACCAACGTGACGGGCTTCGCGCGCCGCTCGCTCGTCCGGCGAGCCGTCCGGCACGGCGTTCCGGCGATCGCGCTCGTGCTCGATCTCGACCCCAATCTCGTGCTGGCTCGGAACGCCACGCGAACCGGACGGATCGTTCCCGCTGCCGCCGTCCGGCGCCAGCTCGAACAGCTCGTCCGGTCGTTTCGGCGCGACGAGCTCGCTTCGGAGGGCTTCGCGGCCGTGCACATCCTCCGAGAGACGGCCGATGTTGAAGCCGTAGCGAGGCAATCGCGGTGATGGGTCTCGCCCGAATTGGGATGCCCGCGCCCGGTCGCCGATCCGCGGCCGTTTTCCTCGCGGTCGTGGCCTTCGGGCTGCTGCTTGCTGGCCCTGCCGCGGGGCTCAGCCTCCCACCGAGCCGGGCGGGCGTCGCCGTGTACGACCTCGCCCATGTCTGGCAGCCGGGCACGAGCGCGCAGGCCGAGTCGATCGCGAACGCGATCCGGGCAAGGACGCAGGCGGAAGTCGCCATCGTCTCCATCCCGACCGGGTATTCCTCGGTCTCGACCGCGACCGCCCAGGCCGATGGGCTGTTGATCATGCAGACCTGGGGCGTTGGGCGACCCGGGATCGACGACGGGCTCGTTGTCCTGTTCGACCTCGACACGTCCCTCCGCCACGGCCAGATCTACCTGTACACCGGAAAGGGTTTCAAGGACCTGTATCTCAGCGCTGCGGAGGCGCAATCGATCGTCGACGACGACATGCGTCCCAAGGCCGCAGACGGCGATCTCGATGGGGCCCTCCTGGCGGGCCTCGCGCGCGTG
>JBBRNM010000081.1:0-8000 GCA_038230295.1 Candidatus Limnocylindrales bacterium
CGCGAAGTTCGCCGATGAGCTGAACGTCGACGGGCTGTCGCCGGACGAGGTCGCGGAGGCTCTGCCCGTGATCCGATCGCGCTGCGAGGAGATCGGGCGCGATCCGGCGACCCTCAAGCTGAGCGTCCATATGTGGTGGGGCGCCGCGCCGAAGCCGGGTGCCGAGCGGGTCGAACTGCTCGGGCGCTACGCCGAGCTGGGCGTCTCGCGGGTCATGACCCTGTTGCGCGACTCGACGACGAGCGACGACGCGCTGGCGAGATTCGCCGAGGACGCGCGAACGGCTGGAGTCGAGCTCGCGCCATAGCCAGCAATGCGCGCGGCGATCCTGCGGGATTCGTCGCGAAGTGCATCACATGCCGCGCAATTCGTGCGATTCAGCCTTCCGCTCTCGGAGTACCCTTCGCGACACTCTGAGGAGGGTGCAGCACGATGAAGCGACGGATGCCGGCCCTGGCGATGGCCGCGATGCTCCTGGTCACGGCCTGCGGAACCGGCGAACCGTCGACGGGACCGATCTCGACCGGCCCGGCCGGGGTCAGGGGCTCGCCGGCACCGGCCGCTTCGGCCACGTCGGCGCCACTGAATCGTGATCCCAGCACCCTCGTCGTCGCGGTCGACGCGTTCAATGCGGACTTCGACCCGGCAAGCGCCTACCTCCTCAGCGAAGCCCTGATCTGGCGCGGGATCTACGAATCGCTCATCCGTCTCAAGGGCGACAGCGCGAGCGAGGTCGAGCCGCTCCTTGCGGACACCTGGGATCACAACACGGACTCGTCGAACTGGACGTTCCACCTCCATCCCGGCGTCACGTTCAGCGATGGCACGCCGCTCGACGCGGCTGCGGTCAAGGCGAACTACGTCCGAACCATCGGCCTGAAGCTCGGCACCGACTTCATCATCGGCTCGTTTCTCGCCGACGCCAGCAAGGACATCGTGGTGGTCGATCCCACGACGATCACCTTCAAGCTGAGCGCGCCGACGCCGCACTTCGACCTCGTGATAGCAGCCCAGTACGGGACCGGCATCGTCAGCCCCAAGGTCTTCGCGGATCACTCCACCGGCCCCAAGGACCAGGGTCACGAGTACCTGCAGGCGAACGCGGTGGGGACCGGACCCTACATGATCGAATCGCTGAAGCCCGGTGACGAGGTCGACCTCGTCCAGAACCCGACCTACTGGCGCGGGTGGTCCGGCAGCCACTTCAAGAAGATCATCATCCGGTCCATCCCGGAGCCGTCGACGCGGCGACAGCTCCTCGAGAACGGCGACGTCGACATCGCTTACGCCGGCTCCACCGAAGACAGCGCCGCCATCGGGGCGAACGCGAGCTTCAAAGTCGGCGACTTCAAGAACCTCGACATGACCTACATCATCCTGGGCGAGTACGGACCGCTGGCGAAGCCCGAGGCGCGCCAGGCGATGAATTACCTCTTCCCCTACGACGACTTCCTGAACACCACCATGAAGGGCACGCTCGAGCGCGCCAACGGGGTCTTCCCGGACCTCCTCTTCACCCACGATGACAACGTGTTCAAGTACACGACCGACATCGAGAAGGCCAAGCAGCTCCTCACGGCGGCCGGGGTGGCGCCCGGCACCGAGCTCACGTACGAGTACTACACCGGCTTCGGCAAGGAAGCCGGGCTCGTCCTCCAGTCGCAGTTCTAGAAAGTCGGCCTCACGCTCAAGCTCATCGAGAAGGAGTACTCCGCGTACAACGCGGACCTGACGACTGATCGACCCGTGGCGCAGCGGGCGAACATGTACTACTGGGGTTGGTGGCCGGACTACAACGCCCCGTCGGATTACTCCTGGATCCTGTTCAACAGTGCCGCGGCGCCGGACGCAGGGCCGTACTACAACAGCGGCTACTACAAGAACGCCACGGTCGACAAGATCATCAACGACGGCTTCTCCCAGACCGATGACGCCAAGCTCAAGGTCGACTTCAAGACTGCCCAGGACATCCTGGTCAACAAGGATCCGGCGTGGATCCCGGTCGGCCAGCAGCTCGATGACACGTACTTCCGGCGCGATATCGCCGGCCAGGTCTTCAATCCGCTGTACATCCTCACCTGGGATTACTACGCCCTCTCCCGCAGCTGATCGGCGGGCGAGTCCAGGACAGGGAGGCGCCTCGTGGGGCGTTTGCTCGCGCGGCGACTCCTGTTCATGGTCTTCGTCCTGTGGGGCGTCTCGCTCGTCACGTTCTTCCTGGCCCGCGTCGCGCCCGGTGACCCGGCCCGCCTGATCGCCGGTCCGCACGCGAACGCGGTCGCGATCGCCAACATCCGGGCGATCTATGGGCTCGACAAGCCGCTGCCGGTGCAGTACGTCCAGTACCTCGGCGGGCTCATCCACGGCGATCTCGGGACGTCGTTCCTGACGCGCCGGCCGGTCGCCCAGGACCTGCTGAGCTACCTGCCGGCGACCCTCGAGCTATCGCTGTTCGCGCTGCTGATCGGATCCGTCGTCGGGCTCGGGATCGGCGTCGTTTCGGCGCTCCGAGCCGGCGGGCTGGTCGATGGGGTGGGCCGGTTCGTCGCGGTCGCCGGCCTCTCCATGCCCGCCTTCTGGCTGGCGATCCTCCTCCAGCTGATCCTGTACTCCCGGCTCCAGCTCCTGCCGTTCGGCGGCCGCCTCGACACCGGCATGGCCGCGCCACCGCAGGTCACGGGCCTGCTGACGGTCGACAGCCTGCTCGCCGGCCAGGTCGCGACGTTCGCGGCCGCGGTCCGCCACCTCATCCTGCCGGTGGCGACCCTCGCCCTTGCGGAGATCGGCCTGATGGCCCGCGTCGTTCGGACGAGCATGCTCGAGGTCGTCGGCATTGACTACATGCGGACGGCCGCGGCGAAAGGCCTCGCGCCTCGCCGGATCGTGATCCGGCACGCGCTCCGGAACGCGCTCCTGCCGGCGGTCACGATCCTCGGGCTCGAGACGGCGCTCCTCGCCGGCGGCGTGTTCCTCGTCGAGACGATCTTCGCCTGGCCGGGTGTTGGCCGCTACGCGTTCGACGCGATCCGAGCCTCGGACTACAACGCGATCATGGGCGTCACGGTCGTCGGCGCCGTGATCTACGTCACGATCAACCTGATCGTCGACATCGCGTACCTCTACCTCGATCCTCGGATCCGGTACGCATGATCGGCGACGCGATCCGGCCGGCCCGCTCGACGCTGCCGCTGGTCGGCGGTCCGATCCGCAGCCTCGCCCGCTTCACGGTCGCCTCGAAGCTGAACTTCTTCGGGATGCTCCTCGTGGTCATCGTGCTCGTTGCCGCGCTGCTGGGCGGGATCCTCGCGCCCTACCCGCCCGACGCGATCTCGCTGCTCGAGCGGCTCAAGCCACCATCGGCGACCCATCTCTTCGGAACCGACGACTACGGCCGGGACCTCTTCAGCCGTGTCCTGGCCGGGGCGGCGGTCTCGGTCCAGGTGGCCGCGGTCGTGATCTCGATCTCGGTGACCCTGGGGACGGTCGTGGGCCTCGTTGCGGGGCTGTTCGGCGGGATCGTCGACGAGCTCCTGATGCGGCTGACCGACCTGTTCCTCGCCTTCCCGGCCCTGATCCTGGCGGCGGCGATCGCGGCGACGTGGGGCGGCAGCCTGACGACGACGGTGATCGCCCTGTCGACGGTCTACTGGCCCTGGTACGCCCGGCTCGTTCGCGGCCAGGTGCTGACCCTTCGCGAGCGCGAGTACGTGAGCGCCGCGACGGTCTCGGGCGCGAGTCCGGTCCGGATCATGCGCCGCCATCTCCTGCCGAACGTCCTGCCCTACGTGATCATCCAGATCTCGCTCGACATCGGCTACGTGATCCTGTCGACCTCGGCGCTGAGCTTCCTCGGCCTCGGCGCCCAGCCGCCGACCTCCGAATGGGGCGCAATGATGACCGACGCCCGGGGCTTCATGCGCGAAGCCTGGTGGTTTCCGACGTTCCCCGGCCTCGCCCTCGCGCTCACGGTCCTCGGCTTCAACCTCCTGGGCGACGGGCTGCGAGACTGGCTCGATCCGCGCCTCGGGCGGCACTGAGCCCCGGGCGGCACTAGGCTGTGGATCACCGAAGGAGGTCCGGATGAGCCGATCCCTGTCCATCGTCGCCGTCCAGACCGCGCCGGTGGCGTGGGATCCGGCAGCGACCTACGCGCGATTCGAGACGGACCTGCGGGCCCGGCGCACCTCCTCGCCGGCGGCGCACCTGTTCATCTACCCCGAGCTGCATCTCTCCGCCCTGGCACCCCTCGGCCTGCCGATCCCGAGCGGCTACTCGATGCGGCAATCGGCCGAACGGATCCCGGGGCCGCTCACTGAGCAGCTCTGCGCACTTGCGAAGGAGCTCGGGATCTGGCTCGTCCCCGGCTCGTTCTACGAATCCGGCGAAGGCAGCGCCGTCTTCAACACCACGATCGCGGTCGCGCCAGACGGGACGATCCGGGCGAAGTACCGGAAGATCTTCCCTTGGCGGCCGCGCGAGAAGACGACTCCGGGGGACGAGTTCGTGGTCTTCGACATCGACGGCATCGGTCGGGCCGGCCTGATGACCTGCTACGACGGCTGGTTCCCCGAGATGGCTCGGCACCTCGCGTGGATGGGCGCCGAGGTGATCCTGCAGCCGACGCTCACGGACACGTCGGATCGGGCGCAGGAACTCGTGCTCGCCCAGTCAAACGCGATCGTCAACCAGGTCTTCGTGGTCAACGTGAACGCCGGCGGTGAGCTCGGCATGGGCCGGAGCCTGATCGTGGATCCGGAGGGCCACGTGCTCAGCATCGCCGGCGAGGGCGAGGCCGCCCTCACCGAGGTGATCGACCTCGACGCGGTCACGCAGATTCGCGAATACGGCACGGCCGGCCTCAACCGCCTCTGGAAGCAGCTGGCCGAGGACACGGCAGGCCTGAACCTGCCGCTCTACGGCGGCGATTTCAGCGCGCTGCATCGGCCCAAAGGCTGATTGCCAGATCGGCTTAGCGCAGATCGCAGACACCCGACCGACCCATTCCCAATCCGGCGCCCGTCATGGTGCGGCGGGATCAAAGAGTTCTGCGCTCGCGAGCGGCTGCAGCCCGACCGCGTCCGTCGAGCCACCGACGACGAGGACTCGGCCGTCCGGAAGCAACGCCGCTTGCGCGCTTACGCGAGCCTCCTTGAGCGGCCCGGTCGGGGACCAGCGGCCCGGCGTCCAGCATGCGTTCCGTGTGGATTCGGACGAGGCACGTCTGCTCCTGTTCTTCGGCCCCTCGGGCGTCGAGGGGTTCTTTCGCGAGGGTGGCAAGGTCGCGCGGAGCTTTGGCCTGCCGCTGGCGGATGAGGAGTTCGTGGACAAGGAGACGCTCAAGGCGATCGGCGCCCGTTATCACCAGGAGTTCGTCGGCCCGCCGTTGCCCGCGAAAGACTGACCGATACCTCTCGACGGGTCTACCGGATCGGTCCTCATAACGAATCCGGTGTCACGTCAAGTCATGCGCCCGCTCGGGCGATGCCCCCAGTTCTCCACGAGCCTCCTAATCGCAAGCGTGGGCTATTCTTGGCGTGACGCCGACATAGCTCAGCGGTAGAGCAGCTGTTTCGTAAACAGCAGGTCCTCGGTTCAAATCCGAGTGTCGGCTCCAGCCCTCCCCGATCGAATCGTCCACCGTGGCAGCCGTATGCCCAAAGCTGGATCCGAATTGACCCCTGCGCTGACCCCTGCGCTGACCCCTGCGCTGACCCCTGCGCTGACCCCTGCGCTGACCCCTGCGCTGACCCCTGCGCTGACCCCTGCGCTGACCCCTGCGCTGACCCCTGCGGGGTATCACCCGGTCGCGAGCTAGCTGGTGCGCGGTGCCAGGACGACGTCGATCTGCACCGCGACCGCCCGTCCGAGCGCTGGGATCACGTGGCTGTAGCTCGACAGGCACGTGATCCGGGAACCGACTTGATTGAGGAATGGCCAGAGCATCCGAGCGTAGCCCGCGACCGTCCGCCGGGAGCCCGAGCGGCGCTCCTTCTCGGCGAGGAAGGCGACGACCGTCTGGGTCCAGGCCGGGACGTCGGCGTCGATCTGCGCGGGCAGGAGAGGAGTGGGCATTCTGGGCGATCTCCATGGCGAGGCTGGTCGCCCACATGACCACTCAGGTCGACCCGGAATGCAAGCACGATGCCGAGATCGTGGCGCGGACGGATGACAGCACGCTGAGCAGCGAGGAGCTTCGCGTACTCTCTGCCAACCGAGGATCGAGGCCAGCCTGATCCCACTGGTTACCCTTTGGCGTCGAGCGGCGCCGCGGACAAGGAGGTGTTGATGAACGAGGACGCGGCTCTTGTGGCGGAGCTAACGGTCCTCGAGAACGCATGGTGGCGCGCCTTGCGCGATCGAGAATGGCCGTTGGCCCGCACCTTCATGCGCGATGACTCAGCATCACGACGGCCGGCTGGATCGACGCCCCGCTGGGAGCCGAAGCGTGGCTGGAGAGCCTGGCAGGCCGCTACCAGCTCGATCACTTTGACTACGACGAAATCTCGGTCCGTCGCTATGGGGACGTCGCGGTCGTTCAGAGTCGGTCACATCAGGACGGAACGATGGCCGGCGGCGGTGAGCCGTGGTCGGGGACCTTTCGCTACACTGACGTCTGGGTCCGAGACGCGGCTGCCGGCTGGCAGATTGCGGTCCGCCACGCTGGTATGCGTCGTTAGGTCGGCCTACCAGGAAGTCGCGACGGGAGACAATCGCGCCGGCTCAGCGCGGGCGGTCAGGCCCATATGACATGGGACACCATGACCACGTGGTGTGGGTGGCGCCACAGGCCGGCATTGACAACTGGACCAGACACCAGCCGGCAGTGGTGGCCGTGGCTGCATAGCTCTGTTGAGCCGGTGCGCGACGGAGGAAATGACGATCGCCGAGCCCATGGTCACGAGAGGGCCCGCGGCGGAGTTCACTGTCGTCCGTTCGGTCCCCAGATCGATGTCGGCAGGGCGCGCGGGTCGCGTGCGGACCAGCGTCCTTCGTCGACCCGGTGGAGGAAATCCTCGAGCAGTTGGTTGAACAGCGCCGGTTCTTCGAGGTTGATCGCGTGACCGCTCTTGGGAAAGAGCGCCAGCCCGGCCGCTGGAATGCAGCGCTTCATCAGCAAACAGGCCTCCAGGGACGGTTCGTCCTCGTCGCCCGCCAGGATCAACGTCGGCACCGTGATGCGCCGCATCTCGTCGGTGAGCTCGTAGAGCGACGGCCTGCGGCCCTGGCAACCGACCAGGGTGTTGGCCGAGCCGGTTGCCGAGTGCCCGGCAAGGATACGAAGGAACTCGGCAAAGGCATCCGGATCCTTGCGCTCGAGCTGCACCCGCGTGGGACCGTGGCCGTAGGTGGCGGCGAACTGGGCCATGCCCGTGTCGCGGATCGTCTGGGCATTGGCCTGGGCATCGGCCTGAAACGTCGCCCGAAGCGCGGGATGCGCGCCATGGCCGCCGCCAGCAATGGTCAGAGAACGGGCGCGGCCTGGGTACGTCATTCCGAAGTGGAGCGTGGCGAACGCGCCCATCGACAGACCCGCCACGTGCACTGTAGCGATGCCGAGGGCATCAAGGACCGCGCGGATGTCGTCGCGGGCGCGCTCCTGGGAGTAGCGCTCGAGCTCCTCCGGCACGTCCGAGGGCGGATAGCCGCGGGCGTTGTACGCGATGCATCGGTAACGGCGCGAGAAATGGCTGATCTGCGGCTCCCAGCTCCGGCCGTCGCCCGCGAATTCGTGGACGAAGACGAGCGGCTCGCCGCTGCCAGCCTCCTCGTAGTACAGCCGAACGTCATCATCGGTCGTCACGTACGGCATGCTGGTTAGCCTACCGAAGACCGGCCCGAGCACCATGCGCGGATGGTGATGTCGAAGGACAGCGACTCTGACCGTTAGGCGGCCAGCGACTTTGTCACCGTGGTCGGGTTGGAGGGTAGCGGCGCCAGGGATGGTTGGGGTTGTGGCGTGCTCGGGCCGTGTCCGCTGAGGGCAGGGCCTGTTGTGGTTC
>JBBRNM010000082.1:0-7786 GCA_038230295.1 Candidatus Limnocylindrales bacterium
GACGGCGAACGACTACATCGAGGAATGGCGCCGAGAAGGGCGGCCCTGCGGCGACGACGTCGACGCCGAGGCGACCGGCGAGGCGGCCCGGCTCGAGGCGGCCTATACGAAGGATGTCCTCGCTCGAATCGTCGCGGCGGGTGGGATCGACTCCGAGCGTCCGGCCGCGGATGACGGGTCGGCCGCGGATGCCGGGCCGTCCCCTGAGCCAGGACCAGCGGCATGACCGACACCATCGTGAGCTCGGCCTCGCGCGAGGTCGTGATCGGCTTCGACCGGCCCTTCACGATCATCGGCGAGCGGATCAATCCGACCGGCCGGAAGCTCCTCGCGGAGGAGATGAAGGCCGGCGACTTCAGCCGTGTCGAGCGTGATGCCGTCGCCCAGGTCGAGGCCGGCGCGCACATGCTCGACGTCAACGCCGGCATCCCGTTGGCCGACGAGCCCGCGATCCTCGCCAGGACGATCCGGCTCGTCCAGTCGCTCGTCGACGTGCCGCTTTCGATCGACAGCTCGATCGTCGAGGCCCTCGAGGCCGGACTCGCCGCCTACATCGGCAAGCCCCTCGTCAACTCCGTGACCGGCGAGGAGGAGCGCATGGAGCGCGTCCTGCCGCTCATTCGGAAGTATGGCGCCGCGGTCGTCGCGATCTCGAACGACGACACCGGGATCTCCGAGGATCCCGACGTCCGCTTCCTCGTCGCCAAGCGGATTGTCGAACGGGCCGCGGACTACGGGATCCCGCGGTCGGACATCATCGTGGATCCGCTCGTGATGCCGATCGGGGCGATGGCCTCGGCCGGGCAGCAGGTGTTTCGACTGGTCCGCCGCCTGCGAGAGGAGCTCGGGGTGAACACGACGTGCGGGGCGAGCAATGTCAGCTTCGGGATGCCGGATCGCGAGCGGATCAATGCCGCGTTCCTGCCGATGGCGATCACCGCCGGCCTGACGTCCGCGATCACGAACCCGCTGGCCGCCGAGGTCAAGGCTGCGATCATGGCCGCCGACGTGCTCATGGGCCACGATCAGGACGCGGGCCGCTGGATCCGAGCGCATCGAGCCGCCGCGGCCGTGCTCGCCGGTAGCCAGCTGGCCGCGGTGGCCGCTATGTCTGCGTCGGCCACGACGTCCAACGGCGCACCCGAGGGCCCCGGCCGTTCGACGGGCCGGCCGTCGGAAGGATCCGCACCGCTGGCGCCCGCGGCCGCGACGAGCAGCCGGCCGCGCATCAACCGCCGGGCCATGGCCCGCGCCGACGGCCCGGCTCGGTGACGAGCGGCACGTGACGAGCCGATCGTGACGAGCGCCGAACCGCAGGTCATCTTCACGCCGTCAGGCCGGCGCGGCCGATTCGCGCCGGGCACCACGGTGCTCGATGCGGCGCGCGCCCTTGGCGTGGATCTCGATTCGGTCTGTGGCGGTCGCGGCCTCTGTGGTCGATGTCAGGTAGTGCCCGGCGAAGGCAGCTATCCGAAGCACGGGATCGAATCGAGCGGCACCCACCTCTCGCCGCGAGGCGCCGATGAGGCCGAGTTCGACCGCCTGCGCGGCCTCGCCGCCGACCGCCGGCTGGGTTGTCGCGCCGAGGTCCACGGCGATCTCCTCGTCGACATCCCGCCCGAGAGCCAGGTCCACCGCCAGGTCGTCCGGAAGGGCGTGCCGGTTCGCGAGTTCGTGATCGACCCGGTCGTTCGGTTGCACGAGGTCGAGGTCGAGCGACCGAGCCTCGCCTCGCCGACGGGCGACCTCGGCCGGCTGCTCGTCGCGCTCGAGCGAGAGTGGGGGCTCACGGACCTCGAGGCGGATCTCGAGGTCGTCCGCGCGCTCCAGCCGGCCCTCGAGGAAGGCGGCTATCGCGTCACGGTGGCGGTCCACGACGCCCGGACGATCACGGCGATCTGGCCCGGCCTGCACGAACGAGCCCTCGGGCTCGCGGTCGACATCGGCTCGACGACCATCGCGGCGCACTTAGCGGACCTCGCCGACGGTGCCGTGATTGCCTCGGATGGCGTCATGAACCCGCAGATCCGGTTCGGCGAGGACCTGATGAGCCGCGTCTCGTACGCGATGCTCCATGACGGCGGCGCCGTCCAGATGACGCAGGTCGTGCGCGAGGCGCTCGCGAGCCTGATCCGCGGATTGGCATCCCGCGCCGAGGTTCCGGTCGAGGACATCCTGGAGATCGCGATCGTCGGCAACCCGATCATGCATCACCTCCTGCTCGGCATCGATCCGATCCCGCTCGGCTCCGCGCCGTTCGCGCTCGCGACCGACGGGCCCGTCCGGACAACGGCGCGCGCCCTCGACCTGCCGGCACATGAGGGCGCCCGCGTGTACGTCCTGCCGTGTATCGCTGGCCACGTGGGAGCCGATGCGGCGGGTGCGATCCTCGCCGAGACGCCGTACCTCGCCGACGAGGTCACGCTGCTCGTCGACGTCGGGACGAACGCCGAGATCGTCCTCGGCAACCGCACGCGACTGCTCGCCGCCTCGTCGCCGACCGGGCCGGCGTTCGAGGGCGCCCAGATCTCCAGCGGCCAGCGAGCGGCGCCCGGCGCTGTCGAGCGTGTGCGGATCGACAGGGAGACCCTCGAGCCGCGCTTCCGGGTCATCGGCTCGTCGCGCTGGTCCGACGAGACCGGGTTCGCCGCGTCGACGCGCCACACCGGGGTGACCGGCATCTGCGGGTCCGGGATCGTCGAGGTCATCGCAGAGCTCTTCCTGGCCGGCGTCATCACGGCCGACGGCACCATCGACGGGCGGATGGCTGCTCGCAATCCGCGGATCGTCTCGGACGGGCGGACGTTCGCGTACCTGCTGCACGAGGGCCCGCCGCGCCTGATGATCACCCAGAACGACGTCCGCGCGATCCAGCTCGCAAAAGCCGCTCTGTACGCCGGCGCCCGCCTGCTGATGGATCACCTCGGCGTCGAGGTCGTCGACCAGATCAAGCTCGCGGGCGCGTTCGGCAGCCAGATCGACCCGCTCCACGCGATGGTGCTCGGGCTCGTTCCGGATGCTGAGATCGACCGGGTGGGGCCGGCGGGGAACGCTGCCGGCACCGGCGCATTGATCGCGCTCCTCTCCGGAGAGGCGCGGCGGGAGATCGAGCGGGTCGTCCGGACGGTCGAAAAGATCGAGACCGCGGTCGAGCCGCGATTCCAGGAGCACTTCGTGGACGCGATGGCGTTCCCGCACCGGACCGCGGCCTACCCGAACCTCGAGCGCGTCGTCGACCTGCCGCCGCGCCGGTCCGATGGCGCCGACACCGAGCCCACATCCGCGCGCCGATCCGGCCGCCCAAACCGCCGACCTCGCCACCTTGCAACGACCCGAACAGAGGACCGCTGATGGCGGAGGCGACCGCGTCTCGCATCACGCCGCGAACCGGGCGCGAGATCGAGCATGTCGTCCCACAGGCCGAGCACGGTGTTTACCCCGAGCACGGTGTTTACCCCGAGCACGGTGTTTACCCCGAGCACGGTGTTTACCCCGATTTACTAACCCGGGTGCTAGTAAGTGGCGATGGCGGCCCGGTTTGGGACGCTGACGGCCTGCACAGCTCTGGCCGGCGCCGGATTCGTGCTCGGCCTACCGCCGGACTCGCGGGCAACACGCCATCAGCGCGTCCGAGGCTGGTCGCCATTCCACGTATCACCACCCCGATTGGTAAACCGAGCTGGATTGGCTGATTGAGCCGTACCGCGTCAGGGAGGATCCAAGGTGATCGATGAAAGCCCGCGCCATCGAGCCGGTGGCGGTCGCGCGGCCCGGCAAGCGGCCCGGACGGCGCTCCAGGCCGAGCGGCTGCCGTTCCTCACCCGCGAGCTGAAGCCCTACGAGGTCCTCAACGAGGAGGGTCTCGCGACGCTGGAGGAGAACGCAGACACGATCCTCGAGGAGGTCGGCATCGACTTCCGCGGCGATCCCGCGGCGCTGGAGATGTTCCGGAATGCCGGGGCGGACGTCGACGGCGACCGCGTCCGTTTCCCTCGGGGCATGTGCCGTCAGATCATCCAGGCCACCGCGCCACGGACCTTCAGCCAGCGCGCGCGGAACGAGGAGCGGACCGTCCAGATCGGCGATCCGTACACCGTGCTCGCGCCGAACTACGGATCGCCGTTCGTCCGCGATCTCGACAACGGCCGGCGCTACGGGACCATCGAGGACTTCCGGAACTTCGTGAAGCTCGCCTACATGAGCCCATACCTCCACCACTCCGGCGGGACGGTCTGCGAGCCGGTCGACGTGCCGGTCAACAAGCGGCACCTCGACATGGTCTATTCGCACATCCGGTACAGCGACAAGCCGTTCATGGGCTCGGTCACGCATCCGACGCGGGCCCAGGATTCCGTCGATCTCGCGAAGATCGCGTTCGGCGAGGACTTCGTCCGCGATAACACCGTGATGATCAGCCTCATCAACGCGAACTCGCCGCTCGTCTGGGACTCGACGATGCTCGGCGCGGCGCGGGTGTACGCCGAGAACAACCAGGCGACGCTCATCACGCCGTTCATCCTCGCCGGCGCGATGTCGCCCGTTACGGCGGCTGGCGTCTGCGCCCAGACCCTTGCCGAGGCCCTTGCCGGCATGACGTTCGTGCAGCTCGTCCGGCCGGGTGCGCCGGTCGTGCTCGGCAGCTTCGCCTCCTCGATCTCGATGCAGTCGGGAGCGCCCACCTTCGGGACCCCCGAGCCGGCCCTGGTCCTGTACGTCATGGCCGCCCTCGCGCGTCGGCTCGGCGTGCCGTTCCGGAGCGGCGGCAACCTCTGCGCGAGCAAGGTCGCGGACGCCCAGGCGGCGTATGAGTCGGCGGCGACCTTCCAGCCAACGATCCTCGCCGGCGTGAATTTCGTCCTCCACGCGGCCGGCTGGCTCGAGGGCGGGCTCGCGATCGGCTACGAGAAGTTCATCCTCGATCTCGACCAGTGCGGAATGGCCTCGGTCTTCGTGAAGGGCGTCGACATGAGCCCGAACGGCCAGGCCCTCGACGCGATTCGCGAGAACGGGCCTGGCCTCCACTTCCTCGGCAACAGCCACACGCTCGCGAACTTCGAGAGCGCGTTCTACCGCTCCGAGATCGCTGACAACAACTCCTACGAGCAGTGGCTCGAGGATGGCAGCCTCGATGCCGAGAAGCGAGCGAACAAGATCTGGAAGCGGATGCTCGCCGATTACGAAGCGCCGCCGATCGATCCGGGCGTCGACGAGGCGCTGCTCGACTTCATCGCCCGCCGAAAGGCGTCGTTCCCGGACTCCGACGTCTAGATGACCGGCATGCTCCGGCGCCGAACCCGGCTCGGAGACAGCGGCCGCGGCGCGCTCGCAACGGTCCTCGCCGATCCGACGTTCGAGCTGCTGCCGCTGAAGAACGTGAGCGACCAGCAGTCCGCGCTCCCGCATGGCGCGCGCGTGTCCGTGACCGCGTCGCCGGCGAAAGGCCTCGAGGCCACTGTCGCGCTCAGCGTCCGCCTCGGGGGCGCCGGCTTCCGCGTCGTGCCCCACATCTCAGCGCGGCTGGTCCGCGACGCGAACCACCTCAAGGCGTTGCTCGCGCCGCTCGCCGACGCGGGCATCGACCGGGCATTCGTCGTCGCCGGCGAGGCCGAGGAGCCAGGCGCCTTCCCCGACGGCTTGTCGCTGCTCGAGGCGATGACCGACCTCGGGATCGCACCGACCGAGATCGGGATCCCGTGCTACCCGCAGGGCCATGCGTCCATCCCGGACGACAAGCTCCTCGAGGCCCTCGCCGCGAAGGCGCGATTCGCGAGCTACATGACGACCCAGCTCTGCTTCGACGCGAAGGCGATCGGCACGTGGCTGGCCGCCCGCCGAGCCGACGGCATCCAGCTGCCGGTCCGGATCGGCATCCCGGGCGTCGCCGCGATCCCGAAGCTCATCGAGATCAGCGCCCGGATCGGCGTCCGCGACGCCAGCCGATTCGTGCTGAAGAACACCCGTTTCGTCGGTCAACTGCTCGCGTCAGGCGGCGTGTACCGCCCGAGCGGACTCCTCGAGAGGCTCTCGCCGCTCATCGCCGATCCTGCCGCCGACGTGATCGGCCTGCACATCTACACGTTCAACCAGGTCGCTGCCACCGAGGCCTGGCGGCAGGACTACTTGGCCTTGATCAGGGCGTGACCCGTGGGACAATCCCTACCCATGGATCGAACCGAGCGCCTCGAGCGCTATCGCACCGGAACCGCTGCCCTCGAGGCAGCCATCGCCGGCATCACCGAGGAGGAGCTCGACCGGCCCCAGCCGAAGGACGAGTGGACCGCTCGACAGGTGGTCCACCACGTCGCCGACAGCGAGGCGATGGCGTACACCCGCCTGCGCCGCCTGATCGCCGATGACCAGCCGGTGATCCAGGGCTACGACGAGCCAGCCTACGCACGGCGGCTCCACTACGACCGGCCGATCGGGACGTCGCTCGCGGTCGTTGTCGCCGTGCGGGCGGCCAGCCTGGAGCTTCTCGAGAGCCTCACGCCCGGGGAGTGGGCGAGAACCGGTTCACACTCCGAGTCCGGGTCGTACTCGGTCGAGCGTTGGCTCGAGATCTACGCTGGTCATCCGCGCGAGCATGCGGACCAGATTCGGAGAGCGCGCGGGGCTCAGTAACGGCGAGGCAGCCGCCGGTATCGCGGCCCGGCCCTGAATCAGATCGAAATCTCGCCGCCAGATCGTTCAACGGGCAGTCCGGCCGCGACCCAGGCTTCCATGCCGCCGATCACGTCGGTCGCGCGGGCAAACCCGAGGTCCTTGAGCGTCGATGCAGCGAGGCTGGACGAGTAGCCGTGCGCACAGACGAGAACGATCTGTCGCTCGCGGTCGGCCAGGGCCGGATCCGAATGGCCCGAGCTCGGGTCGAGCCGCCAGTAGAGCACGGACAGCGGGACATGGACTGAACCTGGGATGGCGCCTGTTTCGCGTCGCAGATCGGCGCAACGAATGTCGACGAGCAACGCGCCGCTCGTGGTTGCCTGTTGGGCCTCGACAGGCTGGAGGCGCTCGAGGCGCGCCCGTGCGCTCTGCAACAGGCTGCCGATCGTGGCTCCCTGGCTCATGACGCACCTTCCGTTCGCTGATCGGGGACACGCATCGTGACCGCCGCGAGCCTTCGCGGCAGCTTCCCTTCCGCGTAGTCGAGGACCTCAAGGAGCTCGAAGCCGGTGGCCAGGCGATCGATCAGGGGTCGATCGAAGAAGTGGACGATGAACCCGCCCATCTCATAGCGGTCATCGCCGTGATCGATGCCGACGCGGTAGTGGGTGTCCTCCGTCGTTCGAACGGTATAGACGACCAGGCCCCCGGGACGAACCACGCGCCGCACCTCCGCCGCGAGGCCCTCCAGCTCTCCGGTCGTGAGCGCCATGCAGAACAGCATGTGGGCGTACGCGCCATCGAACGACGCACCTGGGAACGGCAACGGCTCTCGGACATCGCTCACGACCGGACGGATCGGCTCGGTGATGGCCAGGGCGGTCGCCTTCGCCTCGATCTCCCGGAGACCCGGCTCCGCGTAGTCGAGGGCGGTCACCCGCAGGCCGGCGGAGGCGAAGAGCAGGGTGTCGCGGCCCTGCCCCGGCCCGAGCTCGAGGATGTCGGTCGCGCCTGCCGCCAGGTACCGGCCGAGGGCGGCCCTGCCCGGCTCGCTGGGCTCACCGCCGAGGAAGTCGGGTCGAGCCGCGAACGTCCTCCGCCACTGATCTCGTTGGCCGTCGACTTCGGCGCTGCGTTCTGCCTGGATCGGCTCCGTCACACGCCCATGTTGCGCCTGGAACGA
>JBBRNM010000083.1:0-7761 GCA_038230295.1 Candidatus Limnocylindrales bacterium
GTGACGGCCTTGCCGTCGTCCGTGAGGAGGAGGTACTCGTGGAGGTCGTTGGCGTCGACCGTGACGACCTTGAAGGCCTGTCGCGGATTGGCCATGTCCTCGTAGGTGAGAACGTCTCCGGGCTTGATCGGTGCGACTGCTAGGTCGATCATCGGACTCTCCCGTACTGCGATAGGTTATGTGTGAAACATACACCTACACCGTGAGAGTGTCAAATAGGGTAATCACAATGCGTCCTTGTCTTGTGTGCCGCGTGCCTAGCAGCGGGCCCCGATGCCTCGAGCATGCGATAGCCCATGACGCGACTAGGCGGGAAGTGTACGACTCCCCCGCCTACCGTCGACTACGCAAGCTCACGATCGCCAGGTGGATACGCGAGCAGGGCCCATGGTGCCCAGGCTATGACGTAGCACGGCACGCGAGTACGGACCTAACGCTAGACCACGTCATCCCGCTTGCTCATGGTGGCGATGGCATGGACGCACGCAACGCGAGCGTGTTGTGTCGCGGATGCAACGCACGCAAGCAAGCGACGTAGGTACGTGACGCACGCACGCTCGCGGGCCCGGGGGTACCCACACGCGCACGCGCACACACTTCCAGCCGTCTGCCTCGTGTTCTTTCCTACAACGTTGGGGCGGTCGTTTTTCCCCCAGCGGCCCGCGTTTCCTCGATGAACCCCCGCAGCCACCAGATCTCGCGGTCGAGCTGCCTGACGGACTCCTGCTCGTAGTCGCCCATCTCGTCCCACTGCTGGAGCTGCCAGTCGCGCTCGCGAACCAGCGCGGCTAGGCGTTGCTCCAGCGTCATCGTCTTCACGGTCACGCGGACTTGGCCTCGGCCAGCATCTCGCTGACGACCGCCTTGATGTCGTCTCGCGTCACCGGACCGTGGGCTGTCCCGTTGGTCGCCAGCAGCGTCGCGGTGATGTGGCGGCTGATCGACGTGTCGGCCTCCCTGGCCTTCGCGGCCAGGGCTGCCCAATCCTCGTCCGTGGTCCAGATGATTCGCCGTTTGACGACGGCCATAGTGCCACCTCCTTGTGTAATGGCACACGTTACACCTATTCCCGAGGTTGTCTAGTGCCCGCTGCGAAAGTCCCCAGGCTCCGCAAGTCTCGTATCGCTCGTGGCACGGCTCTCCAGTCACCGCTGGCCCTCCTCGGACCGCCGATGCCCGAGCCCGACGCGCCCGAAGACCTGTCGGAGCTCGAAACGGGACGCTGGCATGAGTTCTGGACCTCGCCCCAGGCGTCGCACGTCACGGTCGCCCTCATTCCGGCGCTCATGCGCCTGTTCGAGTTGCGGTCGCTGCGGGAACGGTTCCTCGAAGTCGGCCTCGTGGAGCCGGTAACGGAGGGGTCGACGGGCCAGCTCGTCGTTCACCCGCTCATCAAGCAGGCCGACGTGCTCACCACCCAGATCCTCGCCCTCGAGGACCGCTTCGGCCTCTCCTCCAAGGCATCTACGGCCCTAGCCGGGGAGTTCGATGACGCTACAAACGCCGCGGCGCGGGCGAACGAAGCCCTCTCGGCAGGGTTCGGGCCGCCGAACCGCCAGAAGCAGCAACGCAGGCTCGCAGCGGTCGAATGACGGCCGTCGACCACGGTTCGAGAGCCCGCTGGGACGCCTCCCGAACGGTCGGGTGGCTCCATCGTTCGGAGAGTCGGTCGCGGGTTGGATCGAACGCAACCTCGTCCACGGGGAAGGCGACGCGCTGGGACAGCCGATCGTCCTGGAGCCGTTCCAGCGCTACATCCTTGAGCGGAAGTACCAATACGACCCCGCGACGGGCCGGTTGCTCTACGACCGGGTGCTCGTGGGCATGGCGAAGGGCAACGCGAAGACCTCGTTGATGGCCGATGACGCCATCGCCCGCCTCGTGAGCCCGATTGCGCCGATGTCGCCCAATATCCCCGTCGCAGCGGCCTCCTGGGAGCAGGCCAACCGCCTGTTCGGGGCGGCACGGCTCGCCATCGAGGAAGGCCCGCTGTCAGGGCTGTTCAAGGGCTCCGTGTTCGAGGACCGGATCCTCAACCCGCTCCGCCCCGGCGTTCTGGCCCGGATCGCGGCCATCGCCGGCACGAATGACGGCGGATTGCCCTCGGACGCCTACGAGGACGAGGTTCACGAGTGGGAAGGCGAGCGTCGCGAACGGGTCGACGTTGTGCTCGGCAACGGCCTCAAGAAGCGGTCGCCGCGGGCCGAACCGAACGGCCAACTGTGCATCGGCGGCCAGCAGGTGCGGATCTCGACGGCCGGTGATAACCCGAACGGCCTCCTGCGGCGGCTGTACGACCACGGTCGCAAGGTCGCGTCGGGCGAGGTCATCGACAGGCGCTTCCTCGTTCTGTGGTGGGAGGCGTCCGAGGACCACGACCTCGACACCGAAGCCGGTCTGACGGCGGCCATCCTCGAAGCCAACCCGGCGGTCCAGGAGCACCGCGGCGGCTTCCTCGACATCGAGAACCTGCGGGACCGTTTCCGTGACCCGACCCTCGCCCGCTACGAGTACGAGCGCTACCACCTCAACCGCTGGTCGGTCCCGCCGAACTACTGGATCTCGCTCGACACGTGGATGGCGAGGCGTCACCCGACCGGACTCATCATGCCGCCCGCTGGGACCGACATCTGGCTCGGCTTCGACGGCTCCAAGTCGCGGGACTCGACGGCCATCTACGGCTGTACGGCCGAGGGTCACGTCTTCCGGGTGGGTGTCTGGGAGCGCGACCTGCACGACCCCGAATGGACGGTCCCACGGGCCGAGGTCATGGAGCGGATGGCGTGGGCCTTCGACCGCTGGCACGTCAAGCTCCTCCAGGCCGACCCGCCGCGTTGGGAGCGCGAGGTCGATGAGTGGACCGGCGCATATGGCGATCGGGTGCTCCAGTTCGATACCGCCGTCGGTGAGCGAATGGCACCGGCCGTCGGGCGCTTCCACGACGCGGTGATGGACGCGACCCTCAGCCATGACGGTGATCCGGTCCTCGCCCGCCACGTTGCCAATGCCCGAGTGCGTGAGACGCGCTGGGGTCTCGTCATCACCAAGGAAGACAAGGACTCGCCCCGCCGGATCGACGCCGCCGTGGCCGCGGTCCTCGCCCACGACGGAATCTCCGCGCCCGTCGAGGCGCCTGCCAACAAGAGGATGTATTCATGGTGACGGACCTCTACAACGCCACGGCGCCGCTCGGTGTCTCGCCGCCATCGGCGACGCTCCTCAAAACGCTCTCGCGGGCCCTCGACATTCGAGCCCAGCGGGTCCAGAAGTATCAGGACTACTACGACGGCAAGCAGCGGCTCGCCTTCGCCACGACGAAGTTCCGGCAGGCGTTCGGCAGCCTGTTCGGAGCCTTTGCCGACAACATGTGCGCCCTCGTCGTGGACGCCGTAGAAGAGCGCCTCGACGTGGAGGGCTTCCGCATCGGCCCCGGCACGGCGGTCGGGGGTCCGGGCAAGAAGGTCGAGTCCGACGACGTGGAGGGTGACAAGCTCGCCTGGACGATGTGGCAGGCGAACATGCTCGACCTGTATTCCCAGATCGCCCACACCGGCGCGCTCATCAAGGAGTGCTCGTATGTCCTCGTCGGACCTGGCGAGGGCGATCAGCCGGACATCACCGTCGAGGACGCGCGCCAGGCCATCGTCGTCTACGAGGCAGGCTCGTATCGCAAGCGCAAGGCCGGCCTCAAGCGCTGGATTGACGACGACGGCTACCTGAACGCGACCCTGTACCTGCCGGACTGGATCGAGAAGTACCGCTCGGCCGAGAAGATCCAGAGCCAGGCGATTGATTGGGGCTCGCTCACGCCGCAATGGCAGCCCCGCGTGGTCGGTGGCGAGAACTGGCCCCTCCCGAACCGCCTGCGGACCGTGCCGCTCGTGCCGCTCGTCAACCGACCTCACCTCAACGGCACGGGCCAGTCCGAACTCGCGTCGGTCCTGCCCATCCAGGACGCGATCAACAAGCTCGTCATGGACATGATCGTGGCCTCGGAGTTCTCGGCCTACCCGAAGCGATATGCGACGGGTATCGCTATCGAGGTCGATGAGGAGACGGGCCAGCCGTCGGAGCAGTTCAGCGCCGCCGCCGACCGGATCTGGGCGTCGGAGAACGAAAACGCCAAGTTCGGCACGCTCGAAGCGGCCGACCTCGCGCCGTTCGTGGCCGGCGTGGAGATGCTCATTCAGCACCTCGCCTCGGAGACACGGACGCCGTACCACTACTTCCTCCAGCACGGCGGGCAGCCACCGTCGGGCGAGTCCCTCCGCGCCTCAGAGACGGGCCTTGTGGCGAAGGCCGAGCGCAAGCAGCGGTTCTTCGGTGAGGGCTGGGAGGAGGTCATCCGGCTCGGCTTCCTGGCGATGGGCGACACGAAGCGCGGTGCGGTCTACGAGTCCGAGACGATCTGGCGTGATCCGGAGCGCAAGACCGAGAGCGAGCACGTCGATGCCCTCGTGAAGCTCGGTTCGGTCGGTGTGCCAGAGGAGCAGTTGTGGGCCGACGCCGGCTACTCGCCGACCCAGATCGCTCGGTTCCTCGACATGCGCGCTCGGGAGCCGCAGGTCCCGCTCCTCAAAGCCATCGAGAAGACGGCCCCTGCCGTCATCACCGCTGCCGGCGGGTCGGATGTCCCGACCGTCCCCGGACCCGTAGGAGGGTGAGCTTGCGCTTTCGTCCAACCCGCCCGTCCTCTCACAGAATAGGAGACTCCTGAACCATGAAACTGCTACGCCTTCTGGGGCGGAATGCCCCCCTGCCCCGCGTCGTGATCCCCGACGACTTCGGCGAGGTCGGCTCCGATGACCAGTGGGGCATCAAGATCATGCGTGGTCGGCAGGTTGCCGAGTCCGTTCACCACGGGCCGAACATCTGGACGGCCACCGTTATCCATCCCGACGGCTCGTATGACGTGAGCCAGGGACACAATCTCCTGACCACCGTTGGCCGGGATCTGATCGCCGCGGCCTACGGCAACTTCGCGGGCAAGGACGGCGCCCTGACGGCATCCAGCGCCACGAGCGCCACGCCGTCCGGCGGCGGTATGACCGTGGACGCCTACAAGGGCCACCGCGTCTGGTGCCCGGTGACCGCTCTCACGACCGCTCCGGTCTACGGCAACATCGGCTCCAACTCCGCGACCGTCCTGACAGTCGATGGCTGGTGGGTCGGTACGGCCGACACGATGACCGGCGCGACGCCGGCGGCGACCAACGGCTACCACATCCAGCCCTCGGTGCTGGCCCGCTTCATGGGCGTCAGCGCCGAAGGGACTGCGCCGGTGGCCGGCGATACCACGCTGGCCACCGAGCAGACCGCCAACGGCCTCGGCCGGGCCAAGGCGACCTATGCCCACACGGGCGCTGCGGCGACGTACACCCTCGTCAACTCGTACACCGTCGCCGGCTCGGTGACCGTTCACAAGGGCGCCCTCTTCACGGCAGCCAATACGACCGCCGCGGGCGTCATGGTCTTCGCCGCGGTGCTGAATGCCGATGCCATCGTGGGCATCGGCGACACGCTCCAGGTCACTGCGACTGTGACTCTCACGTAGATGCCAGTCACAATCCCAGCCACCGGCTCCGGTACCGCGACGCCGATCGTCTCGACCGATAACGTTACCGCCGACTCAAGTCAGGTCCAGAACGCCCAACTGGCGGCCGTCGCCGGCGGCGTTCTGACCCGCTCGATCATCACAACGCCGGGCGATGCGGGAGCGGCCCAGCCGGGGCTGTGGGTAGCCGGCGAGCTTCTCGCTTTCAACGGCACGACGTGGGACAGGCTCCGAACCGTCCAGTCCCTCGATGCCGCCCCCAACGTCGATACCGGCATCCTCGCGGCAGGCGTCGGTCCCGGCTGGGATCGCAAGCGCACCGCTTCGGCGATGGCGGTCACGCTCAACGCTGCCACGACGCTCGTGGTCGACGGCGCGGCGACGATGATGTTCCAGCTCAAGTTCAACACAGTCGCCGTCGGCACAGGCACGGTCATCTTCGAGGTCACGGCGGACGACACGAACTGGGTCACTGCCCCGACCGTGATGAAGATGCCCGACCAGACGGCGGTCGGTGGCACGTTCGCTCCGGCCACCAACACCCAGTACATGGTCTCGGTCGCTGGCTGGCGGCAGGTGCGCGTCCGGGTTGCCGCTGCGCTGACCTCGGGCACCATCGACGTCCTGACCACCGGCTCGCACGCCGATGCCCTCATCACCCTCGCGGACCGGCAGAGGGTCCTGTCCTACGGCGCGGTGTTCCGTCTCGCCGAGACCACGACATCGCTCGCTCTGTCCTTCACGCATGTAGCGAACACGACCAAGCAGTACGCGACGATCCACCACGCCGCGACGGCGCTCAAGCTCGCCAAGATCCGCAAGGTCACGTTCTGGCTGTACTCGACCTCGGCGGTTCTCGATGGCGTCCTCGAACTGCGGCGCATCACAGCAGCTCCGGCTACCGGCGCTCCGGCGATCACGCCAGCAGCCCATGATCCAGGGAACGCTGCTGCTGAGGCGACGTGCCTAGCCCTGCCGGGAACCGCAGGCACCGAGGCCGCTGTCAACTCTCCGGTCGCGTCCATCGGCCTGAACCTCGGCATCACGACCGCCAACGTCAACCAGACGGGGCCGATCCGCTTCGACCTGTTCGACGCCGACAAGTACACCGACATGCAGGCGCTCAACATCCGTCCGCTGACTCTCGAAGGCTGGGCCATCGACCTCCGCACCGTCGGTATCACCACGGTCAAGGCGACCATCGAAGTCCAGTTCACCGAGGAATAGTCGGAATGTCCACCCGCGTCCTGATCTAGCCCGGTGTCCCTCCTACTTCTTTCCCAGGGCGCGACGAGCGGCCCGACCCTCGCGAGCTGGAGCGACTCAGTCACGTCGGCAGATAGCCTCGGCCGGGTCGGCACGTTCCTCCGCAGCGTGGCGGAAAGCACGACGCAGGCTGATGCTTGGACGCGCATTGGGACGTATCTCCGCTCGACGAGTGAGAGTGTCACCGGCTCAGATGCTTGGACGCGGACCGGCTCCTTCCTCCGAACCTTCACCTATTCGGTGACCTCCGCGGACGCATGGACGCGCACAGGGGCGTTCCTGCGGACGCTGAGTGGCTCAGTCATCCAGTCCGACGCATGGACCCGCTCTGCGACGTTCCTACGCTCGACCGCGGAGAGCGTCACCAGCTCCGACGCGTGGGCGCGAACCATCACGTTCGTCAGAATGCTCACGGAAGCCGTCACGCAGGCGGATGCCTGGATACGCAGCGGCACGTTCGTCCGCACGCTCGCCTCGAGCGTGACGCACGCCGACGTGTGGTCGCGAACCGTCACATTCGTCCGCACGCTCACCGAGAGCGTGGCGAGCGGCGAAGCTTGGACCCGGACAGGCTCTTTCACCCGGACGTTGACGGAATCGGTGACCTCCGCCGACGTGTGGACAAACATCAAGGTCATTCTCCGATCGTGGGCCGATTCGGTGACCTCCGCGGACGCATGGACCCGCATCGGATCGTACGTTCGGACCCTCACGGGGACCGTGACCAGCGGCGATAGCTGGACCCGGATCGGGACATTCACGCGATCAACGTCGGAGAGCGTCACCAGCTCCGACGCGTGGAGTCGGTCCGGGACGTACCTGCGAACGCTCACGGAGTCGGTCGCGCAGGCCGACGCTTGGGTCGGCACGAAGCTCGGCGCGATCCTCCGATCATGGTCCGAGAGCGTTCAGTCTGCCGATAGCTGGACCCGGACGGGAAC
>JBBRNM010000084.1:0-7741 GCA_038230295.1 Candidatus Limnocylindrales bacterium
CCGAGGCTCTCGACGGTCCGATCGCCTACTTCTGCGCCGAGTACGGCCTCCACGAATCACTTGGTATCTACTCCGGCGGCCTCGGCGTCCTCGCCGGCGATCACATGAAGACCGCCAGCGACATGGCACTCCCGCTCATCGGGGTCGGCCTGCTCTATCGCAACGGCTATTTCCGCCAAACGATCGACGCCGACGGCCACCAGGAGCACCGCTACCCCGACTACGACCTCCATCGCCTCCCGATCAGCCGCGTCCTGGATCGGCAGGGTGGCCAGCTGACGGTGACGGTCGAATTCCCGGGACGCGACATCCACGTCGACGTCTGGGTCGTTCGGGTGGGTCGGGTTCCGGTCATCCTGCTCGACACGGACACGCCGGCGAACGTGCCCGCGGACCGACCGATCACCCACATCCTGTATGTCCGGGGCCGCGAGATGCGGCTGCACCAGGAGCTGGTGCTCGGCATCGGTGGCGTCCGGGCGCTGCGGGCCCTCGGCATCGCCCCGGCGGCCTGGCACCTCAACGAGGGCCACTCCGCATTCCTGCTCGCGGAGCGGGCGCGAGAGCTCGTCGCGGCGGGTGCGAGCTTCGACGACGCCATTGCCGGCGTCGGTCGGAACAGCGTCTTCACGATCCACACTCCCGTCTCGGCGGGGAACGAGCGCTTCGAGGCCGACCTCGTCCGGCGGGTCGCCGGTCCGATCCTCGACGGCGACGGCCGGAAGGAGACCGGCGGCGTGCCGGTGGAGCGCGTCCTCGAGATCGGGCGTGGCGCCGATGGCGATCCGAACCAGTTCGACATGACGGCCTTCAGCCTTCGCATCGCGAACGGCTCCAATGCCGTTAGCCGCCTCCACTCGATGACCGCCAACGACATGTGGCGCGGGATCGTGCCGCGCGAGATCCTCGACGTCACCAACGGCATCCACACACCGACGTGGGTCGGTGGCCCGATCCGAGAGCTGTACGAGCGGTACCTCGACGCGGACCTCGACGACCTCGATCCCTCGAACGAGGCGAGCCGCTGGTGGAAGCGGATCTCGCGCATCCCGGCGGCCGAGCTGTGGGAGGCCCACGTCCGCCAGAAGCGGGAGGTCGCGGTCTTCGCTCGCGGCCGGCTCCGGGCCCAGTTCGCCCGGCACGGTGAGGCGCCATCGGTCCTTGCGCAGCTGGAGCAGGCCCTCGGTCCCGCCGTCCTGACGATCGGGTTCGCGCGCCGATTCGCGACCTATAAACGGGCCGGGATGATCTTCACGGACCTGGAGCGCCTGGCGCGCCTCATCTCCAACGCGGATCGGCCGGTCCAGATCGTCTTCGCCGGGAAGGCCCATCCGGCGGACCGGCCGGGGCAGGCCGTCATCCAGGAGATCTTCGGCCGGACGCGGTCGCCCGAGCTCCGGGGCCGCGTCTTCATCATCGAGGACTACGACATGCGGGTCGGGCGATTCCTCGTCCAGGGCGTTGACGTCTGGCTGAACAACCCCCGTCGCCCCCTCGAGGCATCCGGAACCTCGGGCATGAAGGCCGCCGCGAACGGCGTGATCAACCTCTCGGTCCTCGACGGCTGGTGGGACGAGGGCTGGACCGGCGACAACGGCTGGGCGATCGGCGGTCGCGAGTCGCTGCCGGACGAGGCGGCCCAGGACTGGGCCGACGCGATGGACCTGTACCGGATCCTCGAGACCGAGGTCGTGCCGGAGTACTACGACCGCGATGAGGCCGGCCTCCCGGGCGCCTGGATCGAGCGGATGCGCCGGTCGATCTCCACGAACCTGTGGCGGTTCTCGACGACTCGGATGCTCCACGAATACACCGAGCGGCTATATCTCCCCGCGGCCGGTATTCCGAACGGCGCCACCGGCGTGACGCAGGAGGGCCTCGAGGCCGCCCGCTGATGGCGGGGCGCATCACCCTCGGACTCACGCTCCACAACCACCAGCCGGTCGGGAACTTCGGCTGGGTGATCGCCGAGGTCTACGACAAGGCCTACTTGCCGATGCTCGAGGCCATCGAGCGCCACCCCGCGATCCGCCTCGGGCTGCACTACTCCGGGCCCCTCCTCGAGTGGCTGGGCGCCGAGCGTCCCGAGTTCCTCGATCGCCTGCGGGCGCTCGTGGAGCGGGACCAGGTCGAGATCCTTGGCGGCGGGCTCTACGAGCCGGTGCTCGTCTCGCTGCCCGAGCGGGACCGCGTCGCCCAGCTGGTCCGGATGGCCGAGCTCGTCGAAGGGTCGTTCGGCGTCCGGCCGACGGGCGCGTGGCTGGCCGAGCGGGTCTGGGAGCCGGACCTCCCGACGTCGCTCGCGGACGCGGGCTATGCCTGGACGATCCTCGATGACGCCCACTTTCGCGCGGCGGGCATTGCCGAGGAGGCGATGTGGGGGCCGTACACGACCGAGGACCAGGGCCGTCTCGTCACGGTCTTCGGAACCGAGAAGGGCCTCCGCTACCGCATCCCATTCCGGGAGGTCGACGAGGTCATCGACCACCTCCGCGCCAACGCGACCGAGGCCGACGACCGCCTCGGGGTCATGGGTGACGACGGCGAGAAGTTCGGCGCCTGGCCGTCGACGTGGGAGCTTTGCTGGGGCAAACAACGCTGGGTCGAGCGGTTCTTCGCGGCGATCGAGGCGAACGCGGAGTGGCTCGCGACGACGCGCCCGAGTCACTGGCTGGCGGGCCACGCTCCGGTAGGCCGGGCGTACGTGCCGACCGGCTCCTACGACGAGATGGCCGAATGGGCCCTCCCGGCGGCCGAAGGCATCGCGTTCGCGGCGGCGCTCCACCACGCCCGCGAGACGGGCGCTCCGGAGGCGCGCTGGCTCCGCGGCGCGTCGTGGCGGAACTTTCAGGTCAAATACCGCGAGATCAACGACCTCCACAAGCAGATGCTGCGGGCGTCGGCGAAGGTCGATTCCCTATTTGAGGGCCCCGATCGAGATACCGCCGTCGATGAGCTCCATCTCGGCCAGTCGAACGACTGCTACTGGCACGGCCTGTTCGGCGGGATCTACATCGCCCACATGCGGGCGGCGACCCACGAGCACCTCATCGCCGCCGAGGACATCGCCGACCGCGTCCTTGGGACGCTCGACGCCGCCGAGGTCCTCGACCTGGACCTCGACGGGCGCGACGAGATCCGTCTCGCGATGCCGGGCCAGGTCGTGACGATCGATCTCGACGAGGGCGCCGGCATTGGCGCCTGGGATCTCCGGGCCGCCCGGCACGCCACCACGAGCGTCCTCCGGCGCCGCCCCGAGGGCTATCACGAGGTGCTTCGGCAGCGAGGCGACGCTGCCAAGGGCGAAGGCGAGGACGCCGGACCGGCTTCGATCCACGACGCCATACGCTCGAAGGAGCGGGGCCTCGCCGCCCGGCTCGTCTACGACGGCTACGAGCGGCGGAGTGGCCTGATCCGGTTCCTGCCCGCCGAGGCGACGCCCGCGGACTGGGCATCCGGCGGCGGACCGGATCTGGGGAATCTCGTGGCGGGGCCGTTTCGGCTCGAGGAGCTCGCGGCGGGGCGGGCCGCGGTCACCGCGATCGGGATGCTCGAGGGCAGCCAGAGATTGGAGGCGCGCAAGACAATCTCACTGGGCGGCGGGCGCCTCGACCCGCTGCTCCACCTCGACCTCTCGATCACGAACCGGTCCGACCGACCGCTTCGCGCCCGCCTGGGACTCGAATGGGCGACGACGATGCTCGGTGGCGGGGGCAATCCGTCGGCCTGGTGGGAGATCGGAGGCGAGCGGGCCGGACACGACGGCAGCGGCGCTGCCGGAGGCATTGGATGCCTCGCCCAGGGCAATGACTGGCTCGGCGTGCGAATCGACACCGCGATTTCGCCCGCGTGCGACGCGTGGTGGGCACCGATCGAGACCGTGTCGAACTCGGAGGAAGGCTTCGAGCGGGTCTACCAGGGCAGCGCCCTGCTCACCTCGTGGCTGATCGACCTCGAGCCCGGGAAGCAGTGGCTCGGCAGCGTGGAGCATCGGGTCGCGACCGACCGGGATCGCGGATCCGTGGACGTGGGCCCTGAAACGCCGTCAGCCCGCGGCCTGCGCGCCACGGGCTGACGAGAAATGTGCGGGTCCGACGGGGTCAGACGGTTCGGTAACCGCTGAGATGCCGATCGTCCACGAGACCGGGCCGCGAGTCCGCGCCGAGGGTCACCGCGACGAGGTCGAAGATGAGGAGTCCCAGGGCGATCGCACCGAAGATGATGAGGAAGGCCATTGGGACCACCTTTGCTGCGGTTCGTTTGGTACAGTTGACTAGGCCAATAATGTACTTGGACTAGCGAACTATGTCAACGTATCAGACCCCTCCGGAGCCCCCTATCGCGGCCCGGCAGGCGCTCGACGTCGAGCGAGACTCGGACGTCCCCATCTCGACCCAGATTTTCTGGCAGCTCGCGTATCAAATCGACTCCGGCCGGCTCCAGCCCGGCGTCCGACTGGCACCCGTCCGCGAGCTCGGGGCTGCCCTCCGCGTCAACCCCAACACGATTCGCGCCGTCTACCGCCGCCTGGCCGATGCGGGCTATGTCGCGAGCCGCTATGGCGCCGGCACGATCGTTGCCGAGCGACCGCCGCACCGCGGCCGCCCCGAGGCCCTCGCCGGGATCGTTTCCGAGATGCTCCGCCGAGCGGCCCACGCCGGGTTTGCCGCGGACGAGGTCGCCGCGGCCACCTTTGCCGCCGCTTCCGAGCGGCGGCTGCCGGGTGAGCTCGTCCGCGTCCTGTTCGCCGAGTGCACGACCGCCGATGCCGGCTACGACGCGGAGCGGCTGAACGCCGACTTCGCGGGCAGCATCGAAGCCGAGGGCACGCTCCTCGAGGAGCTCCCCGAGCGCCTCGAGCGGTTCCACTACGACCTCGTCGCGACCACGACGTTCCATGCCGATGAGGCCCAGGCCCTGGTCGGCGGCAAGGCGCCCGTGGTGGCAATGCTCGTCGGCCCCGGCTACCTCGAGCTCGTGCACGAGATCTCGGCCCTGCCCGAGGGCAGTCGCGTGGGCGTAGTCTGTGCCTCGGATCGTGGCGCCGAGAACATCACCGAGACCCTCTCGATCGCGGGCACCCGCGGGGTGGAGCTCATCGCCGCGACGATTGACGACCCGGAGCGCATCGCCCTGGTCGATCGGACCGCCGACATCATCCTCATGTCCCGGGAGGCGCTCGCGAAGGGCCTCGACGCGACGCTCGACCGACCGGAGCGCGTCCGGCCCTGGGCGTACGAGTTCGACCCCGCCGGCCTCGAGCTCCTCCGTCGGGCGATCGCGAACGCCGTGGCCGGTCGGAGCCGGCCCGCTCCTGCCGCCGAGGCAATGCCGCTCGCTCGCGCGTGACATCCTTCGCCCCGATGCGGGCGACACCCCTCGCGCGGACCGCGCGCCACCGCCACAAGCTCGAACCGCCTCTTGTCGCGAAGGACGGCTCGTTCGATGCGCGCAACGCAACGGCGGCCCGTCGAATCGCAGCCCGGCTGAATGCCGATCGCGCCGAGCGCGCCAGCCTGGAGCCGCTCGCGGCCGCGGGCGACGTCACGGCCCTCGCCGCGCTCGACGCCGTCCTCCACCGGATCGTCGAGCGCGAGCGCGAGGCCGGTCGCGTCGACCTCGACCGGGCCATCGATCGGGCCCGCGAGGCCCTCGGCGACGGCGCGATCGCCAAGGTTGCCGACGCGTGGGAGCGGGAGTTCCGCGACCGTGAGACCCCCTTCCCGCCCGAGGACACGCCGCCCTCGCCTGACGTCGTCGCCGAGCTGCTCATCCTCGCCGCGCTCAACGACAATCCCGACGCGAAGGCGGTGCGGGAGCTCGTCGACGATCGGCCGCTCCGGGATGGGAGCCTCTACGCCCAGCTCGTCGCGACGGCGGAACACGAGCTCGGGGGTCGAGACGTCCCCGCGACCGCCCCGGCAGGTGGCGGCCGAAAACGAGTGCGGCGCCGCCGGGGCGGCGAGCGGAGCGTCGCGGGCGGAACCGGCCGTGGCGCGGCGAGCCTCGACGATGAGCTGCCGCTCCCCGCCCGCCTCCGCGAGCCGTTCGTCCGCGCGCCTGGCTCCCTGGCCGCCCAGCTCCGCTGGGTCCGGGAGCACTGGGCCGACCTCATCGCCGGCGATCCGGCGCTCGCAGAGCGGATCTCGCTCGCGCTCGACGTCCTCGCCGAGGAGGCGCGGGCGGCGGAGCTGCGCGGCCCCGCCGGCGTGGCGACGTTCGGACCCGCGACCGTCGCCGATGCGCCGGACTACCGCGATCTCGACGTCGAGACCGAGGCCTTCTCCGCGGACACCGAATGGATGCCGCGCGTCGTCCTCCAGGCCAAGTCGAGCCACGTCTGGCTCGAACAGCTCGCCCGGCGCTACGGCCGCCCCGTGGTGACGCTCGCCGACGTGCCGGACGAGGAGCTCGATCGCCTCGTCGGCTTCGGGATCACCGGCCTCTGGCTCATCGGGCTGTGGCAGCGAAGCCGCGCGTCGGCGGAGATCAAGCGCCGCCGAGGGGACAGCGATGCGGTCGCGTCCGCCTACTCCATCGACGAGTACCGGATCGCCGACGATCTCGGCGGCGAGCCCGCGTTCGAGGACCTCCGGGAGCGCGCCGGAACGCGCGGCATCCGCCTCGCCGCGGACATGGTGCCGAATCACATGGGCCTCGACTCGCGCTGGGTCATCGAGCATCCGGACCGCTTCATCGCCGTTCCGGAGCCGCCATTCCCGGCGTACACTTTCGAGGGCCCCGACCTCTCGCCCGATTCGCGCGTCGAGATCATGCTCGAGGATCACTACTGGGACGGCACCGATGCGGCCGTCGTCTTCCGGCGTCGCGACACCGCGAGCGGCGAGACCCGCTTCATGTACCACGGCAATGACGGGACCTCGTTCCCCTGGAACGACACGGCCCAGCTCGACTACCTCCAGGCATCGGTCCGCGAGGCGGTCATCCAGACGATCCTGGACGTGGCGCGACGGGCCCCGATCCTGCGGTTCGACGCGGCGATGGTGCTGGCGCGACGGCACATCCGGCGCCTGTGGTACCCGGAGCCCGGGGCCGGCGGGGCCATTCCATCGCGGGCCGAGCACGCGCTGTCCACGGCCGCCTTCGACCGGGCGATGCCCCGCGAGTTCTGGCGCGAGGTCGTGGATCGGGTGGCTGTCGAGGTGCCCGGCACGCTCCTCCTGGCCGAGGCGTTCTGGCTGTTGGAGGGCTATTTCGTCCGCACCCT
This sequence comes from Candidatus Limnocylindrales bacterium, assembly GCA_038230295.1. Taxonomy (GTDB): domain Bacteria; phylum Chloroflexota; class Limnocylindria; order Limnocylindrales; family CSP1-4; genus UBA5189. The sequence continues at coordinate 7,229 of JBBRNM010000084.1, forward strand.
GGGCATGCACCGGGTCTACAACTCGGCGTTCATGCACATGCTCCGCGACGAGGACAACGCGGGCTATCGGAAGGTCCTGCACGACACGCTGGAGTTCGATCCCGGGGTCCTCGGCCGGTTCGTGAACTTCCTCACGAACCCCGACGAGCGACCGGCCGCCGAGCAGTTCGGGACCGCTGACAAGGCGTTCGCGGCGATGACCCTGCTGGCAACGCTGCCCGGCCTCCCGATGCTCGGCCACGGGCAGATCGAGGGCTATCGCGAGCGCTACGGCATGGAGTTCCGGCGAGCCCGCTGGGACGAGCCGATCGACGAGCCCCACGTCGCCCATTTCGAGCGGGTCATCGTGCCGCTGCTCCGACGGCGGGCGTCGTTCGCGGGGACGGAGCGGTTCCGCCTGTACGACGCGATCGGCGAGCACGGTTCGATCGTCGAGGATGTCCTCGCCTTCTCGAACGGCTCCGGCGCCGAGCGAAGCCTCGTCCTGGTCCACAACCGGGCCGGCGAGGCAGA